>DASRSG010000246.1:0-10462 GCA_035656595.1 Jatrophihabitantaceae bacterium | reverse complement strand
GACGCGGCGAGACATCCTCTTCGACATCCGCACGATCATCGCGGCGCTGTTCGGTGGCTACGGCATCATCTGCCTGATCTGGGGGCTGGCGTTCAACGGCGCCACCGACCGCGCGCGCAGCGGCAACATCAACATCAACCTCTGGGCCGGAATCGGCATGCTGATCTTCGGCGCATGCTTCGCGGCCTGGGCTCTCGCCCGCCCGCTCGTCCCGCCCGACGCCGCCGAACCAGACACCGACCAAAAGGAATCTTCCGACAGCGTTTGAGACCGGTCGTCAGCTACTGGATGATCGAGCGATGCTGTCGGGGCGGGAGGTCGAGCTTGCCGCGTTGGGCTCACCGAGCTCGACGATCTTGTGGCCGATCGCTTTGATGGTCGCCGGTGTCGCTGTCCTCGCACTGATCGGGCACTTCGTCTTCCGCCGCGAATCGCACGTCCGGCGTCGGCCCGATTTCGAGATCGTGGACAGTTTCGAGCTGTTCGAAGGCTTCGAGGGGTTCGAGCGGCCGGGCGAGCTGGATTCAGCAGCGGCGCATCACGGCGCGACCGGCCCGAGGTTGGTGCAGTAGCCGGGTAGGTACGGTGCCTCAGTGGCCCGACCCGCGGTGTTGTTCGACTTCACCGGCACGCTGTTCTTCATCGAGGACGCCCGCACCGCCGTAACGACCGTGCTGGGTACGGATTTTGCGCGGTTCGCGCCCGCCCTCGAACGATGGGGCGCGATCAACGGCAGCGGTACGCCGGCCGATCTGCCGGGGCGGCTGGCCGAGGTGTGGGGCCGGCGCGATCTGTCCCGCGCGGCGCATCGAGCCGCGTACTCGGGGCTGGCCGAGCACGCCGGCCTGACCGCTGAGCAGGCGCACGCGCTGTACGAGCGCGGTGTGCTACCGGCGGCCTGGCACCCGTTCGCCGACACCGTGCGCGTCTTGCACGACCTGCGCGAGCGCGGCGTCGCTACCGCACTGGTGAGCAACATCGGCTGGGATCCGCGTCCGGTGCTGCACGCTTACGGTGTCGAGACCCTGCTCGACGCGCTCGTGCTGTCCGACGAACGCGGGGTGCTCAAGCCCGACCCGGCGATCTTCCGGTTGGCCTGCGCCGAGCTCGGGGTCGAACCTTCCGACGCGTTGATGATCGGAGACAACCCGGACACTGACGGCGCAGCGACTGCGGCCGGTTGCGGCTTCGTCCTCGTCTCACCGGACCCTGACCGCGCTGCGGACACGTTGCTCCGGGCGGTCCAGACCGTCTGAGCACTGCCGGGCCGAACTTCAGGCGCTCGCTATTCGGGCGCTTGCCCGCGCCGCGGCAGCCGCGAGTTCGGCCGAGTCGGCACTTTGCAGCGCACCGCCAGCCACGACCGTTTCGCCGTTGACGATCAATCGATCCAGCGGCGCCATGCCGAGGACGAGCGCGCACACCGGGTCGGCGATGCCGGCGATCCCGAGCCCGTCCAGCCGCCACACCGCGAGGTCGGCCAGCTTGCCCGGTTCGAGCGAGCCGATCTCGTCCTGCCGGCCCAGGCAGCCCGCACCACCCATCGTGGCCAGCCGCAGCGCCTGCCGGACATCCAGCGCGAGCGGCCCGCCCGCCCCGCGCGCGGCGAGCAGGGCCTGGTGCGGCTCGTCACTGAGCCGGCCCGACTCGTTCGACGCCGCGCCGTCGGTGCCCAGCCCGACCGTGACACCGGCTGCGAGCAGGTCATGCGTCCGCGCGACGCCGGCGCCGAGGCGTCCGTTGGACGTCGGGCAGTGGGCCACGCTCGTGCCCGTCGCGGCGAAGCGGGCGATCGCGTCGTCGGACAGGTGCACGCAATGCGCGAGCCAGACGTCGGGCGCGAGCCAGCCCAGCTCGTCGACATACTCCGCCGGCGTGCGGCCGAACTGGGCGACACAGAAGGCATCCTCGTCGGCGGTCTCGGCGAGATGGGTGTGCAGCCGCACACCGTGCTCGCGCGCCAGCGCGGCACTGTCGCGCATCAGTTCGCCGGTGACCGAGAACGGCGAGCACGGCGCGAGCGCGATCCGCAGCATCGAGTCGAAGGACGGGTCGTGCCACCTCGCGATCGCCTCGGCCGATGCGGCGAGCACGGCGTCGTGCTCCTCGACCACCTCGTCGGGCGGCAGGCCGCCGTCCGAGACGCCGAGGTTCATCGACCCGCGCGTGGGGTGGAAGCGGACACCGATCTGCTGGGCAGCACGGATCTCTGCGCCCAGCAGGTCGCCACCGTTGCGCGGGAACACGTAGTTGTGGTCGGTCGTCGTGCTGCAGCCGCTCAACGCGAGCCATCCGAGGTTCGCCCCGGCCGCCGCGTGCACGAGGTCCTCGTCGAGCCGCGCCCAGATCGGGTAGAGCGTGTCGAGCCACTGGAACAGCGTGGCGTCGGTCGCGTAACCGCGGGTGGCCCACTGGTACAGGTGATGGTGGGTGTTCACGAGGCCGGGCGTCACGAGGCACCCGCCGGCGTCGATACGTTCGGCGTCGCGGTACGCGTCGGGCACGCTGCCGCCGCCGACCGCGGCGACCCGGTTGCCGTCGACCACCACGTAGCCGGTGGCGATCTCGGTTCCAGCCGCGTCGCACGTCGCCACGCTCGCTCCGTCAAGGACGAACACAGTCATGACCCCCGATAGGTGGAGTAGGAGTACGGGCTGAGCAGCCGGCCGCGCACTGCATCCAGGACATGCGTCGACACACTCACGCGCAGCACACTGCCACGCGATGGGCCTTGCGCGAAACATCGTGATCGGCGGCGTGGCCCACGCCGAAGCCGGCGCAAACGCGCTACAGACGTTTGCCGGCCGGTGTCGGATCAATCGTCTCCGGAGCGTGGGTCGCGCCGCCGGCATCGGGCATGTCGGGGTCGGTCGCGGCGGCTGCCGCACGCGCCGCCTGCAGGCCCGACTGGGTACGCAGCGGCACCTCCTTGAGCATCACCGACAGCACGACCGCGATCGCCAGCACGCATGCCCCCACCAGGAACACGAGATCCATCGCATCGGAGAACCCGACCAGGATCGGATGCTTGATCTGCGGCGGCAGGCCGGCGAGCTTGCTGGTGTCGTTCAGATCGACCCCGGTGGCCGACGCCGGCACGCCGGCTTTGTGCAGGTTCTCGGCGATGTTGGTTCCGGCGCTGGAGAACAGGATGGACAGGAAGATCGCCGTCCCCATCGAGCCGCCGACCTGCCGGAAGAAGGTGACCGCCGAGGTGGCGACGCCCATGTCACGCGGATCGACCGCGTTCTGCATCGCCAGCACGATGCTCTGCATGTTCATGCCGAGACCCGAGCCGAAGACCAGCATGAACAGGTCGGTTTGCCAGAGCGGGGTGTCGGCGCCGACGGTCGACATCAGCAGCAGGCCGATGACGAGCAGCACCGAACCGACGACGGGGAAAATCTTGTAGCGCCCGGTCCGCGAGGTCACCTGGCCGGCGAGCAACGAGGACGCCATGATGCCGGCGACCATCGGCAAGATCAGCAGGCCGGCCTTGGTCGGCGAGGCGCCCTTGACGATCTGCAGGTAGAGGGGGATGGACACCATGCCGCCGAACATGCCCATACCGACGACGAACGACTGGCTCGAACCAACCGAGAAAACGCCGTTCTTGAACAGGCGCAGGGGCAGTAACGCCTCGTCGCCCATCTTGCGCTCGACCCACACGAAGGCGACCAGGCCGATCGCGCCGAGCACGTAACAGATCAGCGCGCTGGCGCTGTCCCAGCCCCAGGTACGACCCTGCTCGGCGATGACCAGCAGCGGGACGAGGCCGACGACCAGCATGCCGGCGCCGGTCCAGTCGATGCGGTGATCGCGCCTGACGTGGTCGAGCTTGAGCACGGCCTGCACGACGACCAGCGCGAGGATGCCGATCGGCACGTTGATGTAGAAGATCCAGCGCCAGCCCGAGATGCCCAGGATGCTGGCCTGGCCGGCAAAGAACCCGCCGGCGACCGGGCCGAGCACCGACGCGGTGGCGAACACCGCCATGAAGTAGCCCTGGTACCGGGCGCGCTGGCGCGGCGGGATGATGTCGCCGATGATCGCCAGGGCCAGCGGGAACAGGCCACCGGCACCGATGCCCTGGAACGCGCGGAAGGCCGCGAGCTGGTACATCGAGTGCGCGACACCGCACAGCGCCGAGCCGAGGATGAAGATCGTGATCGCGAGCATGAACAGCGGCTTGCGTCCGTAGATGTCGGACAGCTTGCCCATCAGTGGCGTGGCGATCGTCGAGGTGATCAGGAAGGCGGTGGTAACCCACGCTTGCACGGACAGGCCGTGCAGGTCGTCACCGATCGTGCGGATGGCAGTCGAGACGATCATCTGGTCGAGCGCGGCGAGGAACATGCCGAGGATCAGGCCGGACAGGATCGTCAGGATCTGCTTGTGCGACAAGCCACCACCGGTATCAAGGGTGGTCGTCGTTGCAGGGGCGGACATCAGTTTTTCCCTTCCGCCGAGTCGGACCGGGCTGCGGTCCGCTCGGGTGCGATGGTGCTGCTCATCGTGCTGCTGGTGTTCTCGAAGTCAGTGGTGAAGCGCGACAGCAGGTCGGCGAAGCGGCGCAGGTCGCGCTCGCTCCAGCCTGCGAGCATCGCGGCGAAGTGCTGCAGGCGCCGCTGCTCGTGCTCGGCGATGACGTCATCGGCCTTGGCGGTGAGGACGAGGATGCTGGCGCGGCCGTCCTCGGGATCGGCGCGGCGCTCGAGCAGGCCGTCCTTGACCAGCGCGGCCACCTGGCGGCTCACGGTGGACGGGTCGGACTGCAGGCAGTCAGAAAGCGCGCTCGCCCGCATCGGACCGTGCCCGGCGAGATGGCGCAGGATGACCTGCGCCGACCACTCCATGTTGTGCTCGGCGGCGGCGATGAAGCGGGCCTTGACCCGTCCGAACGAGCGCATTAGCGCGACGAAGTTGTCGGCGACTTCGGAGACGGCCGCGGCCGGGGTGTCCGCGCCGAGAGCCAGCGCTTCTGCCATGACGGCCGTCCTTTGCTTGGTGGATACAACTAGTTGCTTGATACAACTATCTACTCCGGTCGGCCCGGAAAAGCAAACGCGTCACTCACCAGGCTTCAGTTCGCGCACAGCTCGATCGGCCCCGACGCCGCGCCTGTGTGCACCCAGACAGCGAAAACGCCGCACCGACGAATCGGTGCGGCGTTGCCGTCGCGTAGTGCGTGATCGAGCGAAGGTGCCTCTTAGGCGTCGATCGTCGCGTGGGTGTTGCCCTCGAGCAGCGAACGGACCTCGGACTCCCGGTACCGGCGGTGACCGCCGAGCGTGCGGATGGAGGTGAGTTTGCCGGCCTTCGCCCACCGCGTGACCGTCTTCGGGTCGACGCGGAACAGCGTCGCGACCTCGGACGGGGTGAGCAGCGGCTCGGATTCCGGGCGGTGACGGGGAGTCGTCATCGGGGCCCCTTTCTGGGGATTACTGAAGGTTGGTGCCCAACTCGCTTCGGTGACAGGAAAGTTGTCAGCTGAACCGCCTTGGGTGCGTATCGCGGGTCCTGTACCGCGGTACGTGGCAAGTATGCATACGCAGAAGTTGTCTGCCCACGCGGAAAGTTGTTCGTGTCCACTGTGTGCCACGCGTGGCTCGGTGTCCGAATCGTCCTGACCCTTAAATCGGACTTAAGCGGGCAGTGCGGACATCACATTCGATGCGCTTGTCCTGCGTGCCGCTGAGGTTTCGCGCGCGGTAGTCTTGATCCCACGAGGATGCCAATTTCCCCGGCTGTGTTGTCTGCGCCGCCCGCGGCGCCACACCACGCCGGATGACCGGGTAAGCGAGGGGGTCGAGCCATGGGGCGCGGCCGTGCCAAGGCAAAGCAGCAAAAAGTCGCTCGGGAGCTTAAGTACAACTCCCATTTCACCGACCTCGACGCGCTTCAGCGCGAGCTGGCGGGCTCTCCGGAGGCGGGCGGCGATGTTGCTGCCGACGCGGACGAAGACGACGACGAAGACGACTGGGCGCAGTCCGGTCACTAACCGGCGCTGACTGGCGATTCCACCCGAATCGATCGTCCTTGCGTAACCCTTGACGCATTGTTGAGGTTTGCCCCGGGTTTTCGTTGAGCTTTGAACGGTCTCTCCGCAAGTCCGTTGCACCGGCAATCACCTGGCAAAATAGGCCGTTCCGGATACGTCTAGTTCGCGCCCTGCATCTGAGTACCTTCGTGACGTAACTAAGACGCCTTGTCTGGGCGTTTAACGCCAGAATCCAGCGGTTCCGCCGTAATTCGCTGCCATTTGCACCTGTCCCAGTGAATCAAGTGAGGTGTGTTTTGTGTGTGTCTCACCTAGCTCGCCGAGCTGCCAGGACGCGATGCCCCGGCCCGCGAGGACGCTGTGGGCGTCGGCCTGCCGCTCGGCTGGGACGACCGCGACCATCCCGACACCAAGGTTGAACGTCAGCTCCATCTGCGCCCGTGACACGCTGCCGGTCTCGGCGATCAGTGTGAAAATGCCCGGCGGTGCCCAGGTGGCGCGGTCGACGGCTGCCGTGAGGCCGGCCGGCAGCACCCGGGCCAGATTGCCGGCCAACCCGCCGCCGGTCACGTGGGCGAACGCGTGGGCACCGGCTTCGGCTGCGAGCGCCAGGCAGTCCTGGGCGTAGATGCGGGTCGGTGTAAGTAGTTCGTCGCCGAGCGTGCCGCCCTCGAGCGGTTCGGGCGTGGCGTCGAGCGCGAGCCCAGCCTGCTCGAGCAGCACGTGCCGCACGAGGGAGTAGCCGTTGGAGTGCAGCCCGGAGGAACCGAGCGCAATCAGCACATCCCCGGCGCACACGCGGTGCGCACCGAGCACCGCATCGGCGTTGACCACGCCCACGCCCGTCCCGGACACGTCGTACTCGTCGGGCCGCATCACCCCGGGATGCTCTGCGGTCTCGCCGCCGACGAGGGCGCAGCCGGCTTGCACGCAGCCCTCGGCGATGCCGCTGACGATGGCCGCGATCTTTTCCGGCACGACCTTGCCGGTCGCGATGTAGTCGGACAGGAACAGCGGCTCGGCGCCGACGACCACCAGGTCGTCGACCACCATCGCGACCAGGTCGATGCCGATGGTGTCATGGCGATCCAGGGCCTGCGCGATCGCGATCTTCGTGCCCACCCCGTCGGTCGAGCTGGCCAGGACCGGGTTCGGGTACCTGCCCAGATCCATCTTGAACAGCCCGGCGAAACCGCCCAGCCCGCCGAGCACCTCGGGCCGCGCCGTCCGCTTGACCGCGGCCTTCATCAGTTCGACGGCGCGATCGCCCGCCTCGATGTCCACTCCGGCGGCGGCATAGGAGGTCACGCGGCGATCACGGCCTGGTCAGCGCGTCTTCAGCGGCGTAGCCCGCGGCATGCTCGACCTTCTCCACGCCCCGCTCGATGCCCTCGAGGACGTGCTTGCCGACGACGTCGGGGATCTCGATCGGGTAATGCCCGTCGAAGCAGGCCATGCACAGTCGGCTGCGGGGCTGCTCGCTCGCCGCGACCAGCCCGTCGAGGGAGACATAGCCGAGCGAATCGGCACCGATCGAGTGCCGGATGCCGTCGACGTCCAATCCGTTCGCGACGAGTTCGGCCTTGGACGCGAAGTCGATGCCGTAGAAGCAGGGCCACTTCACCGGCGGCGACGAGATGCGCACGTGCACCTCGACGGCGCCCGCCTCGCGCAGCATCCGCACCAACGCGCGCTGGGTGTTGCCGCGCACGATCGAGTCGTCCACGACGACCAGCCGTTTGCCGCGGATGACGTCGCGCAGCGGGTTGAGCTTGAGCCGGATGCCGAGCTGGCGGATCGTCTGCGACGGCTGGATGAAGGTACGCCCGACGTAGGCGTTCTTCACCAGCCCGAGCCCGTACGGGATGCCGGACGCTTCGGCGTACCCGATCGCGGCCGGCGTGCCGGACTCGGGCACCGGGATGACGAGATCGGCGTCGGCCGGGTGCTCCTTCGCCAGCCGGCGGCCGACCTCGACACGTGCCGAGTGCACATTGCGCCCGGCGATGGTGGTGTCGGGGCGGGCCAGGTACACGTACTCGAACAGGCAGCCCTTCGGGGCCGCGTTCGCGAAGTGCTGCGAGCGCAGGCCGTCCTCGTCAATGGCGATCAGCTCGCCCGGCTCGATCTCGCGGACGTAACTGGCGCCGACGATGTCCAGCGCCGCGGTTTCCGAGGTGACCACCCAGCCGCGTTCGAGCCGGCCGAGGACGAGGGGACGCACGCCCTGGGGGTCGCGGGCGGCGTAGAGGGTGTGCTCGTCCATGAAGACGAGGGAGAACGCGCCGCGCAGCTTGGGCAAGACCTCCATCGCGGCCTGCTCGACGCTGACGTCCGGGTACGCGGCGAGCAACGCGGTCAGCAGGTCGGAGTCGGTGGTGGCACCGAGCATGTTCTGGCGCAGGATGCCGGCGTCGCGGGCTTCGGCGAAAAGATCGACGGTGTTGACGAGGTTGCCGTTGTGGCCGAGCGCGAGACCGGTGCCCGCCGGCGTGGTGCGAAAGCTGGGCTGGGCGTTCTCCCACGTCGTCGAGCCGGTGGTCGAGTAGCGGGTGTGGCCGACCGCGAGGTGGCCCTGCAGGGTGGCCAGGGTGGCTTCGTCGAAGACCTGGCTCACCAGGCCGAGGTCCTTGTAGACGACCAGCGCGCTGCCGTCACTGACCGCGATCCCGGCCGCTTCCTGGCCGCGGTGCTGCAGCGCGTACAGGCCGAAGTAGGTGAGCTTGGCGACCTGCTCGCCGGCCGCCCAGACACCGAACACGCCGCAGGCGTCCTGGGGTCCCTTATCGGCGGGGTTGAGGTCGTGGGTAAGGAGTCCATCGCCTCGGGCCACGGGTTGAGTCTACGGGCGGGGCCCGACCAAATCCGGGGCGACCCGCGTGAGTTCACCCGCACGACGACCACTTTTCCCCGCGGACGTCCGGTTTCGGCGCAGCAAACCGGTCACGCCCGGGGAAGAGTTCCGAACCGACAATCGGTCTTCCCCGCGGGCGTCCGGTTTCGGCGCAGCAAACCGGTCACGCCCGGGGAAAAGCGCTACGCCAGGAGCGGAAGGTGGCTGCTCAAATCGGCGCGGAGGCCACTGGCCTTTACCGCGCCCGTTGCGACCGCGCCGGCGAACGCCAGCCGTCCGGTGGCCAGCCGCAGCCAGGTCAGCGGATCGGTCTCGACGACGTTGGGCGGCGTGCCTCGGGTGTGGCGCGGTCCGGCGATCGCCTGCACCGCGACGAACGGCGGCACCCGTACCTCGACCGATCGTCCCGGCGCCTGCGCAGCGAGAATCTCGGCGAGCGCGCGCGTGGTCGAGGCCAATGCAGGGCGGTGCAGCCGAACCGGGTCGCGGTCGGCCAGCGACCGGCTGAAGTCGTCGCAGTGCACGACCAGGTCGATCAGCCTGGTGCGGGCGAAGTCGAGAGCGGTGATCGCGCCACGCGGTCCGTCGATCACCGCACTGTCCGGGGCGGGTGCGGTATCGATCGGCGAGCGCAGCGCAGCTACCAGGTCGTCGGGTGACTGATCACCGGTGCTCGCGATCGCCTGGGCGGTGATGTCTGCGGCGGCCAGCGCGAATGCGCGGACGTAGTCGGCAACCGGCTGGGCCGGTCCGCTCACGCGCGTCGCGATTCGCTCGGCGAGGCCGGCCTTGGTAGCGACGATGTGGGCGACCAGCGTGCGCACGTCCCAGCCGGGCAGCACGGACGGCGCTGCGAACGCCTCCGCGGGCAGCCCCGCCAGCCAGTCCGCGAGCAGGACGCACTGCGCGTGGTACGACTTGACCTCAGCGTCAACCCGTCCGGTCATCTGTCGAAACGGGCCGGCAACGTGCTCGTCCATGCCGTGCGCAGCTCGCGCAACGGGATCGAGAAGTGACCCTGGACGTCCAGGGTCGGCGCCAGCACGTCGATGACGCCGATCCGCGCCGCGGGCAGTCCACGCGCCGCGCACATGTCGGTGAACCGGACTTCTTCGCTGCGCGGCACCGACACCACGGCCCGTCCCGTTGATTCGCTGAACAGCGCGACGAACGGGTCGAGGCCCTCTGGCAGCACGAGCCGAACACCGCTGTCGCCGCGCAGGGCCGCTTCGACGAGGGCCTGTGCCAGACCGCCCTCGGCAAGATCGTGTGCCGAGTCGATCAGCGCGTCACGCGATGAGTTGATCAGGACGTCGGCGAGCAACTGCTCGCGCGCGAAGTCGACCACCGGCGGGTGGCCGCCGAGGTAGCCGTGCACGAAGTAGGCCCACTCCGAGCCGCCGAACTCGTCGCGGGTCTCGCCGAGCAGGTAGATCGTCGCCCCGTCAGTGCGGAAGGCCTGCGGGGTGCGGCGGTTGACGTCGTCGATGACACCGAGCACGCCGAGCACCGGAGTCGGCAGGATCGGGGTGGTGCCGGTCTGGTTGTAGAAGCTGACATTGCCGCCGGTGACCGGGGTGCCGAGGGCCAGGCAGCCGTCGGCGATA
>DASRSG010000245.1:0-23018 GCA_035656595.1 Jatrophihabitantaceae bacterium | reverse complement strand
TGTCGATCAGCGTGGTGTCGCCGCCGAGGCCGGCGTTGTTCACCGCCACGTCTACTGCGCCGTACTCGGCCGCGACGCTGTCGAACAGGTGCTGCACCTGCTCCTCGACCGTCACGTCGCACACCACGGCCAGCGGCTTGTCGCCGGTGAGGTCGGCGAGCTTGTCGGCCGCCTCGCCGAGGCGCCGCTCGTGCCAGTCGCTGATCGCGACCCGCGCGCCTTCCTCGGCGCACCTCCGGGCCGCGGCGAAGCCGATGCCGGTGCCGGCTGCAGCGGTGACGACGACCGTCCGTCCCGCCAGCAGTCCGTGACTGTCGTGGGGACGGGGCGGCGGGCCGGTGCGCGCCATCAACTGGCCTTCGTGCGGCGGCGCGCGCCCGGCTTGGTAGCCATGCCGTCGAGCAGCAGCGACGTGCAGTCGTCGGCCAGTTGGCGTAGCGTGTGTCCCGGTGTCGGCCGGTACCAGCGCACCGATTGCCACACCACGTCGCGCAGGATGCGGTACAGGATCTGCGGGTCGATGTCGGAACGGAACACGCCGCTCGCGACACCGGCATTGATCACGTCGAGCCAGGTCTTCTGTACCTGCGCGCTGGTCGACTTGAGATAGCGGAACCGTGGCTGGTCGTGCAGCAGGTTGTAGTCGTTCTGGTAGATCTCGGTGGCGTACGGATGCGACTCGACGGTCTCGAGCGAGGCATGCACGAGGTTCTCGATCGTGGTGCGCGGATCGTGGCCTTCGTCGACCACACGGCCGTAGCGCGCCTGCAGATCGGTGAGGTAGCTGCGCAGCACCTCGTCGACGATCGCGTCCTTCGATTCGAAGTGGTGATAGAGGCTGCCCGACAACAGGCCGACGCTGTCGGCGATCTCACGAACCGTGGTCGCCGCGACGCCTTTGTGCGCGAACAGCGCGGCAGCCTTGTCGAGAATGACGTCGCGACGGTTCTCAGTCATGTCGAAACACTCCGTTACGCTTTGCAAAGGGTGGTCAGCACGTCGTCGGCTTCGGCCATGATCCGGTCGATCAGCTCGGCGCAGCTCGGCAGGTCGTCGATCACGCCGGCGACCTGGCCACTTGCCAGGGTGCCGAGATCGACCCGTCCCTCGACCATGCTCGCGCGCAGCATCATCGGCGTGTTCGCCGCCATCAGCACCTGAACCCAGCCGAGCTCGTGGCTCTTCTTCATCGCTAGGCCCTCACGCACCATGTTGCGCCAGGTGCTGCCGGACAGCTTGTGGAACGCCACCGCATGCCGCGCCGAACGGGCCAGCCGTGACGCGGAGTTACCGGCGATGAGCTTTTCGGCGAACTCGGTACGCAGCACTCGTTGCGGAACGCCGTCGAGCACATTGGTCACCACCGTGTCGTTCACAGTGCTCTTCAAGTACTGCTGCTTCACGTTGTCGGGCACGACGCAATCGCTCGTGAGCAGGAAGCGGGTGCCCATCGCGATGCCGGCCGCGCCGTACGCCAATGCCGCGACCAGTCCGCGGCCACTGCTCATGCCACCGGCGGCGATCACCGGGATGCCGACCGCGTCGACCACCTGCGGCAACAAGATGGACGTGGGGACGGCGCCGGTGTGGCCGCCGCCCTCGCCGCCCTGCACGATGACCGCGTCGACACCCCACGCCGCGACCTTCTCGGCGTGCCGGCGCGCGCCGACCGACGGCACGACGACGAGACCGGCCTCCTTAAGATCGCGGATCACTTTCTCCTTGGGTGCCAACGCGAACGACGCCACCCGCACGCCATGCTTGACGAGCAACCCGGCCCGCTCGGCGACGTCGGGCGAATCTCCACGCATGTTGACGCCGAAGCTGTTGCCGGTCAGTTCCTTGGTGCGCGCGATCGCTGCATCGGTCTCTTCGAGCGACAGCGTGCCGCTGGCAAGGATGCCCAACCCGCCGGCATTCGCGGTGGCCGCGGTGAGTTCCGGCGTCGACACCCAGCCCATGCCGGTCTGCACGATCGGATAGCGCACGTCGAACAGATCGCACGCAACGGTGTGCAAAGCGGGTGCGGTCACGCTGGGACCTCTTTCGTGCGGAAGCCGCGCGGGTCGAGCACGCCGCTTATGAGCCGCAGTTCATCACCTGTCGGCTCGCGCGTTGTCGGGACGTGCGCGTCGATGACGAGGTCGAACCCGGTGTTCGCCACGACCTCGTCGACGCTCACACCGGGATGCAGCGAAGCCAGCCGCATGCTGTGGTCAGGCGTCGCGAAGTCGAGCACCGCCAGGTTGGTGACCACCCGCCGCAGGTCGAGGAATCGGCTCGCGGACGGACCGGCCTTCTCGGCGCTGTCGTAGCCCACGCCGGACACCATGTCCACGCGCGACACGAACGTGCGCGGCAGGTGGCGCGGCACCCAGTAGCTCGTCGGGTGGTTGACCGTGTTGCCCGGCGCACCGCGCGCGCCCAACAATTGCCGGGTGGGACGGTCGAAGTCGCCGATCGCGGAGATGTTCGCGTTTCCGAACCGGTCTATCTGGCTCGGGCCCATCATCACGTGTCGCCGCCCCGACCAGACGAGATCGAACACCGACCGGTACGGCAGGTAGCCCTCGATCGCTCCGTCCGGCGCGGGCGCGCCGACCGGCCACGTCCCCTCGATGTAGTAGGCCTCGCCGTCGGAGAGCAGCAGGTCGGGCTCGAACGTCGCGCGGGCCAATCGCGCGCCGATCGACGGCGTCGTCCCCATCGGGCTGGCCAGGATCTCGCCGTCGCCACGCCACGCGTCCGCGCAGGCCACGACGCAGACATCAGCCCTGGTGGTCACGCTACGGCCGCCTGATACGAAGCCTCGTCGCCGGACAAGTACTTCTCGACGAACTGCGGCCACAGCTCCGCGTCCTTGGCCGCGCGAACGTACTCGGCCTGGAACGCCTCGTCGCGCCCGTAGTCGGGGACGCAGGAGGTGAAGTGCGCACCGTGGGGGGCCTCGACGACGCCGGCGACCATCCACCGGCTGATGCGCATGGTGGTCGGGCTGGCGGCGGCCATCTCGGCGGTGGGGACGATGCGTTCGCACGAGAGATAGGCGCGTTCGGCAGCGGCGCAGAACAGGTCGTCGAAGTAGAGATCGGGTCCGAGGAACTGCGCGTTGCCGCGCGCATCGGCCCGGTTCAGGTGCACGAGCGCGGCATCCAGGTGCAGCGCGGGGACAGCGACCAGCTCCTCGCCGTCGTCATAGGGCGAGACCACAGTGCGCAGCTCGGGGTTGACGCGCAACACGTCCGAGCCAAGCCCGGATCGGGTGGGCAGGAACGGCACTCGGGTCGCTGCGGCGTAGAGGGCGAGCTGCAGCATGCCCTCGTCGTACTCGCTGACCTGGATCGCGCCGGACTGCCGGGCCGCCTGGAAATGCGGCTCGAGCGGGATCGAGTCAAGCGAGACGAAGCCGTAGACGAGCCGCTTGATCTTGCCGGCCGCGCACAGCAGGCCGACGTCCGGCCCGCCGTAGGAGACGACGGTGAGGTCGGTGACGTCCGAGCGCAGCAGCGCGCGCACGAGCGACATCGGCTTGCGGCGCGATCCCCAGCCGCCGATGCCGATCGTCATGCCGGAGCGCAGCTCGGCGATGACGTCGCTCTCGGTCATCGGCTTGTCGGGCACGTTCCGTAGCGTAGCAAGCGCTTGGTTGGTTGGCGAAACGCAGCGCAGACCGTCGAGAAATCGCGATCGGCACGCTAGCGTCGCGGCCATGACGATTCCGCAGACAGTGGTGGGTTCGGGTCCGATCAGGGTGATCGCGCTGCATGGCTGGTTCGGCTCGGCCACCGGTTGGGGCATGCTGCCCGACCTCATCGATCAGGATGCCTACAGCTACTCCTTCCTCGACTACCGCGGCTACGGCGCGCGGCGCGACGAGCCCGGCGCGTACACGATCGAAGAGATCGCAGCCGACACGGTGCAGCTGGCAGACGACCTCGGCTGGGACCGGTTCGCGCTGGTCGGCCATTCGATGGGCGGCTCGGCCGCGCTGCGTGTGTTCGCCAACGTCCCCGACCGGGTGACCGCGGTGCTCGGCATCAGTCCGGTGCCGGCGTCGGGCGTGCCGTTCGACGAGCAGAGCTGGGGACTATTCGACGGCGCCGCGCAGAACGACGGCAACCGCTACGCGATCATCGACTTCACCACCGGCAACCGGCAGTCAGCGACGTGGATCAACCAGATGGTCGCGTTCTCTGTCGCCGCGTCGACCCGCGAGGCGTTCGGCGCCTACCTGGCGTCGTGGGCGAAGTACGACTTCGCCTCCGAGCTGCCCGTCCCGTCCGTCCCGGTGAAGGCGATCGTGGGCGAGCACGACCCGGCCCTCGGCGCGGACACGATGCAGGCGACCTGGCTGGCCCAGCTGCCCGGCTGTGAGCTGGACGTGCAGACCAACGCCGGGCACTACGCGATGTTCGAGGCTCCGGTCGCGCTGGTGACCTCGATCGAGAAGACGCTCTCGACGCTCGCGTGACCGCCGCGCTGCACGATCCTGGGACGTACGTAACCGGCGTCCCGTTCGGGCTGATCGAGTCGCTTCGTGCGGACGGCCCGGTCGCCTGGATCGACGAGCCGGCATTGCCGGGCCTGCCGGCCGGGCCTGGTTATCACCTCGTGTTCGACCACGCATTGGTCACCGCGGTGCTGCGCGATCCGGCGACGTTCTCGTCCACACTCGGCGGCACGCAGATCCGCGATCCGGCGAGCCATGCCGACCTCGCCTACGTGCAACGCATGATGCTGAACATGGACCCGCCGGAGCACTCGCGGTTGCGGCGGATGGTGGCGCAGTCGTTCACGCCGCGCGCGGTGGCAGCGCTCGAGGCGCGGATCGAAGCACACTCCTCGGCGATCGTCGATCGCATGCTGGCAGGTGCCAACGAGTGCGACTTCGCCAAGGACGTCGCGGCCGATCTGCCGCTGCTCGCCCTCGCCGATGTGCTCGGCGTGCCCTCGTCCGACCGCTGGCTGATGTTCGACTGGTCGAACCGGGTGATCGGCTTCCTCGATCCCGACTACGCGGTGTCGGCATCCTTCGACGCGTCGTCGGGCACGATGCTGGCGCAGCAGGCGGTGGCCGTGCGTCCCTCGCCTGATGCATCGGGACGGATGCCCGACCCGCGCAGCCGGGCCGGGATGCCCGACCTCTACCGCTACGCGCACCTGCTCGGCGACGCGAAGCGCATCGATCCGGGCGCCGACGTGATGTCGATCCTGCTCGCGCAACTCGACGACGGGGGCGGCCGGGTCTCGGTCGAGGAGTTCGAGAACATGTTCTGGCTGTTCGCCGTCGCCGGCAACGAGACGCTGCGCAACGGGCTGCCGGGCGGCATGATCGCGCTCCTCGCGCATCCCGAAGCGCAGCAGGCGTTGCGCGCGGACGCCGCGCTCTTCGACACCGCAGTGGACGAGATGCTGCGGTGGTGGACGCCGGTGATGGTGTTCCGACGCACCGCGACCCGCACGGTCGACCTCGGGCCGGTGTCCGTGTCGGCCGGCGACAAGGTGGTCGTCTCGTTCATCGCAGCCAATCGCGATCCGGCGGTCTTTGACCATCCGTGCGACTTCGACATCACGCGCAAGCCGAACCCGCACCTGGTCTTCGGGCACGGGCCGCACTTCTGCCTCGGCGCCCATCTCGCACGCACCCAGATGCGCGCACTGTTCAGCGAGTTGTTGCGGCGCACGTCGTGGATCGAGGGCGCAGGCGATCCGTCCTACCTGCGGTCGAACTTCCAGCGCGGCGTGAAACGGCTGCCCATACGCTGGACGGCATGATCTCGGTGGCACTGGCCCGCAAGCTGCGCGACGGCGGGCTGCGGTGGGATCCGGCGCCCGGTGACCGGTTCGTCGTGGCCGACCGAGACATGGACAACGAGGTGTTCACGATCTCGGACATGACCGTCGAGATGCACGACTTCCCCGGCGGCTCGGTGATCGGGTTCAACGGGACGGTCGAGTGGGCGCTGGACTCGATCGAGGCGCACAACTCGGTGTGGCTGCCCAGCGAGGCGCAGGTGCGCGAGCGGCTCGGCGCCACGTTCCGCCGGCTGGAGCGCTCCGGCGAGGACTGGTGCGTGGTGATCGAGGTGGCCGGCCGCGAGGTCGTCACCACCGACCCCGACGCCACCGAGGCCTACGGCCTCGCCCTGCTGCACCTGGTCACCGGTGAGTGAGCAGCGCCGTCCGGACGTGATGGTCGGTTTGCACCCAGCACGGTCGCTGTATCGACCGGGGATCCGCAAACCGAGCTTTGCCCCGCGTAGCCACGCTGCCGGGCCGGTCGCAGCGCGGATTGGCGGGACAAAGCGCCTGGGGCAGGCCCGGACTTCCCCGCTGGCGTCCGGTTCGAGCCACCCGAACCGGCCACGCCCGGGGAAAACCGGAGGATCAGTCTTCGGGCTCCCAATCGATGCCGGCCTCGTTGCGCTGCTCGGGGGTGATCGGCGCGGGCGCGCCGGTGAGCGGGTCGTAGCCGCCGCCGGTCTTCGGGAACGCGATCACGTCGCGGATCGACTCGGTGCCCGAGAGCAGCGCGCAGATCCGGTCCCACCCGAACGCGATGCCGCCGTGCGGTGGCGCGCCGTACTTGAACGCGTCGAGCAGGAAGCCGAACTTGGCTTGTGCCTCGGCCTGGTCGAGCCCCATCACCGCGAACACGCGCTGCTGCACGTCGCGGCGGTGGATACGGATCGAGCCACCGCCGATCTCGTTGCCGTTGCAGACGATGTCGTACGCATACGCCAGTGCCGAGCCCGGATCGGTGTCGAACGTGTCGAGGAACTCCGGCTTGGGCGAGGTGAAGGCGTGGTGGGTGGCCGTCCACGCACCCGACCCGACCGCGACATCGCCGGCGGCCTGCGCGTCGGACGACGGCTCGAACAGCGGCGCATCGACGACCCACACGAACGACCACTGCGACTCGTCGATCAGACCCAGCCGCTTGCCGATCTCGAGCCGCGCCGCGCCGAGCAGCGACTGGGCCGACTTGCCGCCCCCGGCAGCGAAGAACACGCAGTCACCCGGCGACGCGCCGACCTGCTCGGCTAGACCGTCACGCTCGGCGGCAGACAGGTTCTTCGCGACCGGGCCGCTGAGCGAACCGTCATCGCCGATCAGGACGTAGGCCAACCCGCGATGGCCGCGCTGCTTGGCGAAGTCCTGCCACGCATCGAGCGTGCGCCGCGGCTGCGAAGCACCACCGGGCATGACGACCGCACCCACGTACGGCGCCTGGAACACGCGGAACGGGGTGTCCTTGAAGAACGACGTGCAGTCGACGAGCTCCAGGCCGAACCGCAGGTCGGGCTTGTCCGTGCCGAAACGGTCCATCGCGTCGGCGTAGGTGATCCGCGCGACGGGCGTCGGCACGTCGTGCCCGACCAACTTCCACAGCGCGACCAGCACCGACTCGGCCAGTGCGATCACGTCGTCCTGATCGACGAAGCTCATCTCGATGTCGAGCTGGGTGAACTCGGGCTGCCGGTCGGCGCGGAAATCCTCGTCGCGGTAGCAGCGCGCGATCTGGAAGTACCGCTCCATGCCCGCGACCATCAGCAGCTGCTTGAACAGCTGCGGCGACTGCGGCAGCGCGTACCACGATCCGGGCCGCAGCCGCGCCGGCACGAGGAAGTCGCGCGCCCCCTCGGGGGTCGACCGGGTCAGTGTCGGCGTCTCGATCTCGACGAAGCCCTGGTCGCACAGCACGGTGCGCGCCGCGCGATTGACCGCCGAGCGCAACCGGATCGCCGCTGCCGGACCAGGCCTGCGCAGGTCGAGGTAGCGGTACTTCAGCCGCGCCTCTTCACCCACCTCGGTGTGCTCATCGACCTGGAACGGCAGCGCAGCCGCCTCGTTCAAGACATCGAGGGACGAGGCGACGACCTCGATCTCGCCGGTCGGGATGGCCGGGTTGATGTTGCCCTCCGGACGCAGCCGCACGTCGCCGGTGACCGCGACGACCCATTCGTTGCGCAGGTCGTGCGCGACATCAGCCTCGCGCAGGACAACCTGCGCGCTACCGGACGCGTCGCGCACATCGATGAAGGTGACGCCACCGTGGTCGCGGCGGGTGGCCACCCAACCGGCGAGGGTCACGGTCGAGCCTGCGTCGGACGCGCGCAGCGCGCCCGCCTCATGTGTCCTGATCACTGCACTTCTTCCGTAGAGATCACCTGTGGGCGCAGATCTTCGATCGGTGGTGTCCACTCCGCGGCATCGGCCGGACCCTGCGCGCCGCTGCGAATGTCCTTGACCTCGTCGCCGGAACCACCCTCGTCGCCCGGGAACCAGACGAACGGGATGCCACGGCGCTCGGCATAGCGGATCTGCTTGCCGTACTTCTGCGGCGTCGCGGCCACCTCGGTCGCAATGCCGCGCGACCGCAGGGTCTGCGCGAGCGCGTCGCACCGCGCCCGGTCGTCCTCGTTCGGCAGTGCTACCAGCACGACCGACGGGACGGGGCGCGAGCCCGACAGCACGCCGCGCTGGAAGAGCGGCATCAGCATCCGGGTGACCCCGAGCGAGATTCCGACACCGGGATAGGTGGTCTTGCCGTCCGAGGCGAGCGAGTCGTAGCGCCCGCCCGAGCAGATCGAGCCGAGCCGCTCGTAGCCGGCCATCCGGGTCTCGAACACCGTCCCGGTGTAGTAGTCGAGCCCGCGCGCGATGCGCAGGTCGGCCTCGACGCTCACGCCGCTGATCGAGGCGCACCCGTCGATGACCGCGGCCAGCTCGTCCAGACCCTCGTCGAGCATCGCGTGCGCGATACCCAGCGCCCAGACCTGCGAGACGAATGACGAGTCGGACGTGCGGATCTCGGCGAGCTTGAGGCACTGCGCGGCCTGATCCTCGGTGAGGCCTGCTTCGTCCACCAGCTGCTTCGCAACGACATCGGGCGGCACCTTGTCGAGCCGGTCGATGGCACGCATCGCGGCCGCAGGGTCGGGCGCGCCGATGCCGAGGTAGAAGCCCTCGATCAACTTGCGGTTGTTCACCTGCAGGCGCAGCGGCGGCAGGAAGTCCAGGCCGGCGAGCGCCTCGGCCATCACCCGCGCCACCTCGACATCGTGATGGACGGGCAGGCTGTCCTTCCCGACCACGTCGATGTCGGCCTGCGTGAACTCGCGATACCGGCCCTCCTGCGGCCGCTCGCCGCGCCACACCTTCTGGATCTGGTAACGGCGGAACGGGAACTCCAGCCGTCCCGCGTTCTCGAGGACGTACCGCGCGAACGGGACGGTCAGGTCGAAATGCAAACCCAGCCCGGCATCGGCGTCCTCGGCCCCGGCCTGCAGCCGGCGCAAGACGTAGACCTCCTTGTCGATCTCGCCCTTGCGCAGCAACGAATCGAGCGGCTCGGCGGCACGCGTCTCGATCGGCGCGAACCCGTGCAGCTCGAAGGTCATCCGCAGCTGGTCGATGACTGCGAGCTCGACGAAGCGTTGCGAAGGCAGCAGTTCCGGGAATCCGGACAGAGATGTCGTCATAGCTGTTGCAGGAACGGGTTGGTTGCGCGTTCACGCGCGATGGTCGTGGACGGGCCATGCCCGGCGTGGACGACCGTGGCATCGTCCATCGGCACGATCACCGCACGCAGCGAGCGCTGCATGTCGGCCATCGAGCCACCGGGGAAATCGACCCGTCCGATCGAGCCGGCGAACAGCACGTCGCCGCTGAAGAGGACCGGCTCGTCGGCGCCGGTCAGGCCGAACACCACCGAGCCCTGCGTGTGGCCAGGTGCGTGCCGCACCGCGAAATCCATCCCGGCGAGGCTGACCTTGTCGCCGTCGGCCAGCTCGCGCACGTCGTCGGGCTCGGCGAAGGTGAGCGAGCCGAACAGCGGCGTGCCGGCCCGCATGCCCACCGCCGACCACGGATCGGTCAGCTGCCCACGGTCGCGCGGATGGATGTAGGCGGGGACGTCTCGGGCCTGGCAGACCGGCACCACGGAGAACGTGTGGTCGAAATGGCCATGCGTCAGCAGCACGGCCACCGGGTGCAGGTGATGCTCGGCGATTACCTCGTCCAGCTGCGCGCCCACGCCGATGCCGGGGTCGATGACGATGCATTGCTCGCTCTCACCCGGCGCGACCACCCAGCAGTTCGTGGCGGTCACGTCCGAGGGGAAGCCCGTGATGAGCACGGCCGAACACACCCCAAACTAGAAATCGGACAGTCCAACCAGCCTACCGAGCAGCGCGAAACCGATCCGCCTCAGCCAGCGCCGAGGAAGCTTCCGTAGACTGCCGGGGATTTGGCCCCGAGCGCAGCCCCGCGCCGCCGACCAGGAGGAACTCGTCCGTGCCGACGAACAAGCAACGCCGAGAAGCCGAGCGCCGTCATCTCGAACGCCAACTCCAGAACCGCCGCCTGCGTGAGGCGCGCCGCCGCAAGCAAACGCTGATCATCTCGATCGCGATGACGATCGTGCTGATCGCCGGCATCGTGGTCACCGTCGTCGCGCTGAGCAGCGGCAGTGCCAAGAAGCCGAAGAAGCCGGCCGCCGGCAAGAAATCGCCGAGCGCCACGCAGTCGGTCACGCCGTCGCCGACCAGCACCTTCGCTGCGAAGCAGACCACCGGCCCGTGCGGATATCAAACCGCGGACGCGTCGGCCAACCCGAGCCTCAAGGACGTCGGCCTCCCGCCGGATCCGAAGCCGACGCCGACGAACGACGTCGTTGCCACCTTCACGACCAACCGCGGTGTCATCGAGGCGACACTGGACGGTAAGGATGCGCCCTGCAACGTGCAGGCCCTGGCCTATCTCATCGACAAGAAGTTCTACGACAACACCCCGTGCCCGCGGGTCGACGACAGCAGCATCTTCTTCGTCCAATGTGGATCCGGCGGCACCGACACTGCCGGCGGCCCCACCTTCACCAGCCCTGACGAGAACACCGCAAAGGCTGACTACTCGCCCGGGGCGATCGCCATGGCCAACACCGGTGCGCCACACAGCGGGTCGAGCCAGTTCTTCTTCATCACCAAGGACAGCAACTCGGGGCTGGGCAAGTCTTACTCGCTCGTCGGGCACGTCACCAAGGGTCTGAGCATCTTGCAGCAGGTGAGCAGTGGCGGCAACGACGGGTCGAGCTCGGCAGGCGGTGGCGCCCCGAAGCTGGCGCTCACCTTCAAGACGGTCCGGGTCACCAAGGTCGTCGGCGGCGCGAAAGATCCGGGCCTTGGCGCCAAGCCGACCCTCGGACCGGTTTCGCAGTAAGCCGGGTTCAGCTCGACGCGTGCACTCGATACACGTCGTAGACGCCTTCGACGTTGCGGATCGCCCGCAGCAGATGGCCGAGGTGCTTGGCTTCGGCCATCTCGAAGGTGAACTTGCTGACCGCGACCCGGTCGCGGTTGGTGGTCACGTTCGCCGACAGGATGCTGACCCGCTCGTCGGAGAGCACCCGGGTGACATCGGACAGCAGGCCGTGCCGGTCGAGCGCCTCGACCTGGATGGACACCACGAAGGTCGAGTCGAAGCCCGGGGCCCACTGGACCTCGACGAGCCGGTCGTCCTGCTCGAGCAGTGAGCCGGCGTTGGTGCAGCTGCGGCGGTGCACCGACACTCCCCCGCCGCGGGTGACGAAGCCGATGATGTCGTCACCCGGAACCGGGGTGCAGCAGCGCGCGAGCTTGGACCACACATCGGTGACGCCCTTGACGACAACACCGCTGTCGCCGCTCGTGCGGCGGGTGACCGACGGCGACTCGATCGACGGGATCACGGCTTCGGCGATGTCCTCGACCGAACCCTCGGTGCCGCCGAGTTGGGCGACCAGCTTCTGCACAACTGCTTGCGCCGACACGTGGTTCTCGCCGATCGCCGCGTAGAGCGCGGAGACGTCGGCCAGGTGCATGTCGTTGGCCAGCGTGAGCAGCTGATCGCCGCCGAGCACCCGCTGGATCGGCAGGGCCGCCTTGCGCATCGCTTTCGACAGCGCCGTCTTGCCGGTGTCGATCGCGTCCTCGCGACGTTCCTTCGCGAACCACTGCCGGATCTTGTTGCGGGCACGCGGTGACTTGACGAACGAGAGCCAGTCGCGCGACGGACCGGCGTTCTCGGCTTTGGACGTGAACACCTCGAGCGTATCGCCGTTGTCGAGCGTCGACTCGAGCGCGACGAGCTTGCCGTTGACCCGCGCACCGATGCAGCGGTGGCCCACCTCGGTGTGCACCGCGTAGGCGAAGTCGACCGGCGTCGAACCGTTCGGCAGCGCGATCACGTCACCCTTGGGCGTGAACACGTACACCTCGGACGCGCCGAGGTCGTAGCGCAGTGTCTCGAGGAACTCCTCAGGCTCCTGCGCCTCGCGCTGCCAGTCGAGCAGCTGCCGCAGCCAGCCCATCTCATCGGTGACCACGTTGCCGGGATCGGCGACGTCGAGCTTCTTCTGCTCCTTGTACTTCCAGTGCGCAGCGATGCCGTACTCGGCGGTGCGGTGCATCGCCTGGGTGCGGATCTGCAGCTCGACCGGCTTCCCGGCCGGTCCGATGACCGTCGTGTGCAGCGACTGGTACATGTTGAACTTCGGCATCGCGATGTAGTCCTTGAACCGGCCGGGCACCGGCTGCCAGTTCGCGTGGATGACGCCGAGGGTCGCGTAGCAGTCGCGCTCGCTCTCGACGAGCACGCGGATGCCGACCAGGTCGTAGATGTCGGTGAACTCGCGTCCGCGCACGATCATCTTCTGGTAGATCGAGTAGTAGTGCTTGGGACGGCCGGTCACTGCCGCCTTGACGCTGCCTTCGCGCAGGTCGACGTTGATCCGATCGATCACCTCGCCTAGGTAGGTGTCGCGGCTCGGTGCACGCTCGGCGACCAGCCGGACGATCTCGTCATAGCGCTTCGGGTACAGCGTGGCGAAGGCGAGATCCTCGAGCTCCCACTTCACCGTGTTCATGCCCAGCCGGTGCGCCAGCGGAGCGAGCACCTCGAGCGTCTCGCGAGCCTTGCGTTCCTGCTTCTCCGGCGGCAGGAAGCGCAGCGTGCGCATGTTGTGCAGTCGGTCGGCCAGCTTGATGACCAGCACGCGCGGGTCGCGGGCCATCGCGACGACCATCTTGCGGATCGTCTCGGCCTCGGCCGCGGCGCCGAACTTGACCTTGTCGAGTTTGGTGACACCGTCGACGAGGTGCGCGACCTCAGGGCCGAACTGCTTCTCGACGTCGTCGAGGGTCAGCCCGGTGTCCTCGACGGTGTCGTGCAGCAGGGCGGCGACCAGCGTGGTGGTGTCCATGCCCAGCTCGGCGAGGATCGTCGCGACCGCGAGCGGGTGGGTGATGTACGGGTCGCCGCTCTTGCGCAACTGGCCGCGGTGGCAGCGCTCGGCGACGTCGTAGCCGCGTTGCAGCAGCCGCCCGTCGACCTTGGGGTGCGCGCCGCGGTGGATCGCGATGAGCGGCTCGAGCACCGGCTGCACAGCCGACTGGCGCGGCGCGGTGACGAGGCGGCGGGCGAGCCGGTCGCGCACCCGGCGGCGATGGGTGGCGTTGGCATCGACCGGCGTCGCCTGATCCTCGGGCGGGGCCTTCGGTGTGTCGGGCTTGGTGGCGGTGACGATCGGACGCGCGTCATCGTCAGCCGGCGGGGCGCTCGGCTCGGCCGGGGCGGGTGACTTCGGCTGCGCGGCGTCGGTCGTCAGTGCATGGCCCCTCTCGCGAGGTGGATCTGTACATCCGCAAGTCTAGGGGTCAGGCAATGAGCAGCGCGGTCAGTGGCGCCAGTCCCGCCAATGCGGCGCGTCCTTCGAGGAAGCTCAGTTCGAGCAGCACGCCCAGCGCTGCCACGTGACCACCTGCTTCGGTGATCAGTTCGGCGGCTGCACGCATGGTCCCGCCGGTGGCCAGCACGTCATCGACCAGCAACACCGTCCTGCCGTCGAGCACGTTGACCGGCACCTCGATCTCGGCCGTCCCGTATTCGAGCGCATACGCGCGGTGGACGGTCGGCGGCGGCAACTTGCCCGCCTTGCGCACCGGCATGAGCCCGCAGTCGAGTTCGGTCGCGATCGCACCGGCGAGCAGGAACCCGCGTGCCTCGATGCCGGCGACGAGGTCGACATCGGGGGCGAGCGCGGCCAGCGCGCGGACGGACGCAGCGAAGGCAGCGGCGTCGGCCAGCAGCGGGGTGATGTCCTTGAAGACGATCCCCGGCTGCGGGAAGTCGGGTACATCGCGCAGCCGGGACGCGATCAGCTCGGCGAGATCGTCAGTCATCTCTTTCGACGTTGCTGCGGGCGCGCGCCCGGTTTGGGCGCCGGCGCCGGGCCGCCGCCGCGGCGGGTAGGCCGGTTCGGCAAGATTCCCGCGGTCGCGAGGTCGCGCTCTTCTGCGACCCGGCGGGCCTCGCTGGAACGCTTGGCGGTCACGCGTTTGGTGAGGGCCTGGTACTCAGGCGTGCGCTCGGTCAGGTCGACCACGATCGGGGTCGCGAGGAAGAGCGATGAATACGCACCCGAGGCCAGCCCGACGAATAGGATCAGCGCGAGGTCCTTGATCGTGCCGACGCCGAGCAGCCCGGCGCCGACAAAGAGCAGCCCGGCGACGGGCAACAATGCGATCAGCGACGTGTTGATCGATCGCATCAGGGTCTGGTTCACGGCAAGGTTGGCGGCCTCGGAGAACGTCGTCCGGGATCCGGCGAGCAGATCCTTGGAGTTTTCGGCGACCTTGTCGTAGACGACGACCGTGTCGTAGAGCGAGAAACCGAGGATGGTCAGCAGGCCTACCACGGTCGAGGGGGTGACCTCGAACCCGACGATCGAGTAGATGCCGGCCGCGATGAGCAGATCGTGCAGCAGCGCGACGATACCGCCGACCGCCATCCGCCACTGGAACCGGAACGAGATGTAGATCGAGACCACGATCAAAAACACGATGAGGCCCTCGATCGCCTTGACCGTGACGTCGTGACCCCAGTCGGAACCAACCGTGTTGAAGCTGATGGACTGCGTCTTGATGCCGAGTTCCTCGGCCACCTTGTTCTTGACCTGCTGCTGTTCGGCGACCGCCAGCGATCCGGTCTTGATGGTGATCTGCGGCGGACTGGACCCGACCTTCTGAGACGGCTCTGCCGACGAGATGCCGGCATCGCTGAATGCGATGTCGACGGCGCTCGTCGTCACCGTGCTGCTCGCGGGAATCTGGAAGGTCGACCCGCCGGAGAAGTCGATACCGAAGTTGAAACCGCGGAAGCCGATGCTGAACACGCAGATCACGATCATGATCAGCGAGGCCAGGTACCAGCGCCGTCGAGTATCGATGAACCGGAAGGTCGACTCGCCCCGGTACATCTTGCGTAGCGTGCCGGCCATCAGCCGCGTCCCTTCTCGTCCGGGCGCTGTCCGCGCAACCGGGCACGGCGCTGGGCCGCGCGCTCGGCGGCCGAGCCGGGCTCGGGGGTGGTCCGCCGGCGCGGAGCCTCGTCTTCGTCCGTCTCGTCGGTCGCTGGCTCCTCGGCGACCGGCTCTTCGGCTGCCGGCGCTTCGGCGACCGGTTCGTCAGCCACCGGCGCTCCGGCCACCGGTTCGTCCGCGACGGGCTTCTCAACGACCGGATCGGCGGCCTTTGCCGCAGCGGGCTTCTCCATCACCGCGACACCGGAATACTTCTGCTCGTCCTCGGGCTCCGGCGTTGCCGCCCTGGCCGGACGCTCTCGGCGCACTGTCTGCTCGCTCGGCGCGGGGGTGTTGCCTCGCACCGAATCGAGGCCGGTGAACCGGGCCGAACCGAAGGTGGCCGAGCGCGACAGGATCGACACCATCGGGTGGGTGAACAGGAAGACCACGATCAGGTCGAGGATCGTCGACAGGCCGAGGGTGAACGCGAAGCCGCGGACGTCCGCAGTCGTGAAGTAGTACAAGACGGCGGCGGCGAGGAAGGACACCGTGTCGGCCGACAGGATGGTGCGTCGCGCCCGCACCCAGGCACGTGGCACCGCGACCCGCACCGATCGTCCTTCGTGCACTTCATCTTTCAGTCGTTCGAAGAACACGACGAACGAGTCGGCGGTGATACCGACCGCCACGATGAAGCCGGCGATACCGGCGAGGCTGAGCGTGAATCCGATCTGCGTGCTGAGCATGACCAGTGCGCCGTAGGTGAGCGCGCCGGACACGAGCAGCGACGCGATCGTGACCAAACCCAGTGCGCGGTAGTAGATGAGCGAGTAGATCACCACGAGGATCAGACCGATGCCGCCGGCGAGCAGGCCGGCCTTGAGCTGCGCGGTGCCGAGAGTTGCCGAGACCGACTCAGCCGTATCCGCGGTGAAGCTGAGCGGGAGCGCGCCATACTTCAACTCGTTGGCCAGGTCCTTGGCCGACGTCGCGGTGAACTGGCCGGTGATCTGGGTGTCCTGGCCGTTGATCGTCGTCGTGTTCACCGGAGACGAGATCACGCTGCCGTCGAGGGTGAAGGCAACATAGTCGGCACACGGCGTGCCGCTGGTCGAGCACCCGCTCACGTCCGGGAAGTTCTGCGCACCGTTGATGTTGTGCGCGCGGGTGTAGTTAGCCCAGGCGGACTGACCGGATCCCTTCAGGGAGAGCAGCACCGACCAGCCGAACTGGCCCTGCTGCGCGTTGCCTTCACTCGCCGATGCGGTGTCGATCTGCGTGCCGGGGACGATGACTGGACCGAGCAGGATGGCGCGGCCCTGGTCGTCGCAGGCGACGTAGTAACTCTTGGGCAGATCGCTCTCGTTCTGCGCGGACTTGCAGTTGAAGCTGGCGAGCGCCGCGGTCAGCAGTTGCTTGTTCGTGGCCGAAAGCTTGTCGTACTCGGTGTCTGTGAGCGGCACGGTGAACTTGCCGGCGGTCGCAACCTCCTTCACCGAAGTTGCCGAGCATTTCGCGGGCCCAACCGGCGCGGTCGGCGTCGCGCTCGGGCTGGTCGTCGGGGTGCTCGACGGCGGCGCCGTGGCCCTGCCGCCAGACGATCCCGACGGCGTGGCCTTCGGACTGGACTTCGGCGTCGACTTCGGGGTGTTCTTGGCGCTGGGTTTGCTCAGCGGCCGGTCGGCTGCGGCCGCGCCGGAGTGAGCGGTCGCGGGTGCACTGGCCGCAGCGGACGCCGACGGTGTCCCATTGCCGGGCGCGCTCGACCCGCTGGATGTGGCGCTCGGCGACGCCGAATTGCTGGCCGAGCCTGCTGGCTTCGGGTGCAGGGTGCACGTCACAGGCACCGCTGCGGTGACGACGCCACGGAAGTTGAGCACCGCCGCCTTGCCGAGCTTCTGAATATCGTTGCCGTTCTGACCGGGGATCGACACAACCAGCTGGTCGTTGCCCTGGATCGCCACCGTCGACTGCGTGACACCGGTGCCGTTGACTCGGTCGGCGAGGATGTTGCGCGCCTGATCCATAGCGTCGCGGCTGGGCGGTGCGCCGCTGTGGGTCTTCGCAGTGAAGACGACCTGGGTGCCACCGACCAGGTCGATGCCGAGCTTGGGCGACTGCCGCGACCCGAAGAACACGATCGAGTACAAGAGCGCGATCAGGGCAAGCAGGGCAAGAAAGTAGCGCCCGACGCGCAGCGTTCCGGCGGGTGGTGCCACGGGGAATGTTCTCCTCGGTCGCAAAATGGCCTACGGCAGGCACGCCGCGGCTCGGCCGTCAGGCGACGACCCGGTGCATCAGTATGACCGACGCGGCCGTGCGGCTCGCGCCTGGCTGCGGGGACGGCTCAGAATCCGGCCGCCTCGTCGCCGTTCTTGCGCAGCTGCACGGCATCGTGCGACTCGTCCGATTCGCCGTCTTCCTTGCCGTCTTCGTCGCTGTCTTCAGTGAGCCCGCGCCGGTAGGTGTCCGACAGCGACGCCGCGTCGCGCAGGGCCGCCGCCGCCCACTTGACCTCGACGCCCGGCGCGATGTTGAGCAGCACGGTGGCGTCGTCGTGCTTGGCGACCACGGTGCCGTACAGGCCGGAGGTGGTCATCACGTCGGTACCGACGTCGATCCGGCTGACCCGCACCATTTCCTCGGCCACCTGCCGCCTGCGGTTGCGGACGCTGAACAGCACCATCGCGCCGAGTAGGACGACTATGACGACGTACGGCCAGGCATTCACGCGGTGAATGTTACCCGTCGAACAGTGTCGGCCCGTTCGGTCGCGGTCCGGAAAGTCCGAGATGTTCCCAGGCCGCCGGGGTCGCGACGCGTCCCCGAGGGGTCCGGGCGAGCAGCCCGGCGCGCACCAGGAACGGCTCGGCGACCTCTTCGACGGTCTCGACTTCCTCACCGACCGCGACCGCGAGGGTGCCCACCCCGACCGGCCCGCCGCCGAAGCGGCGCACCAGGGCATCGAGGACGGCCCGGTCGAGGCGATCCAGGCCCAGCTGATCGACGTCGTAGACGGCCAGTGCCGCGTGCGCGATGTCAGCGGTGACCCGCCCGTCGGCCCGGACCTCGGCGTAGTCGCGCACCCGCCGCAGCAGCCGGTTGGCGATGCGTGGGGTGCCGCGTGACCGGCTGGCGATCTCGGCCGCGCCGTCGGAGTCGAGGGCGACGCCGAGCAGCTGGGCGGACCGGAACAGCACCCGCTCGAGCTCGTCGGGGTCGTAGAAGTCCATGTGCGCCGTGAAGCCGAACCGGTCGCGCAGCGGGCCGGTGAGCAGCCCGGCCCGGGTGGTGGCGCCGACGAGCGTGAACGCGGCCAGGTCGAGCGGGATCGCCGTCGCGCCCGGCCCCTTGCCGACGACCACGTCGACCCGGAAGTCCTCCATCGCCATGTAGAGCAGCTCTTCGGCAGGCCGCGCGATGCGGTGGATCTCGTCGATGAACAGCACCTCGCCCTCGGTGAGGCTGGTGAGCAGCGCGGCAAGATCGCCGGCGCGCTCGATCGCCGGGCCGCTGGTGACGCGAATCGGCGTGCCGAGCTCAGCGGCGACGATCATGGCCAGGCTGGTCTTGCCCAGCCCGGGCGGTCCGGACAGCAGGATGTGGTCGGGTGGCCGCTGGCGCCGCAATGCCGACTCGAGCACGAGCTGGAGCTGCTCGCGGACCTTGGCCTGCCCGACGAACTCAGTCAGGTTCTTCGGCCGAAGACTCGCTTCGACCTCGCGCTCCTCGGGAATGGGCTGAGGGTCTACGAGATCCTCGACAGGTTCGGTCACCTCGTCCGTCCCAGCAGCTGGATGGATTTGCGGAGCAGGACGGAAACGTCGGGCGTGTCGCCGGCCTCGGCCGCCAGCACGTCGATCGCGTCGCCGGCCTCCCTGCCCGAGAAGCCCAGCCCGGCCAGGGCATGCGCCAACTGATCCCGCCAGGGCGCCACCGGCGTGATGCCGAAGGACAGCGGGTCGGAGTCGTGGCCGTCGATCGACCCGATCCGGTCACGCAACTCGATGACGATGCGCTCGGCGCCCTTGCGTCCGATACCGGGTACGGCCGTCAGCGAGGCGAAGTCGGCGGTCGCGATCGCGCGGCGCAGCTCGCGCGGCGGGTGCACGGCCAGCATGGTCTGGGCCAGCTTCGGCCCGACGCCGTTGGCGGTCTGCAGCAGCTCGAACAGCGCGCGCTCGTCGTCATCGGCGAAGCCGTACAGGGTGAGCGAGTCCTCGCGCACGACCAGGCTGGTGGCGAGCCGGGCCTGCTCGCCGATCCGCAGCCGGGCGATCGTCCCCGGCGAGCAGGACACCGACAGGCCTATACCGCCCACCTCGACGACGGCGCCGTCAGGGCTGAGGGCGGCGACCGTGCCGCGCACGCTTGCGATCATGTCTCCTCCAGGTGACCCAGCGCCGCGACCAGCGCGATGCGCGACGATTCAGCTTCGGGCAGCTCGAGCTCGGTGCGGATGGCCAGCGCGCGCTCGAAATGGTCACGGGCGTCGGGCCAGTGACCCTGGTCGTAGTCGTTCTTGCCGGCATGCTGATGGGTGAAGGCCTCGATCACCGGCCCGAACTGCGCGGCGACCGCCAGCAGCTCGGTGAAGATCATGTTCGACTGGGCGAAGTCACCGCGCCACTGGTACACGTGCGCGAGGCGCAGCCGGGCGGTGTGCTGCTGCGCCCCATTTCCGGCGATGTCGGCGCGGTCGACCGCCTGCCTGGCCTCGACCAGCGCCTCGTCAAGCTCGTCGAGCCCGCGCAGGTACGCGACCAGGTCGCCGCGGGCGCGCAATTCGTCGATCACGTCCAGGGCATCGCGCACCTCGGCGCGCAACTGCTGCACCCTGCCGCGCACCGCGGACGGATCGGCGTAGACCTCGCGCAGGGTCTGCGGGTCATAGCTGGGCTCAAGCGGATCGGTCATGTCACCGCACCCTGCAAATGCGCCTGCGCGCACTTGTGCGCGAACCGGATCTCGGCCGCCGACGCCACCGGCAGCCGCGCGCCGCGGGCGGCTTCGGCAGCCGCTGCGAAACTGGCCGCCGCCTCGGCCCACATCTCTTGGGCGAACTCGCACCGCCCGGCTCGCAAGTAGGCAACGGCCTGCACCGACCGCGGCGCCTCCCCGGCCATGTTCAGCAGCTCGATGAAGCTCAGGGTGGCCGACACGTAGTCGCCCTGGCAGGTGTCGAGGTCGGCCTGGAGCACCCGGGACAGGTATATCTGCGAGCGCGCGCGTTGGGCTCGCTGCCCGATGCCCTGGGCGATAGCCCGGGCCGTGGACACTGACCCGCTGGCCGCAAACAGCTCCAGATGCTCGTGCAGCATCCGCAGCTCGTTCGGCAGCCGGGTCTTAGGTGGACGCCGGGAATTGAGCGGCGCGAGCTCGACCTCGAGCGTGGCGATCCGGGCACGGATCGTCTCGAGGTCGAAGTAGACCGGACGGAGCGTGCGCTCGTCCCAGCAATGCCGCAGCGGTTGGTACCTCACCGTCCCATCCTCGCCGAGGTCGCCGACGATGCCGCCAGCACCGCCGCCGCCAGCTTCGACTGGGCACCCCCCCGCCACAGGTGACAGATCGCCAGCGCCAGGGCGTCAGCCGCGTCTGCCGGACGGGGTGTCTCGGCCAGTCGCAGCAGCCGGCTGACCATCGCGCCGACCTGGGCCTTGCCGGCGACCCCCGACCCGGTGACCGCGGCCTTCACCTCGCTCGGAGTGTGCAGCGCGACCGGGATGCCGGCCCGGGTCGCGGCGACGATCGCCAGCCCGGCAACCTGCGCGGTGCCCATGACGGTGCGCACGTTGTGCTGGCTGAACACCCGCTCGACCGCCACGGCGTCAGGTGCGAAGCCTTCGATCGCGGCCGTGATCGCGTCGCATTGGGCGAGCAGTCGCGTGCCGATCTCGTCACCGGCCGCGGTGTGCACCACCTCGACGTGGACGAGCGTGAGTACCTTGCCCGGCGCGCCGTCGACGACCCCGATACCGCATCGGGTCATGCCCGGGTCGATGCCCAGAACGCGCAACGCGATGCATCCTCACCCTCGAACGGTCGTTCGAGGCAGCGTAGGCGGGCGCGCGTCGCTGGCGTGGCAGACACGCCGCGCCCCGTACCGTCATCGCCATGTCTGTCTACGACCTCGGCAATCGCCGGCGCGGCGCAGTGCGGCCCAGCCCGCTGTTCCTTGCCTTCGTCGCCGTCGCCGTGGGCGGCGGAGTGCTCGCCTGGTTCGAGGACGGGCCGGGGTCGCGCATCGGCGATCTTGGGGTCTTCCTGCTCGTGCTCGGCGGCTGGGTGGTGTCGCTGTGCTTCCACGAGTTCGCGCACGCATATGCGGCCTATCGCGCCGGCGATCACAGCGTGGAAGCCGCCGGCTACCTGACGCTGAACCCGTTCAAGTACGCCCATCCGCTGCTCTCGATCGTCCTGCCGCTGTTCTTCATCGTGCAGGGCGGCATCGGGTTACCCGGCGGCGCCGTGTACCTGCACCCGCACAACTTCCGCAGCAAGGCCTCGCAGAGCATGGCCGCCGCAGTGGGACCGCTCACCAACGCGGTGCTCGCGCTCGTCCTCATCGTGCTCGCCAAGCCGCATGGCTTGACCGACCAGCACATCAGGTTCTGGACCGGCCTGATGTTCCTGGGCTTCCTGCAGGTGACCGCGGCGATCCTGAACCTGCTGCCGATTCCCGGCTTGGACGGCTGGGCGATCATCGAGCCATACATGGATCCGCAGACCCAGGCCGGTGCGGCCAAGATCAAGCCGTGGGGCATGATCATCGTGATCGTGCTGCTGCAGTTCAACTCGACCAGCACCGCGTTCTTCAACTTCGTCGACAAGATCTTCAACGGCGTGGGCGGCAGCTCGGACATGCGCATCATCGGCTACTTCTTCTTCAAGTGGTGGGTGAAGAACCCGCAGTGACGATCACCCGCCGCACCCTGCTGCTCGGCGGGCTCGGTGGGCTCGGACTCGCGCTCGTCGGCTGCACGCCCGACGGGGTTCCGGACGTCGGCGCCGGGCCGATGGTGAGCGGGTCGTTCCACTCGTCCTACCGGCACATGGACGTCGGCTATGCGATCTCTTACCCGCCCGGATCCAGCGACGGCGACCGGCTGCCGGTGCTGGTCACCCTGCACGGGCGCGGTGGCGACCACACGACCGCGTTCCACCGCAGCCTGTACCTGGACAAGTACCAGGCGCAGGTGACCAACGCGGGCGTGCGCCCGTTCGCGATCGCTTCGGTCGACGGCGGCGACCACGAGTACTGGCACCCCCGCCACGACGGTGACCCGGCGGCGATGGTGAGCCGCGAGTTCATCCCGCGGCTGGGCCAGCACGGCCTGGACGTGCGCAGAGTCGGGCTGCTGGGCTGGTCGATGGGTGGTTACGGCGCGCTGTATCTCGCTTCGCGGATGGGACGGGAGCGGGTCTCGGCCATGGTCGCGGAGAGCCCGGCGATCTGGCACCACAGCTGGCAGAGCGTGCAGGGCGCCTTCGACGACGCCGCGGACTGGACCAGGCACACGATCTGGGGCCAGCAACGCGCGCTAAGCGGCATCGCACTGCGGATCGACTGCGGCGCGTCGGACGGGTTCGCGCCGGTCACCCGCGACCTGCGCGCCAGCCTGCACCCGGCACCGGCCGGCGGGATCGAGCCGGGCGGGCACGATTCGTCCTACTG
>DASRSG010000244.1:0-8182 GCA_035656595.1 Jatrophihabitantaceae bacterium | reverse complement strand
TCGGCGGGTCGTACCAGCAAGAAGTCGACCTGCTCACCCTGTTCAAGGACGTGTGCTCCGACTACGTGCAGATGTGCACGGTGCCGCAACAGTTGCCCAACCTGCTCGACCGGGCGATCCGCATCGCCGCGGCCGAGCACGCGCCGACCTGTCTGATATTTCCGTCCGACGTCTTCGAACTTGAATACACGCCGCCCGAGCACGCCTTCAAGCAAGTTCCATCGAGTCTCGGTTTCAGCAACTCCACCGTGCGCGCCGACGACGACGCGGTGCGCCGCGCGGCGGACATTCTCAACGCCGGGGAGAAGGTCGCGCTGCTCGTCGGGCAGGGCGCGCGCGGCTGCGTGGACGAGCTGACCCAAGTCGCCGACCTTCTCGGTGCCGGCGCGGCCAAAGCACTGCTCGGCAAGGACGTGCTTCCCGATGACCTGCCGTGGGTCACCGGCTCGATCGGACTGCTCGGCACGATCCCCTCATACAAGATGATGATGGACTGCGACACGCTCCTTACAGTCGGCTCGAACTTTCCGTACACGCAGTTCCTGCCTCAACTCGACCAGGCGCGCGGCATCCAGATCGACCGTTCGGGCAAGTGGATCGGGATGCGCTACCCCTACGAACTGAATCTGATCGGCGACGCCCGTGCCACGCTGCAGGCGCTCGTCCCACTTCTCGAACGCAAGGCCGAGCGCAAATGGCGCGACGAGATCGAGTCGAACGTCGCCGACTGGTGGAACATCGTCGAGCGCCAGGCGTTGACCGATGCCGATCCGGTGAACCCGATAAGGATCTTCCACGAGCTGTCGCTGCGCATGCCCAGCAACGCGATCATCGCAGCCGACTCTGGTAGCGCAGCCAACTGGTACGCCCGGCACCTTCGGTTCACCGGGGACGTCCGCGGCTCGCTGTCAGGGACGCTGGCCACAATGGGGCCTGGCGTGCCCTACGTCATAGGCGCGAAGTGGGCCCACCCGGACCGTCCGACGATCGCGCTCGTCGGCGACGGCGCGATGCAGATGAACGGATTGGCCGAACTGATCACCATCGCCCACTACTGGCAGCAGTGGACCGATCCGCGCCTGATCGTCGCGATCCTGCACAACAACGACCTCAACCAGGTGACCTGGGAGATGCGGGCGATGGAGGGATCACCCAAGTTCGCGGAATCGCAGACCCTGCCCGATATCGACTACGCCGCCTTCGCGCGTTCGATCGGCCTCGGCGCGATCAACGTCGACACGACCGATGGAGTCGGCCCGGCGTGGGAGCAGGCGCTGGCCGCCGACCGCCCGACCGTGCTGGACGTGCGCTGCGATCCGAACGTGCCGCCGATCCCCCCGCATGCCACCTTCGATCAGATCAAGGCGCTCGCCGGCGCCGTGTTCCATGGTGATGAGGACACCTGGGGCTTCGCCAAGCAAGGGCTCAAGCAGAAGGCGCAGCAGTTCTTGCCCGGCCGCAAGGACGAGAAGTGACCAGCATGACTACCGCACCAGTAACTACGGCGGCGTCGGCGGTCGAGGCGGTACGCACCGGCCGCTTCGAGCGCAGCCTGTCGGCTTTGACCGCCGCCGGAGCGGCCGTGACCGCGGCCGAGATCTACCTCTCGCATGATGGCGCGAGTTTCGGCAACAAGATGATGTGGTGGCCGATTGCGGTCGTGCCCACCGCGATCCCCGCCGGAGTCGCGGCGGTGTTCTCACGACGCGCGGCGCACACCGTGCTGCCACTCGCGTCGGCCGCGATCGTGGTCAACGGCCTGCAAGGTACATACCTGCATTGGCGCGGCATCGCGCAACGCCCCGGCGGGGTCACCCGCTACAACCTCGAGGCAGGACCACCACTGTTCGCTCCCCTGCTCGCTGCTGTCGTCGGCGGGATGGGGTTGCTCGCGGCAGTGCTGCGACGCGAGGGACGGCCACCGCAGGGCGACCGCTGACATGCCGTTCCGCAGCAGCAATCAGCGGGCGATCACGCCACAAGGACGCGGCCGCTTCCCGGGTTTCGACGTACTCGACAGTGTCGACGCGTGGGACGACGTGACTGCCGGCGCCGTGCTCGCTCGGCTTGCGCTGCCTGGACAGTTGTCCTTCTTCACCCCGCACGAGGTCGGCATTGCTGGACCGATGCTCGACCTGCTGCTGGCCCAGGACGGTGATCCTCGTGTGCCGGTATTGGCACTGATCGACGAGCGGCTCGCCGTCGGCGAGACCGACGGATGGCACTACGACACGTTGCCCGATGACGCGCAGGCGTGGCGGGACACGCTCGGCGCACTCGACGGTGACGCACACGACGCACACCCGGGCCGTGGCTACGCCGACCTGCTCAACAGCGAGCAGGCGATGGTTTTGCAGGCCGTCCAGGATCGCTCCAGCGCCGGCGAGAACTGGCGCGATTGGCCGGCCAAATACGTGTGGAGCCTCTGGACGCGATATGCGTGCACGGCGTTCTACTCGCACCCGTGGGCGTGGAACGAGATCGGGTTCCCCGGTCCTGCGTATCCGCGGGGCTACCTCAACCCGGGGGTGGCCTCTCGGGAGAGGTGGGAGGTCGCTGACGCGAACGACAACGATCCGGTGATCTTCGCCGATCGGATCGAGCGAATGCGCCACGAACACGACCGTCTCGTGGGGCGTGGGGAATCGACGTGAGAAGCAACTACGCCGACGTCCGCGCGCGCAACGAGTCGGCGTGGCTCATCCCCAACGACGGCACCCGCGTCGATCATCGCCTGCGCACCGACATGCGCCGCTACGCCGACGGCGACGAGGTCGACCTCGTCGTGGTCGGTGCCGGCGCCGGCGGTGGGGTGCTGACTCAGCGGCTGGCACGAGCCGGCTGGCGGGTGGTGTGCCTGGATGCCGGCCCGTTCTGGGACCCGGACAAGGACTGGGTGTCCGACGAACGCGGGGCACACACGCTCTACTGGACCGAGCCGCGCCAGATCGGTGGAACCGACCCCGTGCCGCTCGGGTCGAACAACTCCGGCCGCGGTGTCGGCGGATCGATGGTCCATTACGCGGGCTACACCCCGCGCTTCCACCCGTCCGACTTCGTCACCCGGACGAACGACGGCGTCGGCGCGGACTGGCCGATCGGTTACGACGATCTCAAGCCTTACTACGCAGCGCTGGAGCAGGAGTTGCCGGTCGCCGGCGAGCGCTGGCCGTGGGGCGATCCGCACAGCTACCCGCATCACCCGCATCCCGTTGGCGGCAACGGCGAGATCTTCCTGCGTGGTGCACAAGCCGCCGGCGTCGAGGCCCACGTCGGTCCGGTGGCCATCCCGAACGGACGGTTCGGCAACCGACCACACTGCATCTACCGCGGGTTCTGCCTGCAAGGATGCAAGGTCAACGCCAAGGCCAGCCCACTGATCACCCACATTCCCGATGCGCTCGCGCACGGAGCCGAGATTCGCCCTGACAGCATGGTCACCCGAATGGTCGTCAACGATCGCACCGGCGGGGTAACCGGGGTCAACTATCTGCGGGCAGGACGGGAGTACTACCAGCGGGCGCGCGCAGTCGCGGTGGCCGGATATTCGATCGAAACACCCAGGCTGTTGCTGCTGTCTGCGACCGAGCGGTATCCGCACGGCCTCGGCAACGACCACGATCAGGTCGGGCGCTACCTCATGGTGCAGGGTGCTCCGCAAACGGCCGGGCGGTTCGACGATGAGATCCGCATGTACAAGTCACCGCCGCCAGAGGTCTCGTCCGAGCAGTTCTACGAGACCGATCCGAGCAAGCCATACAAGCGCGGCTGGTCGATTCAGACCGTCAGCCCGTTGCCGATCACGTGGGCCGAACACGTTGCCGCACAAGGACATTGGGGCGCGCCGCTGCGCGAGTACATGCGCGACTACGTGCACTGGGCGACCCTCGGCGCGTTGTGCGAGTACCTGCCGATGCCCGAGAACCGGGTCACGCTGGCCGATGAGAAGGATCGCCACGGCTTGCCCGTTGCGCACTTCGCATATGCGCAGTGCGACAACGACAAGCAGCTGACCAAGGCGGCTACCGCGGTAATGGAAAACATCCTGCGAGCAGCGGGCGCAACCGAGGTGATGACCATCGATCGTTACGCGCATCTGGTCGGCGGTGCGCGCATGGCAGCCCGTGCCGAGGACGGCGTGGTTGACACCAACCACCGGGTGTTCGGCGTGCCCAACCTGTACATCGTTGATGGCAGCACGCTGCCCACGCAGGGTGCGGCGAACCCGGCGCTCACCATCATGGCGCTGGCGGCGCGAGCCGCCGATCGGCTCATCGCGCTCGGGCGGCGCGGTCTCACAGAGCAGCAGAGCCTCGCGTCGTCATGACAGGCCGCGCCACACCGATCACCGGCGTGCGGGTTGCCGTCTACAAGTTCCCGACTCCGTCGCCCGAGAGCGACGGGACGCTGGAATGGGACGCCACCGTAGCGGTGACGGTCACCCTCGAGGCGGGTGGGCAGAGCGGGCTCGGATGGACGTACTCGAGCGCGGCGGCCGCCACGGTCATCCATGACAAACTGGCATCAGCCATCCATGATCTGGACGTCTTCGACCTACCGCGCGGGTGGGCTGCGATGCATCGCGCCTGCCGGAACCTCGGCACCAGAGGGCTCGTGATGCAGGCGATCAGCGCCGTCGACATCGCCTGGTGGGATCTACGGGCACGCCTGCTCGATGTTGGGCTGTCGGAGTTCTTTGGACGAAACCGTGCCGCCGTCCCGATCTACGGTTCGGGCGGGTTCTGCACCCTCACCGACGCCGAACTGGCCGACCAGGTGCGCTGGTGGCGTTCGGTTGGCTGCTCAGCCATGAAGATCAAGATCGGTGAGTCGTGGGGTACCCGGCCGGCGCGTGATCTGGAGCGTGTAAGTCGCCTCCGCGAACTCGCCGGCGACGAGGTAGAGCTTATGGTCGACGCCAACGGCGCTTACTCAGCAGGCCAGGCTCGCCGCATCGGAACCGCGCTCGATGAGCTCGGTGTCACCTGGTTCGAGGAGCCCGTGAGCAGTGACGACGTCGCCGGGCTCGCATCCGTACGCGCCGCGCTGCGCTGCGACGTGGCAGCCGGCGAGTATGCAGCCGACGTCTACGAGGTCGAGCGGTTGTTGCCGGTCGTGGACTGCCTGCAACTCGACGTCACCCGGTGTGGCGGGTACACCGGCTGGCTGCGGTGTGCTGCCTTGGCACAGGCCCGCAACCTTGAAGTGTCCGCACACTGTGCGCCGTCCTTGCACGCTCCGGTGGCCGCCGCGATCCCCAACCTCAGGCACGTGGAATGGTTCGCCGATCACGCCCGGCTCGAACCACTGCTCGTCGACGGGTTACCCGAGGCGCGCAATGGCGAACTTCAGCTCAATGCCGATCGTCGCGGGCACGGAATGCGTTTGGCCCGCCGCGCGGACGACTTCCGCACGTCGTAGAAGTGCTACTTGCGCAGCCGTGCGATTGACCGTCGCCGTGCCGTGATGGCGAACGGCAGCGCTTCCAAGGCGGTGACGATCGCGAGTACACGCTGCACCGACGGGCTCGGCCGGGCAAGGACGACCGCGCGCCCGCGCGCCCGTGCGAGCTGCGCCAAGTCGATCAGCGCGGTGATTCCGGCAGCATCCATGAACGTGATGTCGGCGAGATCAAGGGTGATGACGCCGCGGCCGTTGGTCACGATTTCCCTGCCAGCGCAAGCGAGCGTGTCACGCCCGCTGACGTCGAGATCGCCACGCAGCGCCGTGCGACCGCGTGATAGGCACGTAACCGACAATTTGTCGTTGCCGCTGCCCGTGTCGGTTCGCTCAACCAGCCGAACGAGCATCGTCATAACAGCGAGTATGGAACCTCAAGAATTCATCTGTCTAGGCTCAAGAATAACCTCACAAACTATTCTCGACATTGCCAAGTTTATCGTCTGTTTCGGTTCTATTCGGACGGTCGCGGCTATTTCTCGACCACAATCGCCCGGTCGCATCACCACTCCGGCAATGCCTGCACCGGGCCGTGACCGCACCGCTCAAGCGTCACGGGTCATCATTCGCCAGGCGCCGAGGGCGCTCCATCCGATGAGCCAGGCCAGGACGACGAGCACTGCAGTAGTGGTCGACTCGGTGACGCGATAGTCGCCGCCGCCGCCACCGAACGCGAACGGGAGTTCGCCCGGTTCCAGGTGCGCAGTGGCGACACCGACCACAGCGCGCTGCAGATTCACCATGTGCGGTATTCGGGTGCGAGTGAAGATCGGTGTCAGGACGATCTCAAGGATGATCATCAGAATCACGCCGACGGTGCGCTGGCCGATCAGCGATCCGAGGCCGAGCCCGACAATGAAACCGACAATGGCCTCGAGCTCGATCCATAGCCCCGTTTTGATCATCAAGGATCCGACGGCGCGGCGAAATGCGTCCGGTACTGGGAGTAATTGAGATCCACGATCCTGACCGCGGCGGCCCTGAGCTGCGCGGGCGAGACCGGAGCCGGGTTGCCGGGTTGCTCATGTGCCACCCGCTTGTCAGGCTCGCCCGGGCCGCGGCCGCACACGGCGACGATGTCGATTCGCCCTGAGAAGGGGAACTCGCAGACGACCTTGGTCGCGTTGTCTGCGGCCCATGTCTCGAGCTGCGTCCGGGACAGGCCGGCGGGAACGCTCACGCCGTCGTAGTTCGCTGTGCTCGGCGCGGCGAACACGCAGACCGCGCAGACGATCGTGAATCCGATGGCTACCAGCGGAACGATGATCGCCAACCCGGCCGGGATTCGCGCCAGGTACAGCGCCAGGCGTGACCGTCCGGTGACGACAAGGTGCCGGAACATCCCGTCGGTGAGATCCACCGACCCGGCCGTGCAACCCAGTGCGGCTGCAACGATGAATCCGAAGACGTAGAGCACCCCGGCGGTCAGGGCAACGTAGGTGTCGTAGCCGCCCGCCGGTCCGTAGGTCTTCGGCGCGATCGCGTGCAGCAGCAGACGCACCGCCAGGAACACCGTCGGAATGCCGACGGTGACCAAGGCCAGCGCTGCGAGAAGTCCGCGTCGCTTGCGAAGCTCCATGAACCGCGTGGCGATCATCGCGCCGGTGGGCAACGGTGACCCGCGGTGATCGACCCCGCCGGCCGCGAGCTCGGGGGCGAGCGGGCTGACGTCTGGGCCGGCGGTCATGACGTCTCCCCCAATCGGCTGGTGACCTGGAGGAACCAGGATTCAAGCGATGCCTGCGCCTGCTGCAGGCCGTAGAGTTCGATACCGGCCGTGACCAGCACCCGCGCTGCCTCGGCGGCAGCCTCGCGCGGCGTCCCGGCCGGCAGCGTGATCGACAGCTCGCCGGCTTCGCTCTCGATCGCCACCGCCATATTTCTCTTTGCGAGCAGCGCAGCTGCACGGGTGGGCTCCGAGCATTCGATGCGCAGCGTCACCGCCGTCCCGGCCAGCAACTCCGAGATCGGACCCTGCCTGATGACCTGCCCGCGATCGACGATCGCCACCGCATCGCACGTTCGCTCCACCTCATCGAGAAGGTGCGAGGACAGCACAACCGTGCGACCTTCGGCGACCAGCGAGTGGATCATGTCGCGCATCTCGCGCATCCCGGCGGGATCCAGCCCGTTCATCGGCTCGTCGAGGATCAGCAATTGCGGATCGCCGATCAGGCAGGCGGCCACGCCGAGCCGCTGGCGCATACCCATGGAGTACTTCGACACTCGATCGTCGGCGCGCTGCAGGATGCCGACCCGCTCCAGCGACGCATCGATGCGCCTTCGCGCCGCAGGTTCGCGCGCTGCGGCGAGCACCTGCAGGTTCTGCCGACCGGTCAGGTGAGCGTGAAAGCGTGGCTCGTCGACGATCGCGCCGACTCGGGCCAGCGCCGTCGCGCGATGCCGTGGGACGGCCTGACCGAGCAACGACATCTCACCGGCATCGGCATGCGTGAGTCCGAGAAGCACGCGAATCAACGTCGTCTTACCCGCGCCGTTGGGGCCGAGATAGCCGAAGGCACAACCACGCGGGATCCGCAGATCAACCTGGTTGACCGCGATCGTGTCGCCGAAGCGCTTCGTCAGCCCTCGGGTTTCCACCGCAAATTCACTGTCAATGCCCATGCTGGCTGTCGTCATCGCGATCCTGCCGTCGAGGTGTGGCGCAATCCTGCACCGCACGAGGTCACCGCACCTCCGGGATGACCCTGACATCGCCGCT
>DASRSG010000243.1:0-7562 GCA_035656595.1 Jatrophihabitantaceae bacterium | reverse complement strand
CGAGATGCAGCGGCAGATGATGAAGCTGCAGCAGGAGCAGGGGTTCAACCCGTTGGCGGGTTGTCTGCCGATGTTCTTGCAGATCCCGATCTTCATCTCGTTGTTCCATGTGTTGCGGCATCTGTCCAACTCGGCCTCGGTCTGTGACACCCGCGGTCAGGGCGGCAATCCGCTGCTCAAGCTCTACACGTTCAGTCATGACCAGACCTGCCAGGCGGCCAAGGCGCGGTTGTTCGGGGCGCCGCTGGCCGGTTCGCTGCGCGACAACGCGCACAAGATCGTCGACGTGCTCGGTGGTGACCTGACCAGCACCCGCATCGTGACCATCATCTTGGTGATCATCAGCGCGGGCGCGACGTTCTTCACCCAGCGGCTGGTGATGTCACGAGCGACCACCGTGCCCACCGGAACCGCGGCCACCGTGCAGCGGCTGATGAAGGTGTTCATCCCGATCTCGGTGCTGTTCTCCGGGGTGTTCTTCCCCCTCGGCGTGCTGCTCTACTGGTTCACCAGCAACACCTGGACCATGTTCCAACAGCTCTACATCAACAAATACCACCCGCCGTCACGGCGCGACTCGGTCAGCGTGCGGTGAGCGCGCTGATGCCGACCGCGTTGACCGCCTTGGCGTGGCTGTACGCGATTCCAGGGTCGCGTTCGCCGCGAGGCGCGGCGCGTAGCCGCGTCACGGTCGACTGACCGGGCAGGGTGATCGCGGCCGTCCGTGCTGCGGTCGCCGTGCCGGTGCTGCAGGCCGTCGTCGCGATCTCGAACCAGGCGTAACTGCCGGGTGGAAGGAACAGCCGGCGCACTGGCGGGTGCGGGGTGAATATCGCGTCACGGTACGAGAAATCGAGCTCCTTCGCCCGGGCCCAGAGCCGGATCGACGGATAGCCCTCGAGGTGACACGTCTTCGCGCTGTCGTTTCGAACTGCGTAGATCAGGCTGCGTCCCTGGGACGGTTCGGAAGCTCGCGGTCCGCGAGTGACCGACACGTCTGTGCTCCTGCACAATGGGGCCCGCGGTACCGGCGTGGTGACAACGGGCCGAGATGCGATATGTGCAGTGGCCAGCATCGCCGTCAACGCCTGCTTGGTCTGCGAGCTCAAATCACACAGCGTGGCGGAGATCCAGACCGCAGACGGCTGGGTACGAGCGGTCTTCGGCGCGGCAGTGACGGTGGTACGAGTGGTCGTCTGCCGGCAACCGGCGCTGTGCGCTCTCGTTCTGCTTGTCACCCGAGCGGAGTAGTCACCCAGGCGCTGTCCTGCGTGTGGCCGGCCCTGAAATGGCTGGTACAGGACCTCGATGGTCAGGTAGACGCCGTCGTTCGACATGTTGGCGACGGGTTCGCCTTCACCGCAGTTCGCCCGCGGAATTGCGCCAGGGGTGATCGCGCAATTGCTACCAATCGGCTGGTTGGTCAGGAATCCCTCGGCATCAGGATCGATGCCCGAGCCGGGATAGAACAGGTACGCGCGCCAGGAGGTGGGATGGGTGAGGGTCAGCCCGGCGAAGGTTGACTGCGTGGTGGGCTGCGTCGGTGGCTGCGTGGTCGGCACCGATCGGGACGGATGTGGACTCGCGGGGCGCTTCGACAGCGGGTGCGTGCAGGCGCACGCCATGGCGAGCACCGAGGCGCCAGCGACGACGATCCGCAGCAGTCGCGCGACCCGCACGGCGGTCATGACTATCTGACGCGTATCGCGCGGCTCGTGTTGCGTCCGCGCCTGTATAGGGCGGTTCAGACCTGTTGATCATGGACGGAGAAATTGGTCACGAAAGATTTGCTGGTTGTCGCTGCTGACCCCAAAACTGTCGTACCCCTCTTCTAATGTTCGGGTCGTGGCGGAGATCGATGCAACGGCGGCGATGGCGATGCTGCATGCAGGCGTCGACGCCGTGTTGGCGGTCCGCCTGCCAGCGCTGAGCAGTACCGAGTTGGCCGGGTTCATGCGCGAGTACGAGATCGAGCGGCGGCGGCTCGAATCGGGAGATCCGGTCCTGCTCGCCGAGCTCGAGCAGCGCGATGTGGCCGGTGACTACGGGCCCCACTCCACGGTAGATCTGATGGTCGAGCAGCTGCGCGTTGCGCCGGCAGAGGCCAAGGCGCGCACGATGCTGGCACGCGATCTCGGTCCGCGGCGTGAGGGGTCGGGCGAGCCGCTCGAGCCGCTGTTCGGCCATGTTGCTGCCGCGCAGCGCGAAGGCGCGCTGACCCAGGCGCACGTCCGCGTGATCACGAAGTACCTGCACAAGCTGCCGCCGCATCTGGGCTTTGCCGAGATCGAGCGCGCCGAGGTCAACGCTCGTCGGGCACGCGCGCAACCTGCACGCGCAACAGCTGGCGCAGGTGGCTGAGCGGTTGCTTGCCTACCTCGATCCCGACGGTGTCGAACCCCGCGAACGCTCGACCGCGCTGCGTCGTTCGTGGGATCTTCATGTCAACGGCGACGGCTCGGGCGCGCTGAGCGGGTCATTGACCGCGTCGGCCTGCGCGGTGTGGCGCCCGATCATCGATGCGTTGTCTGCTCCGCAGCCGACTGGCGACGAGCGTGACGACCGCACTCCGACGCAGCGGCGCCACGACGCGTTCCTCGAAGCCGGGCTACGGCTGCTGCGCTCCGGCACCCTGCCCGACTGCGGCGGCACGCCAGTAACCGTCCTCGTCCGTCTCGATGCCGAACAGCTCAAGACCGAGACCGGGGTTGCGCAGACAGGTAATGACGATCTGCTGCCGATCGCCGAGCTGCTGCGGTTGGCCAGCGAGGCCGAGATCATCCCGACCGTGCTGAACGAGGCAGGCGGCGTGCTCAGCTACGGGCGCAGCCGCCGCCTCGCATCCCCAGCGCAGCGTCGCGCACTCGCACTGCGCGACGGCGGCTGCAGCTTCCCCGCCTGCACCCGACCGCCAGCCTGGTGCGAGGTACATCACGTCATTGCATGGTGGCGCGGCGGCCGTACCGACGTCGACGAGATGTGCCTGGTCTGCGAGTTCCACCACCGCGAGTTCGAGCGCCGCGGGTGGGCAGTGCAGATGACCGATGGCCTGCCCGAATGGGTTCCGCCTGGCTGGCTTGATCCGCAACGAAGACCCAGGCGCAACACCGCGCACCATTTACCTGAGTTCGATTTCGGGGTTGACCTGGCCGGTTGATCGTCACTGCGGCATAGGCTGCCGCAGTGAACTACCTCGACTGCCCTGACGACGGCACTCATCTCAAGGCAGATCCACAGCCCTCGCGCACGCCCGGACGGCCGCTGCGCTTGGTGTGCCCGCAGTGCGGAAGGGCGTTCGAGCTGCGCAGTCGCGGGCTCGTCGAGGTACCAGCCAGCGAAAACCCGTAGCGGAACCTTGGCAACCATTCGCCACGTCCCAGTACTTGAAAGGTAAGAGGCGGACGGACGGAGTGCAGATGGGTGCCGAGGACGACTTCGACACCTTCGTCCGCGCCCGCAACGCCGGCTTGCTGCGAGCGGCCTGGCTGCTCGTCGGTGACTGGCCGGCTGCAGAGGATCTGGTGCAGATCGCACTGGAACGGCTGTGGCCGAAGTGGTCAAAGCTGCCCGACGAGCAGCAACGCCTCGCCTACGTCCATCGGATCCTGACGACCTCGTTCCTGCGTGGCCGTCGACGCAAGTGGACCGCAGAGATTGCCACCGCCGATCTGCCCGAGCCGGAGGCGCGCGACGGCACCGATGCGCTGGCGGTCCGAGATGGCGTGCTCACCGCGATACGGCGCCTGCCGCCGCGCCAGCGTGCGGTGATCGCCTTGCGGTACCTGGCCGACCTCACCGAACCGCAGACGGCCGCCGCGTTGCACTGCTCGGTCGGCACCGTGAAGAGCTACTCGTCGCGCGCGATGTCGAGCTTGCGCGCCGACACCGGATTGCTGGATCTGTTCGCCGAGGAGACCAAGCCATGAGTGACATTGACGAGCGGCTCGCGCAGTTGTTGGACGACGCCGTGCCGCGCCCGCCGCGCGAGTTCGACGGCGCCGAGATCCGCAACGCCCGTCCGCGTCGCCGCATCGTGCGCATGGCCGCGCCCGCGCTAGCCGCAGCGGTCGTCGTGGCCGTCGCGGTGATCGCGGTGGTCGTCATCCGGCCGGCTTCGGACGAGACCGGCGTCGGCAGCGGCAAGCCGACGAACGGCACCACTACGAATCCGACAAAGAACCCACCGCCGCCAGCCGGCAGCTCGCCGCGCGAGCAGACCCTGGCAGCGGTCAAGCGACTGCTCGCCGCCGCCCCGAGGGTGCCGAACACCGACGAGGTCGATCACCCGCCGGCGAAGCAGTTGCGGCAGCCGATGTCGCAGAGCACCGGCAATCTCGTCGACCGCGCACGTTGGTGGATCGGGACGGGCACCGTCGGTGCGGCATTCCACTACTTCGCCAACCACCTGCCGGACGGGCTGACGAAGTCCGGCTCTGGCAGTGCCAGCGGTCCGAACGGACCGACGGTGGAAGGGCTGACGTTCGATGCGGCGGGGCCTGACTGGTCGAAGCCGACCATCTACTCGAATCTCGAGCTCGACGTCGAAGCCGTGCAGCTCGGCGATCAGGTGGGCATCCGGGTAGATGCGCAAGGGCTCTGGCTGGTGCAGCGCACCGATGCGGAGAACATCCCAGACAGCGTGTCGTCAGTCGACGTGGTCGTATCGCGCCCGGGTCGCGCTTCGGCCGTCACGCGCACGCTCGATGCCAAGGACGCGCGGCAGCTCGCGAAGCTGATCAATGCATTGCCGGTGGCGATGCGCGGTCAGTTTAGCTGTCCGATGGATTTCGGCGGAACCGACACGCTGACCTTCCGCGCCGGCACGATCACGCGGCAGGTGCGCGTCGACCCGACTGGCTGTCAAGGCGTGACTCTCGCGGGGAGCGCGAAGAATTTCCCCGGATTGACCGGCGGAGGCAAGGTCAACATCTCGCTGATGAAGATGCTCGGCCTGCCGAAGGACTACGGCCTGCGCCCGTGAGCTGACCGCGCGGCGAACCGGCGCGCCTTGGCCCGATTGCCACACACCGCCATCGTGCACCAGCGGCGGCGATGCGTCGGATCGAGAAAGACCCAGCCGCACGCTTCGCTGGCACACAGCCCGACCGAGTCGGGACCGTAGTCCTCGAGCAATCGATGCGCCGCCAGCGCACACCGATCGGTGATCATCGCTGCCGAATATGGCGCCTGCAGCTGCCCGTCGTGCCCATAGGACGACCGTCCGATCGCTCGGGCGACAAAAGCATGTACCGCAGCCAAGTCGTCGCCGCGCGTGACCGAATGGAACAGCGCAAACCGCAACGATCGCAACTGTCCGAGTGTCACCCGCTGCGCCGCCGGCGGCTCAGCCCGAAGCTGCCGTGCCTCGAAAGCGCTGATTACCTCGTGCTCGCGGGCCCACAACACGGCGACCGGAAACGACGTGAAGTACTCACGCTCGGCCGGCAGGCCCCACAATGCCTTTGTGTTGCAAAGTTCCAGCGCGAGATGCCCCGCTACATGGTCCGGCAGCGGGTGTCCTTGGACAAGATGGTTGGTCACCGACCCATCCGCATGCGACCATGCTAACCATAAATCGACGATGACCGGTTAGTGAGTGCGAGTGGGCATCCTGTGGTCGCTGGCGTTGGCACAGCTGCGGCATCACCGCGGACGATGGGCGCTGCTCGCCGCCGGGATCGCGCTCGTCGTTGCCGTCCCGATCACATCAGCGGGATTGGCCAGCCAGGTGCGCGCCGACTCGATCACGCGTGCGATCAGCCAGCTCGATCCCACTGCCCGCGCATTGTTCGTCAGTGTCGAGGGCACCAATCCGCACGCGGCAACTCCGCGCACCGACGCGGTGATCCGCAGCCAGCTCGCCCGGCTTGGTGACAAGCCGGTCCGGCGTCAGATGGCGTTTCGCCAGCTGACGGTCGAGGGCCAGTCATTCTTTCTCGCGGCCGCAGACTCGCTGAGCACCGCCGTCACGATCACCAGTGGACGAATGCCGCGCACTTGCACGCCGACGCACTGCGAGGTCGTGCTGCTCGGCAAGTCGACCGCGAAGCTCGTCAAGGCCGCCGCGTCCTTGGGTGCAGATGTCGTCGGGACGGCACGACGCACCGACCCGCGACTGATCTCCGGCCAGCTCGACGTCGGCACCATGCCGTTGCTTGTCGGCAACGGTGCGATTGCGATGTCGCATCTGAAGAAGCTCGAGCTGTTCAGCCGGTTCTATTCATGGACGGCCGATATCGACACGATCCGCGTCGTCGACATCGGCGTCTCGACGTGGCTGGCGCGCAGCAGCGATGTAGACGACAAGCTCGATCGCGCAGTCGCCGGCAACTCCGGGTTCACCCGTCCCGGCGACGCGCTTCTTGCCGCCGACGATCGCGCGCAGACCTCGACCCGTCGCTTCCAACTGCTCGGCGGGTTGGCTGCTGCGCTGCTTCTCGGGTTCGCCGTCGTCGCCGCGTGCGGGCTGCGCCGCGAGACGGCCTTGCTCGTCAGCGCATTGCGCCGTCGTGGCGCGGTCGCGGGGCAGATCGGCGCGGTCGTGGCGGGCCAGGCTGTAGTCGCGGTGCTCGGCGGCGCGATCGCCGGCGGTCTGCTCGGTTCAGCCGCGGTCGCGGTCGTCGCGCACGGATCGGCGATCGGACCCGCGCTCACCGACTCGCGGGTCGCGGTCGTCGTCCTCGCTGCGGCCGCTGCGATCGTCGTGACGGCGGTGCTGCTGTGGCCCGACGCGCGGGCGCGCGCGCTGTGGACGGTGCTGGACCTCGTCGCGCTCTTCAGCCTCGGCGCCGCGGTACTTGCGGCCGATCGGGGGACGAGCGACTTGTCCAACGGCGGCGATCCGCTGGTGATCACGCTGCCGGTGCTGGTCGCAGTGATCAGCGCCTTGGTGGCCGCACGACTGTGGGCGCCGCTGTCGCGCCTCGTCGCGCGCTTGCTGCCGGCCCGCTCGGTCGCGGGACGGATCGGCCTGCTCGGACTGATCCGCCGCCCGCTCCGTCCCGCCGCAACCGTCGCGTTCCTCACCGCAGCGATCGCTTCGGTGGTGTTCGCCGGCGCGTACCGCGCGACGCTGCTCGCCGGGGCCGCCGACCAGGCCGCGTTCCAGGTACCGCTCGACACCACGGTCACCACCGGTCCGGACGGCGCGCTGCCGGGTGACGACGTGGCAACCCGACCGGGCGCGTACGCGGTGCTTCGCGTGTCGGCAGCAGTCACCGAACTACCCGGCGTCGTCGAGTCGGTGCCCGTGGTCGGCGTGGATGCCGGCGCGATACCGCAGATGAGCCGCTGGTCGCGCACGACCGGATCGTCCACCCCGGCTGCGGCACTTGCGGCGAAGCTGCGACCGGCAACGGTGCCGTCCGGCCCGGAGGTTCCGTCCGGCACGACGTTGACCATCCCCGCGACCGGGCTGGACAAGCGCACCGACGTGACGATCTGGGTGAGCACACCGGCGGCGCGCGAGGTCGCCATCGCGCTGCGCCGCGGGGCGGGCGTGCTGACCGGGCAGGTGCCGGCGATCCGCGGGCCCCTGCAGGTGATCGCCGTCGGCATCAGCG
>DASRSG010000242.1:0-13262 GCA_035656595.1 Jatrophihabitantaceae bacterium | reverse complement strand
GAGCGACGATTACGCGACCAACACCGGAAACGGCTACTACGGCGCGTACCAGTTCGACCTGTCCACCTGGCAGAGCGTCGGCGGCAGCGGCTACCCGAACCAAGCCTCGAAGGCCGAGCAGGACGCCCGTGCGCTGATCCTCTACCGCGAGCGCGGCTGGCAACCATGGACGTGCGCGAGCATCCTCGGCCTGCACGAGGACAGCGACGCCCGCAGCGGTCGAATCAGCGACATCAAGGTCGACGGCAGCTCGTCGGGCAAGCACAGCACTGGCGGTAAGCACCCCAGCGGGATTCCGTCCTTCCCGGGCACGCGCTGGTACCAGTACGGCGACAACAACGCGAACATCAAGCTGTTCCAGAACGAGATGCACCACCGCGGCTACTTCCCCGCCGGCACCGGCCAGTACGGACCACTCACCCTGCACATGGTCAAGAAACTGCAGCGCCTCAACGGGCTAGTGCCCAACGGCGCCATCGGGCCCAACACGTGGCGGCTGGCCTGGACGGGCCGGTTCACAACCCGTCACCACCACAAGCACGCGCCGACCATGCCGTCCTTCCCGGGCACGCGCTGGTACCACTACGGCGACCACAACGCCGCCATCAAGGTGTTGCAGAACGAGATGCACCACCGCGGCTACTTCCCCGCCGGCACCGGCCAGTACGGACCACTCACCCTGCACATGGTCAAGAAACTGCAGCGCCTCAACGGACTAGTACCGAACGGCTACATCGGGCCGAACACCTGGCGGCTCGCCTGGACCGGCAAGTATCACCCCTGATCGGCGTCCTCGGCGAACAGCTTGGTGAGGGCGCCGATCTCGAGCACGCGTGCGACAAACTCAGGGACGGCGCGGATGACCAGCCGCTGGCCGTTGTGCAGCGCCCGGCCGCGGATCTCGACCCAGCTGCCGATACCTGTCGAATCGAGAAATGCCAGCTCGGCAAGGTCGAAGGCGAGCGTCGCGCATTCGGGCCGCTCCAGCTCGGCGAATGCCTTCGAGCGCAGCTCGGGCACCGTCGCAAGGTCGAGCTCGCCGCTGAGCCGCAGCACGGTCGTATCGCCGGCGCGATCAACGCTGACCGTAAACGGAGTCACGTCAATACTCTTGCACACGCGCGCGATCGCAGGCATCCGCTGCGATCACAAACTGCCGGATCGGCGCAGCGCGAATGCGGTGATGTCGTCGTCGCCGCGGACCTGCCCGCTCAGCCCGGCGACAAGGTGATCGAGACCTTCTTGCAAGGGCCCATCGAGCAGTACCGGAGCCCGCTCCGCGAGCCGGGCCAGACCGGCATCGATGATCTCGCCACGATGCTCGACGAGCCCGTCGGTGAACAGCAGCAGTGTGTCCGGCCCGTTGAATTCGATCGTGGTCGCGACCCGCTCGTCACCGCCGGCGCCGAGCGGCAGCCGCGGCGGCGTGCGGACGAAGCGGGGTGCTTGCCCGGGAGTAAGCAACATCGGCGGGTAGTGGCCGGCGTTGACGAAACTGAGTTCGCCCGCGCCGAACTCGACTACGCCGTAGATGAGCGTGGCGAGCTGGGTGATCGCCAGCTTGTCGAACATGATGTCGAGCTTGTTGACGACCGCGCCCGGATCAGGATCGGTACACAGATACGCACGTACCGCCGAGCGCATCTGTGCCATCGCGGCGGCCGCCCTGACCCCGTGCCCCATGACGTCGCCGATGACGAAGGCCAGCGCGCCGTCCTCCAGTGCTATGGCGTCGTAGAAGTCGCCACCCACACCGCCGCGCCCGCCCGGCGCGTAGTGCGTGGCGATCTCCCACAACGCGATGTTGTCGACCGCCTCCGGCAGCACCGCACGCTGCAGTTGTAGGGCGACGTCCTGGGTCTGCCCGTACAGCTGCGCGTTGTCGATCGCGACCCCCGCCCGGCGTCCCAGATCCTCGGTGAACCCGAGATCTGACTGGTCGTAGGCGAGCGCGTCATCGGTGCGGATGAGCGTGATCGCGCCGAGCGTGCGTCCGCGCGCGGCGAGCGGGACGACGAGCGCGCTGCGCAGGTGCAGCTCGCGCGAGAGCCGCAGGTGCTCCTCGTCGCGCGCGCCGGCCACGAGCATCTCGTCGGTGATCTCGGGGTACAGCTCGCTCACGCCGGTGCGCATGACGTTCGATGCCCCGGTCGGCGAGTCCGGATCAGGCGGGTACTTCTCCTGCAGCTCCCAGGCCCAGCGCACCTTGTCCGGGTCGACGTGCGCCACTGCGACGGTGCTGGGGGCACCGTCGACGATCACGTCGACGGCGCACCAGTCGGCCAGCTCCGGCACGATCAGCTTCGCCACCTTCGCCAGGGTCGCGCGATAGTCGAGGCTGCCGCCGAGTTCTTGCGACATCTGCGCGAGGAACGCGAGCCGGCGGGCGCGCAGCTCGGCCGCGACCGCCGCCTGGATCCGGCGCACCGCCTGACCGCACGTGTCGGCATACGCGGTGAGGAAGTCCATCTCGTTCGGACCTGGCAGCCAGCCCGCTTCGAAGGTCAATCCGATCACGCCGACAGAGGGGCGCGACGAGTCCAGCGGCAGGCACACCAGCGATCGTCCCGTCGGCATCTGATCGCGCAGCACCGGGTACTCGCTCTCGATGACCGGCGGGTTCGCCAACAACACCGGCTGGCCGGTGCGGGCCGCCTCGCTGGCCGGGTTGCGATCGGCGAGTCCGAAGCAAGCCCACCGCTCCAGAACACCGTCGCGCAGCCCCTCGCCGGCGAGCAGCACCAGCCGATCGCCTTCGGTGAGCATCAGCGTGCTGACCGAGGCACCGATCGCGCTCGCGGCATGTTTGACCGCAGCCTCGATGACGGCATCCATCGTGTCCGCCGCGCCGAGCTCGGCGCTGACCCGGGCGATTTGCTGGAGGCGCACGGCATCCTGCCCGTGCGGCGCAGCGAATCCGGGCGGTTGCGCAGGCGGCTGCCGGTGGTCCCCCGACATCCGTGCATCCTGTCACGGATTCGCCGGATCCGGTTCAGAGCTTGCGCCACCGCGCTTCGCAGAAACCGAACAATCCGAACATGATCAGGCCCAAGGCGACGGCGCCGAGCAACCACGGGCCAACCGGGTTATCGCGTAGGGCGCGCAGCGCGCCATCGACGCCCCGGGCCTTCTTGGGGTCGAACTGGATCGCCGCGGTCAGGAACAGCACACCGACCATGCCGACGATCACCCCGCGGGCGATCGACCCGACCAGACCTAGCGTCTCGGTCAGCCTTCGCGCCGTCGGGCTCATCGACGCCATCGGGAAGTACTTCTCGAACGACTTCTTCGCTGCCCGCACGATCAGCACGATCCCGACAATCGCGACGACGATGCCGATCAGCCCGACCAGCCACCGTCCGCCGGTCTGCTTCATCACCGTGGCCGTCCACTCCTGCTGTTGCTTGGATTGACTCGACGACGATCTGCCGTTGACCACCACCGTGAACGCACTCAACGCCAACGCGCAGTACACGACGCCGGGCGCGGCGCACTTGAGCCGTTCCTTGGCTGCGTGGCCGTCCTCGACTCCGCTGACCCCGAGGGCAGCCTGGCTGAGTTGCCACAAGCCGTAGGCGGTCAAGCCGATGGCGATGACGAGCAGCAGCACCCAGCCCGCGGTGTTGGCAGCGAGCTTCTCGAAAGCGCCCTTCTGATCGGTCTCCCCCTTGCGAGCGCCGAAGGCGAGCACCAGAGCCAGTACGCCCAGGAGCACGTACAGCGCGCCGTGGCCGGCCAGTCCGAGCCGAGCCACGCCGCGGATCTTGTCGTTATGGGCGACTCGCTGCGCTGATGAGCCGGCCGACGAAAGCGCAGTCATAGCCGATGGCCTTCCCGGCGCGGTCAAGGCGCTAAACCCCCCGGCGCTTGTTCGAAACGTACGGTGCCCGCTCGCGCACCTCGGCCATGACCCGTTTCGTCAGCGCCACCGCGCTCTCGTCCGCTCGCGGTTGGCCACCGGCGGGTTCGAAGAATTCCACCCGCAGCCGCGGCCGCCGCGGGAACCGGGCGATGTCGACGCTGCCGGTGACGCACACCGCGACCACGTGGACGTCGGGTACGGCCAGGGCGAGCCGGCCGGCGCCACTGAGGGCGCGCAGCGCCTTGCCGCGCGAGACCGTCCCCTCCGGGAACACCCCGATGCAGTTGCCCTGCTCGAGCTGGGCCACCGCGGCGGACATGGCGGCGAGGTCGCCACGGCCGCGTTCGATCGGGATCTGGCCCATCTGGTCGAGCACGGCGGCGACCGGACGGAACTTCCACAGCGACGCCTTGGCCAGCGCCCGAACCTGGCGTAGCTGGGCGGCGCTGCCGATGACGAGGGGATCCCAGAGGCTGTCGTGGTTGGCCATCAGCACGGTCGGCCCGTGCTGCGGAACCTTGGCAAGGCCGACCACCTCGAGCCGTCCCCACCACCGCACGATCGGGGCGGCGATCGCCATCACCAGCCGATAGGTCAACGACGCATCCGGACGGGCCATCCGACCAGCATTCCAGTGTCGTGCCGGTCAGCCGACCAAGGACAAAGCGGCAGAGCACGACAACGGTGAGAATTTGCCCCTGACCTCGGGTACCCAGACCATGTCCGGCGCGACAGCGCGCGGGTTGCCGACGACACCTCAGGAGCCAGTCATGGCCGAAACCCCAAGCACTCCCGGCCCGCGGCGCCGGGTAGCCCGCACCCGCGGTGCCGGCAGCGGCATCCTGCTCGTCCTGCTGGGGGCGTGGGGCGCGCTGATCCCGTTTATCGGGCCGTACTTCAACTTCTCGTTCACACCGGACAAGGCGTGGACGTGGTCGCAGGCGCGCGGCTGGCTCGAGGTGCTGCCCGGCGCAGCCACGTTCGTCGGCGGATTGCTGCTGCTCCTCAGCACGAGCCGGATGATGACCCTCGTCGGCGCGTGGCTCGCGGTAGCCTGCGGCGCCTGGTTCGTGGTCGGCCCGCAACTCGAGACCACCTGGAACATCGGGTCACCGGGTCTGCCGGCGGGATCCAGCGACGCCATCCACGTGGCCGAATCCCTGGCCATGTTCTACGCGCTCGGCGCGGTGATCCTGTTCCTGGCTTCGGCCGCGTTCGGCCGGCTGTCCGTGGTGTCCCCGCGCGATGTGCGCGCCTCCGAACGCCGGCAGGCCGCCGCGGTCGAGGAACTCGAGGCGCAGGAGGCACGTGACGCCGAACTGCGCGAAGCTGCCGTCCGCGACGCCGCCGCCCGCGATGCCGCGCAGCGCCGCGAGCCGATGACTCAGCCGCCGACCAACGGCAGCGACCCGAGCACGGCGAGCGACGCACCGCGTCATGAGGCCAGCCCGCAGGAGCCGTCCGGGTACCAGGGCGACGTGACCGGCAGTTACTGGAGCCAGCAGAACCGCTACCCGAGCCAGAGCACCTCCGACCCGAACGTGCGATAACGGCAACCCCTCTGGACGTATCAGGGCGGCTCGGTCAGACTCTTGTGCCTGCGTCGGACCGTCGGTCCGGGTCATTGGGGGGCGACATGAATCGTCGGGCTTTGCGGGCAATCTCGGTCGGTGCCAGCTTGGCGGCATGCCTGGCTCTGGCCCCACTCATCGCCGCACCAGCCGCGGTCGCGGCCCCGCATCGTGTGGCCGGCGACTTCGATGGGGACGGCAAGGCCGATCTCGCCGTCGGCGCTCCGGGCGGCAACCGGGTGCGCATCTCCTACACCTCGGCACATCCCGGCGGCTCACACGTCAGCTTCCTGCACGCGAGTGAGCACAGCTACCACTACCCGATGCAGTTCGGGTACGCGCTGGCCACCGGCGACTTCAACGACGACGGATTCGCCGACCTCGCCGTCGGCGCGCCTGACTACACCACACCACCCAATCCAGACCTCGGGTCCGGCGTGCTCGAGACCCGCGGCGCGGTGTTCATCTTCTTCGGCTCGTCGACCGGGCTGCACGAGCAGCCGCTGACCATGCAGGGTCCCTACGACGGGGACGACCCGTTCAACCTCGGGCAGGCCCTGGCTGCCGCGGATGTCAACGGCGACGGCTCGGCAGATCTCGCAGTGACGCTGCTCGGCGCCGACAACGGCAACATCCGCGTCTACCAGGGCTCGCCGAGCGGGTTCACCTCGACCTTCCAGCCACTCGACGACTACGAAGCCACTTCGCTGGCCTTCGGCGACGTGAACGGCGATCACCATCCCGAGCTGATCGCGGCGTCAACGGTTGACCTGGAAAACCCGACCGACGAGGACTACGGCGACCTGCTCATCTTTCACGGACGCGCATCCGGCCTGAATCCCGCCTCTCCGCAGAAGATCCGTGGCGACCAGGTCGGCCTGTTCCGCGATCTCGGCACGTCAGTGGCCACCGGCGATGTCAACGGCGACGGGATCACCGATGTCGTCGCCGGCGCGGCATACGACCGCGACATCCACCACGCCAGCGCCGGCACGATCGTGCTGCTCACCGGTGGTGCCCACGGTCTGCACGCCGCGCGCCACCAGTTGGTACGCGAGCGGGCGGTCAACTCTGCCTGGCACGACGGGAACGGTTTCGGCGCGGCTTTGAGCATCGCCAAGATCAACGGTGACCGCTTCGCCGATGTGGTCGTCGGGGCGCCCACCGAGCGGGTGGGCGCGAAGAACGCCGCCGGCGCCGCGTACGTGCTGCGCGGGAGTGCAAGCGGGATCTCGACCTCGCACGTGCAACGGCTCACCCAGGCGACGCCAGGGATTGCGGGCACTGTCGCCAGGCGAGCCCACTTCGGCGCGGCGGTCCTGGCCAGCAAGCTGAACCGTGACCGCTTCGCCGACCTGCTCGTCGGCGCCCCGAACCGCACTACGCACGCCGCCCACAGCGGGATGTTCGTGCGCCTGCTCGGCACCAGCACGGGGATCACCACGCACGCGGCAGGCCTGGTCGGCGACACGCACGCCAACGATCACCTCGGCTTCAGCATCCGCTGACCGGGACGCTCACATCGCGCAGGCGTCGGCAATCCGGTCGTGGGCGGCGGCAACGGCTTCGGTCAGCGTCGGCTTGGAGCGAAGGTAGGCGGCGAGCACTTCGGCCAGCACCCGGCAGGACACCATGGGGAACTCGCGCACGAGAGTCTGCATCGCGTGCTCGTCCGATTCGTAGTCAGGCATTCGAACCCTCCTCCGATGACGTTGTGCAGCGTTCAACGAGTCATCGAGGCTGGCGTTACGCCGATGTGAGGTCGAGTTTTTTGCCGGTTTCCCGGAGGTCGGTGTGGGGTACCCGATCGGGAAGGGAACTTGCCCTCGCTGACCTTGCGGCATGCCGGATGCCCGAGCCAGTTTCTTCTGGAGGTTGTCGTGACGACCTTGATCGTCGTTCTCGTCATTGTTGTGGTCGTGCTGTTCATCGCCGCGGCCGTATTGCTGCCGAAAATGCGCGCCCGAGCCGCGGAGCGCAAGCAGGCCACGATCGAGCGCAAGCAGGACGAGGCGCACGGTCAGCTGCTCGAATCTCGCCAGCACGCTGCCCAGGCCGAGACCGAGCGTGCCGCGGCGGAGGAGGAAGCCGCGACCGCGCGCCGGGAGCGCGCCGAGGCGGACCTGCGCGTGGCCGAGGCCGAACGCAACGCCAAGGAGCGCCACGCCAGCGCCGAGGAGCATGCTGACCTGGCCCAGACGTCGCACCAGCGCGCAGCAGACCTCGATCCGCGGTTGGACGGCATTACCGACAATCGGGCCTAATCTGGCCCAATGCCCGCTGGCGCCGTTCTCGTGCACGGGCTGTGGCACGGCGCGTGGGTGTGGGAACCGGTGCAGCAACGGCTCACCGACGCGGGAATCGCCAGCATCGCCGTGGAACTGCCGCTGAACTCGTTGGTTGCCGACGAGGCGGTAGCGCGAGAAGCGCTCCGCGAACTCGACCGGCCGGCCGTGCTGGTCGGGCACTCCTACGGCGGCGCAGTCATCACCGGCGCTGGCTCATCACCGTCGACTATCCACCTCGTCTACCTCGCCGCGTTTCAACTCGACGAGGGCGAATCGGTGAGCAGGACCCTGCCCCATCTGGACGTGCCGTCGACCCGATTGAGCGAGGCCCTGCGCTTCGACGACGATCTCGTCCACCTCGATCCGCAACTGGCGGCCGAACTGATGTACAACGGTGTCCCCGAACAGGTCACGGCCGAGGCACTTGCGCGGCTGCGTCCGGTGCATAGCTCGGTTTTCAGCGGGACTCCTGGGATGGTCACCTGGCGCACCGTCGAATCCACCTACGTGGTCTGCACCGATGACCTGACCGTGCACCCTGACCTACAACGCGCGATGGCAAACCGAGCAACACGCCGCATCGACTGGGACTGCGGGCACAGCCCCGCTGCGGCCCGTCCCGACGCCGTCGCCGACCTGATCATCGCTCTTGCACGGCAGTGACCCTTGCACGGCAGTGATCAGGTCGTCCGCGCCAACGGCATCCCGCTTCGCCCACGACTTGTCGCCTTGACTGCCAGCACCTGATTCACGCCGATGCGGTTGGCGCGGAACGCGAGCGCCGATCCCGCGATGTAGAGCCGCCAGATACGTGCACGCGCCGGCGTCGACGCGGCCACCGCGTCGTCCCAGCTCGAGTCGAGGTTGGCCAGCCAGGCCCGCAGCGTTCGCGTGTAGTGCTCGCGCAGCGACTGGACGTCACGAACTTCGAAGCCTGCCGACTCGATGGCCTCGACCATCGTTGCCAGCGGTTGCAACTCGCCATCGGGAAACACGTACCGGTCGATGAACGACGTCTTCGAGAATGTCGGCGCCGGGCCCGGACGGCGTGAGATCGCGTGGTTGAGCAACCGGCCCTCGTCGCGAAGCAGCGAGTAGAGCGCAGCCGTGTACGGGCCGAGCATGTCAGCGCCCACGTGTTCTGCCATGCCGATGCTGGCGATCGCATCGAACGGCCCGTCACCGACATCGCGGTAGTCCTGCACCCGGATGTCGACCAAGCCGGCAACCTCGTTGGCGCGCATCCGCTCCCGCGCAAAGGTGGCTTGCTCCTCGGACAGCGTGACGCCGACGACCTTCGCGCCGTATTTGCGTGCGGCGTGCAGCGCGAACGTGCCCCAGCCACAGCCGACATCGAGTACGCGCATTCCGCGCCGCAGGCCGAGTTTGCGTGCCACTAGATCGCACTTCGCCTCCTGGGCGGCATCCAGACCGCCGCTGCCCGCGCTGCCATCATCTGGCCAGTAGGCACACGAGTACGTCATGGACGGACCGAGCACGATGCGGTAGAAGTCGTTGCCGACGTCGTAGTGGTGCGCGATCGCATCGGCATCGCGCCGCTTACTGTGCCGGCGACCGGCCAGCCGTGCTTCCTCCGCGGGCGGCTGGGGCGGTGGTCCGAGCACACCGAGCCGGACTACCGCGCGGGCCAGCGCAAGCTTCGTTTCGCGGTCGACCGTGACACCGGGGCCTCGCTCCGGCGCGGCGAGTTCGTCGAGTGCCTCGAGTCCGGCCCACAAGTCACCGTCGACCTCGATATCGCCGGCGACGTACGCGCGGGCGAAGCCGAGTTCGTTCGGCGCCCACAGCAGCCGGCGCAGTGCGCGACGATGCACGATGCGCAGGCGCACGGGCGCGTCCGGGTCACCGAGCTCGCTGCCGTCCCAGCAACGCAACCTGATCGGCACGCCGTCGCCGAGGGTCGCACGCACGAGCGGCGCCACCACGTCTGCGACGGTCATCATGCCCCTTCCTCTGCCATGTGCGCAGCGGCTTGCTGCGCGAACTGTGCCGCCTTTTTTCGCCGCCCAGGAACGGCGTACGGGGCCCGCGTGCGGATGTCAGTCATCACTCGCCGGGTCAGGCTCAGCGCGCTCTCGTCGGGCTGCGGCGTCGCATCGAAGAACTCGACCCGAATTCTGGGTCGTCGCGGAAAGCGCACGATGTCGACCGCACCGGTGACGCTCACGCCGACCAGGCGGGTGTGCGGAACGGCAAGCACCAATCGGCCGGCACCGCTGAACGGTCGCAACGCCCGTCCCCGCGACACCGTGCCTTCGGGAAACACGCCGATGCACCCGCCCCGTTCGAGCTGCTCGACCGCGGCCGACATCGCGGCCAGGTCAGCTCGGCCCCGTTCGATCGGAATCTGCCCCATATGGTCAAAGATCCACGCCGAAGGCCGGTACTTCCAGAGCGAGGCCTTCGCCAAGGCCCGGATCTGGCGACCGCGGCCGGCGATGCCGACCACGATGGGATCCCAGGCACTGTCGTGGTTGACCATCATCACCAGCGGTCCGGTGCGGGGCAGGACCGGCGCGCCGACAACCTCGAGGCGCCCCCACCAGCGCACGATCGGCGTCGACAACGCCATCACGAGGCGGTAGGTCCGCGAGACGTGTTCTGTGTCGTTCACCAGGCTGCCTCAGAAGATGAAGCAGGCGATGGCAACGTACTGGCACGCTGCGGCCAGACTGACGAACGCGTGGAACACCTCGTGGTAGCCGAACAATTCCGGAATCGGATCGGGACGGCGGCGGTGATACGCCAACGCGCCGACCGTGTAGAGCACTCCGCCGGCGATCATCAGCACAGCCGGCGCGACGCCCGCGCTGATCCATACCGCCGGCACTGCGGCACCGGCACTCCAGCCGAGCCCGACGAAGATCGCACCTGCCAACCATTCCGGAACCTGCATGCGGATCAGCCGCAATGTCGCCGCAATCGCGGTCAGCGACCACATCAGGCTGACCGCAAGCCACGAATACGGACTAGGCAGGCACAGTGCCATCGGCGGCGTGGCTGTCCCCGCGATCACGACGAAGATCATCAGATGGTCGAGTCGCTGCAGGCGTGCCGCCGTCGCCGGGGCCCAGGCACCGCGGTGGTAGAGCGCGCTCGCGCCAAACATCCCCGCTACTGACGCCGCGTAGATCGCCGCGAGGGCGGTCCGGCCCGCGCCGCCGGCATCGACGATGAGCAGCGTGCCGAGAACGAGGGCAGCTTCGAACGACACCAGGTGCATCCAGCCACGTAGCCGCGGCTTGGCGTAGAGCACCCCTCGTTGTGCGTCGTACAGCTGGGCGACCGCCGTCGAAGCAGGCGAGTTGCCTACAGTCACGAACCCTCCAAGCTCGTCGGCGCCCCGGGGTCCAGGAGCGTCGAACCGACCGTAACGGCGCAAGCTGTGGACCAACTCTGTTGACACCTTCGACGCTAACGCGATTCGCCGCAAAAACCGAACCGCCCCGGCGCATTGCTGCGTCGGGGCGGTTTGCGAGATCCGGTCAGACTGCGCGGACGTTCTCAGCCTGCGGGCCCTTCTGGCCCTGCGTGGTGTCGAACTCGACGCGCTGGTTGTCCTCGAGGCTCTTGTAGCCGTCGCCGGTGATAGCGGAGAAGTGGACGAAGACGTCCTTGCTGCCATCGTCAGGAGCGATGAAGCCGAAGCCCTTTTCGCTGTTGAACCACTTCACAGTGCCCTGTGCCATTTGAAGCTCCTTCTGGTCGTGCTAGATCGCGGGCACACCGTGTGCGCGCGGGATGGTCTTTGCGAAATCGGCTCTCGTGATGCAAAGACGACAGACGACAGACGCAAACTGCAACAATCCTGCGTCGCGCATTCGGGCCGATGAAGGAACTGCTGACAACCGCCGTTAACCGTAGCAGGTCCGGAGTGCTCCGGGATCCCGTTAGGCTGGAGGACATGACGACGCCGGCGCCGAAGTACGGGCCCACCACGATCTACGGGGTCTGTGAGGCCGCCGACTGCCCTTCCACTGCGCGGATGACCTGCGCGGAGTGCGGCGGCGAATACTGCCTCGGCCACGCCGACCATCACGTCCACACCCCCGCCCGCGACAGCAAATCCGGCCGCTAGCCGCCGCTAGCCGCCCCATCCGCCCCATCCGCCCCTGCCTGCATCACGTTCTCATCAGGGCGCCACTGCACGAGTAGCAGCGACGCGTCGTCGGTCAGGCGACCCTGCTGGTGATCGAGCAGGGCACGCACCACCTGCCGCATGCTCTCCGGTGGGGGCAAGCCCGCCGCGAGGTTGCGCGCGATGAGATCGACTAGGCGGTCCTCGCCGAAGAACGCCCCCGCCGGTGAGCGCGCGTCGGTGACGCCGTCGGTGTAGAGCAGCACGCAGTCGCCGGGCTCGAGCTGCTCAGCGCCGAGCGTCGGTTCGCGCGAAAGGCCCGTCCAGCCCAGATCCATCCCCAATGGCGGCCTCGGACGGGCGTGCAATGGCTTGACCAGCTCTGCGTGGCGCAGCAGCAACGGTTCGGGATGGCCCGCGTTGATCCAGTTCAGCACACCGGTGGCCGTGTCGAATTCGGCCAGCACCGCCGTGGTGAAACTCGTGCTGGCGAAGGTTTCGAGCAATGTCTCGTCGATGTGCCGGCAGGTCTCCAGCAACGACAGCCCGGCGCGGCGGGCGTGCCGGTAGGTCGCGACGGACATGGCAGCAAGTTGTGCACTGCGCAGGCCGTGTCCCATCCCGTCGAACACGGCGACGCGCGCGATCCCGGGATCCACGGCGTAGTCGATGGTGTCACCGGCGACCTCGTATGCCGGTTCCAGCAAGGCTGCGATAGCGACGTCAGGACAGGCAAAGGTCAGCGGCGGCAAGAGCGACCACTGCATCTCAGCCGCCAGCCCCATCTCGGCCTGGCGGCGCAGCTTTACCACGGAGTCGCCGTACATCGTCTTGGTCATGATCAGCTCGCCGAGCAGGGATGCAAACGCACGCAACGGGGCGCCGCCAGGCCCTGAGAACCGGTCGGCGTCGGCGTCGTCGACCGATGCCGCGAGCACACCGAGACGTTCGGTGCCATCGAGCAACGGGATCCACACCGTGGCTCCGGCAGCGCCGCCCACATGATGTTGGACAATCAGTTGCACCTCTTGGAAGGCGCGCCCGGCGACGGTGGAATCGATCGGCAGCGGCTCGAGCATCTCGCCGGCATCGGCACCGCGTGGCTCGAGGAAGGGCACCAGCACCGTCTGCTGCAGGTCGGTGAGGAAGCACCGCGCATCGGTAGCGCCGAAGGCGGCGGCGTGGCGGCGAATGAGCGCGGGCAGGTCATGCGGTGCCGCCACGTGCGCCTCGGCCAGAATTGCGTAGAACGCGGCCTCGGGCGCCGACCGCTGACCACCTGTTGGCTCTGCGTCCACTCTGCCAACGTAGCGGGCGTCCGGCATGGGTTCAGGGCACCATCCACGAGAGCACCGCGGTTGACTGCAAGTACACGAGCAGGCACATGAAGGCGACGAACGCGACGCTCCACCCGACCACCCGCCGGAAGATGTCCCCCTCGC
>DASRSG010000241.1:0-3400 GCA_035656595.1 Jatrophihabitantaceae bacterium | reverse complement strand
CCTCATTCCAGCATTCTTGAGTGATTACTCAAGTATTGTCAATAGCGTGCCGAGACCAGACCGCAGTCGGGCCGCGTTGATCGACACCGCGGCCACCCTGTTCCGCCGTCAGGGCTACGCGGCGACGGGGCTCAACCAGATTCTCGACGACGCTGCCGTAAAGCCGGGTTCGCTGTATCACCACTTCCCGCGGGGAAAGCAGCAGCTGGCCGCCACGGTTGTCGACGGCACCGGGGCGGCCATCGAGCAACTACTGCGCAGATTCTTAGCCAGCGAACTGCCGTTGGCTGACATCGTCGATCGGTGGCTTGACCTGCTGGTCGCCGGGCTGACCGCCGACCGGCGCGACGGCTGCCCTATCGAACCGATCGCCACCGAATCGGTCAATGCCAGCGCACTGGTGCGCGCGGCGTCGGCACGGGCTTTCACCGGCTGGTGCAAGGCGATCGAGGAGCGACTGTGCACCGACGGCTGGCCGCCGGCCGAAGCGGAAAGCCTTGCCGTTGCCGTGATCTCGTTGATCGAGGGTGCTCTGATCTTATCCCGGATCGCGGGCGACGTGAGCGCGCTCCACGCTGCGAAACCGGCAGCGCGCCGCTTAGTTAGCCACTAGATCGCGGCGGTCATCGCGCCTATTCTGGACAAACGAGGCGCGAAATGACGAGAGACGAACTGTTCGCCTCGATCGTGGCGGCAGGCCCCGATCGCGGTGACGTCGTGTACCTGGAGCGCCGCGGCGACTCTTACAACTGGCGAATGGTGACCGACGCCGAAACCCCCTCTGCGGCCGCGGCGCCCGACGTGTGGATGTCGTTTTCCGCCGCCTGGCCCCTTGACGAACCCGCTCGGCTGCGTGCGTTCTTCGACGACCTGCTTGCCGAGCTCGAGTCAATGGCCGACAACGCCGACCGGTGTCGCTGGCCGGTCGACGATCCGTGGCCAGACCACGCCCACCATCACTGAACGGCTGGGCAGATGGTCGACTATCGGATTACCGCACAGGAGCGCGCACGGTTCAAACGTTGCCGACGACAGTGGGACTTCACCTCACCGCACCGTCGCAATTTGCGATCCTGCGGTGCCGTCGAACCCGCGCTAACGGACGCGCTCAAGGACGCCTTGGCGGTGTATTACTACCCGGGCACCTGGGACTGGCAACACGAGGTGACCCAGCCGCTGGTACACAAGGCGCTCGAGCGGTCGTTGACCGATGCCGACGCGACCGAGATGCTCGACCGGGGCGCAGCCCTGCTCGATTGCTATGACGCCTGGGCGACCTCGATCGACGACTTCGCGCCGGTCAAGATCAACCTCGATACCGAGGCGTTGGTCCCGGATCCCGACGATCCCGAGTGTGGATTATTGGTGCACGACGGATCTCCGGTTATCTACACATGCCGAATCGACCTCGTGGCCATGGACGCCGCCGACGAGTACTGGGTCGTCTGCCACCACATCGTCGACGAGTGGCAGGACATCGACCGGTTGGACCGTGACGAGCAGGCGGTGGCCGCCTGTTGGGCGTTCGAGCATGACTACATCGGTGTGCAGATCGCCGGCACCATCCATAACGAGGTGCGGATCGCCGGTCCGCTGAAATTCCCGTCCGCCACGTCCGCGTTGAAACGCACGCCGAAAGCGGTTGCCCAACACGAGCCCAGCGGCGGAGGTCGATCGCTCCCGCAACACCAACGTGTTTCGGCAGAAGCGTCACGGGGCAATACGACGAACCGGATCGAGCAGCGCACCGCCGGAGTGCTGCGTCGTACTCGGATCCGCCGAAGCCGTCACGAGATCACCTCGTCGGGGATGGTGATCGCCGCCGAGGCGGTGGATATGACCGGATGGCCAACCATCTACCCGACGTTCGCCGCGCATTGCCGTGACTGCGACTTTAGAGCGCCGTGCTCGGCCATCACCGAAGGGTCCGACGCGGAACCGTTGCTGCAGGCTGACTTTCAGCGAGCGGACAATGAACCGAGCAAACCGAGATTGGGTCAGTCGACGTGGGGCTTCGGCCGCGGAGCCGCACCGCCGCGGTGGTGATCGCCGGGAGTCGGGCCTAAACGTCCAAGCCGATGTCGAGCACCCGCACCGAATGCGTGAGCGCCCCGACCGCGAGGTAGTCCACTCCCGTCCCGGCGTAGTCCGCGGCGGTGTCGAGTGAAAGCCCGCCCGAGGACTCGAGTTTGGTTGCCGGGGCCCGAGTATCGCGGCGCTGCGCCGCAATCTGGGTCTGCCAGACGGGGAAGTTGTCGAGCAACACCAATTCGGCACCCTCGGCCAGGATCTCGTCGAGCTGCTCGAGCGAGTCGACTTCGACCTCGCACGGCAGGTCGGGCGCGGCGGCCCGCACCGCGCGCAGCGCCGCGACCACCGAGCCGGCGGCCGCGACATGGTTGTCCTTGATCAGCGCCGCATCACCGAGGCCGAGCCGATGGTTGACGCCACCACCGACCCGGACCGCGTACTTCTGCAGGGCGCGCAGACCGGGCAACGTCTTACGGGTATCGCGAATCTTGGTTTTGGTGCCGTTCACCGCGTCCACCCACGCCGCGGTGGCAGTGGCGATCCCGGACAGGTGACAGACCAGATTGAGCAGTGTGCGCTCGGCGGTCAACAGGCCGTGCATCCCCGCCTCCACCGTCAACGCCGGCGCACCCGGCTGCAGTCGGGCCCCGTCCTCGACGCGATTGACGATCCGGTAGCCGTCGCCGAGCACCTCGTCGAGCACCAGGATTGCGATGTCGACCCCGGCGATCACGCCGGGCTCGCGGGTGATCAGCGACGCTGTCGTCATCGCGCCTTCGGGCACGGTCGCGGCTGTCGTGATGTCCGGGCCGTAGCGCAGGTCCTCGTCGAGCGCGCGGGCGATCGTGGCACGAGCCTCGACGAGCTCGCCGTCAGACAACGTCACGCCGCTCCTCCTGCTCTGTTCTGATCGCACTGCCCTGTTGATCGTCGCCGGCGGGAGGCCCATCAGCAGACCGCCGCCAGCTCCTCGACCTGCTCGCTGTAGTCAGCGCCGAGCCGCACGACAAGGCTACGAGCCGGTGCGGCAGCCTCATCGGCGCATTCGGCCCGGTGGTGACAACCTCGACTCTCCTGGCGGGCCAGCGCGGCGGTCGCCACCGCGCGAGCCGAGACGGTCAGCGCCGCGTCTTCGAGGCCGGACCGGCTGGTGACCGCGCTCAGCGGGGCTTCCGACAGCATTCCGATCAGTCGATGCAGGCCGTTGGCGTCACGGACCACCGAGGCATCGCGGCTCATCGCCCGCTGCAGGTCACCGCGGCCCAGCGCCGCACAGCCGGCCGGCTCCCCTGCCGTCGCGCGGATGCGTCCGAGCAGGGCTGCGTGCTCGGCGGCGGCCCGGCCTGCCCGGTTTCCGACCACCAGTCCC
>DASRSG010000240.1:0-8971 GCA_035656595.1 Jatrophihabitantaceae bacterium | reverse complement strand
CGAACAAGCCGATCGTGACGACAAGGGTGACGCTGACCGGAGCGTCGCCGAGATTGCGCGCGATGACTCTGTCGATGATCACGCCCACCAGCGGGGCGATCACCAGCAGTATCAGCGCGATCGCCGCCCAGGTCGGCATGTGTGCCGATTGCGTGAGCTGCCAGTAGACGAACGCCATCACCATGCTCACCGCGCCGTGTGCGAGGTTGAACACCCGGGTGGTCGTGTAGGTGAGCACCAGACCCGATGCGGCGATCGAGTACGCCGACCCGTACAGCAACCCGATGAAGGTGAACGCCAGGAACTGGTTCATCGTGTCACGACACCCCGGTGTTCACGGTCGTGCCACAGGTGAGCTTGCTCGGCCCTTCGCGCACCCAATTGCCGTTCTTCAACGTGATGAACTGGTAGCAGCTGCCCGTGACCTTCTGGCCGACGTGTTGCGGACCGAACAGGCCGTTACCGGTGTAGTTGTCGACACCCTTGAGTGCACCGAGCAGCGACTGCCGGGTCAGCTTGCCGCCCAACTTGATCGCGAGCTGCGTGAACAGCTCGGCCGCTCCCCAGGCGTAGATGCCGAAGTACGTCGGAGCGGTGTTACCGGCGACGCGCTGGAGCCAGCTGAGGTAGTTCTGCAGCTCCGGGTTGCCGTTGGCCTCCGAGAACAGCGCGCTGTTGATCCACACGTGCGTGCCGTTCACGGCCGAGCCACCGGACGAGACGAAGCCCGGATCGTAGGCCACCGGGTCCATGATGAACTGCGGGTGGAAGTTCTGCTGCGCCATCGCCTTCGCCAGCGAGACCGCCTGCTGGTACGCGCCGACCCACTGCACGTACTTGACGCCCGCGCTCTGCATTTCGCTGGCGTACTTCGTGTAGTTGAACTCGGTCACCGGGACGCCGGCCTTGTAGATGAACTTGAAGCCGCGGCTCGTCCACGCCTTGATCTCGCTGCCGGCGTTCAGGGACGACGCACCGGCGTCCAGGTAGATGAATGCCGCGTGCTGGATGACGTCGCTGCCGAAGGCTTGCTTGTAGTAGTCGGCAGGTTCGGTCGGCTCGTAGGACACGTTGAGCGATTGCGCGGCGTAGACATCGGGCGACTTCAGCCGCGCGCTCTCGGTCACTGCGGTGCGCAGGTCGGGAATCCCGCACTGCGTGACGGTCTGCGCGCCACCGTCATCGAACGCGCCCATCGATCCCACGATTGCGAAGTCATTGGCGCACGCCGTGCTCGACGCCTGCTGATCGCCGCTCGAGCTGGTCTGGCTGTCCAGCGGATCGAGCGAGAGCTTGCGGCCACAGATGCTCGAGGTCGCGTTGAAGTACGCGACGTACGCCTTCATGGCGTCCTGCACGCTCTTGAACAGGCCGGGAACCGGGCCGCTCGTGTCCGCGATGTTGGCGATCTTGATGGTCGAGTCGGACATGCCCTTGGAGTTTTGGAATCCCTTGCAGCTGCCGGCCTGCACGTTGCCGCCCGCGCCGCTCGTCCGACCGCCGCCGGTCTTGCCGCCACCAGTGCTGCCGCCGCCAGTCTTGCCACCGCCGTGGCCGCCGCCGTGCGAGCCGCCACCGGTAGTCGTCCCGCCGCCGGTTGTCGTCCCGCCGCCAGTGCCGCCGCCACCGGTTGTCGTCCCGCCGCCGGTGCCGCCGCCACCGGTTGTCGTCCCGCCGCCGGTTGTCGTCCCGCCGCCGGTGCCGTGCGACCCGCGACCAGTACCGCCGCCACTGGCGGCCTGATTCACGCCACCGCCGCCGCCGGCGCCGCCGCCTTGTGCATTGATGAACTGGCTGGGGGGCACCTGCGAGCCGCACGCGGCGAGCAGGGTGCACACGGTCGCGATCGCGAGCAAGCGCCGCCGGCGGGGCGGTATCGACGTTCTCGTGTTGCCGGTCATGCGAGCGAGAGCACCTCCGTGGCGGCAAATGTGCGCGCCGGGTCGCGGTCGGCGAAGTACGCACCGAGGCTCGCGTCGAGCGAGTCGGCAGTCCATGTGCGGGCGGGTCGCGCGACGTCGAAACGGGCCTCGAGCGCCGGCGCCGCCATCAGGGCGACCATGCCGCCATACACGACGAACACCTGCCCGTTGATCGAGTCGGCAGCCGGGCAGGCGAGGTACGCGACCAGGGGTGCGACGTGCTCGACCGAGAGCGGATCGATGCCCTCGGCCGGCGCGTCGCCGAACACCTCGGCCGTCATCGCAGTGCGGGCGCGGGGGCAGATCGCGTTGGCCCGCACCCCGAGCCGGGCGAGGCCGCGGGCGGTTGCCAGTGTCAGCGCGGTGATCCCGGCTTTGGCCGCGGAGTAATTGGCTTGCCCTTCCGAGCCGGTCAACCCGGCCTCGGACGAAGTGTTGATGATCCGGGCGTACACCGGTTCGCCGCTCGCCTTGACCTGCGCACGCCAGTACGCAGCGGCATTGCGCGAGAGCAGGAAGTGCCCGCGCAGGTGCACGCCGAGCACGGTGTCCCACTCGTCGTCAGTCATGTTGAACAACATCCGGTCGCGGGTGACTCCGGCGTTGTTGACCACGATGTGCAGCCCGCCGAAGTGCTCGGTGGCGGCAGCGGTAATCGCGTCCGCGGTGGCCCGTTCGGAGACATCGCCACCAACAAAGATCGCGTTCGCGCCGAGCGCTTCGATCTCGTCGACGAGGTCCGACTCGGCCAGGTCGTTGACCACGACGTCCGCGCCCGCCGCGGCCAGCGCAAGTGCCTCGGCACGGCCCAGCCCGGCACCAGCACCGGTCACGATTGCGACCTTGCCTGCCAAGCCAGTCCGCTCGGTCATGCCCGACGGCTCCCATCCTGCCGAGACGCGTTGTTCCCGGGATTCGGCAACATCACTCACTGCGCGTCATGTTTGTGTGCTCGCAATCGCCGAACGGCGGTTACGAAACGATCTGAAGTGCGTTTTTCGGGCACCGCGACACTGCGAGTGTCACCCGTTCGACACGGTCGGGCGGCGGTTCGGGCAGCTTGATCACGAGCGTTTCGTCGTCATCGAGTTCGAACACGTCGGGCGCCAACCCGCAGCAGACGGCGTTGGCTTCACAGAGGTCCGTATCGACCGTGACCTGCATCGGTTCTCCGCCTTCCGCATCGGGTGGCTCGTCCCCGAACCCAAGTGCTGTTGCCTACACGTAGCCGGCTCGTGTCAGTGACTTAACGACGAGCCGGGTGCGGGGTCACTCACCACTCTCGCTTCGGCCGACTATAGAACGTGTTCTAGTTCACCGCAACGCCAGTCGGATAAGCAGACAGGGACTCGCACCCCAGCTCGTGTCGACGTTTTCGAGTCCCGGGCGCTACGCTCTGCTAGAACGCGTTTCACTTCGCCGAGCGGCTCCGCCGAGCACGCTGAAGGAGCAGCCGATGTTCATCGCCTACACCGCCGAGCAGGAACGCCTGCGGCAGGAGTTGCGCGAGTACTTCGCGACGCTGATGACGCCCGAGCGGCGGGCCGCGCTGGCCAGCGGGGGCGACTACGGCGACGGTGAGGTCTACAAGCAGGTCGTGCGCCAGATGGGCGTTGACGGCTGGCTGACCCTGAGCTGGCCCGAGCAGTACGGCGGCCGGGGTGCGTCAATGATGGAGCAGCTGATCTTCACCGACGCGGCGGCCATTGCCGGCGCGCCCGTCCCGTTCCTTACCGTCAACACGGTCGGCCCGACGATCATGCGGTTCGGCACCGAGGAGCAAAAACAGTTCTTCCTGCCCAGGATCGCGTCCGGTGAGATGCATTTCTCGATCGGCTACTCCGAACCCGATGCCGGCACCGACCTTGCGTCGCTGCGCACCCGGGCGGTTCGCGACGGCGATGAGTACGTCATCAACGGCCAGAAGATGTGGACGAGCCTGATCCAGTACGCCGACTACGTCTGGCTGGCCTGCCGTACCGATCCCGATGCGCCCAAGCACAAGGGCCTGTCGATGATTCTCGTGCCGACCGATGCCGCTGGATTCTCGTGGACGCCGGTCCACACCATGTCCGGCCCGACTACCAGCGCGACGTACTACGAGGACGTCCGCGTGCCCGTGACGGCGCTGGTCGGTGAGGAGAACAAGGGCTGGCCACTGATCACCAATCAGCTCAATCACGAGCGGGTGGCGCTGACCTCGGCGGCGCCGGTCATGAGCGCGCTGCGCGAGGTGCGAGAGTGGGCGCAGCAGACCAAGCTCGCCGATGGCCGCCAGGTGGCCGATCAGGAATGGGTGCAGGTCCACCTCGCGCGCGTCTTCGCGCGAGTGCAGTTCCTGCGTCTGATGAACTGGCGCATCGCTTCGGGCAGCAGGGTAGGACCGGCCGACGCATCCGCGACCAAGGTGTTCGGGACCGAGTTCGCGACCGAGGCTTACCGATTGCTCACCGAGGTGCTCGGCGCGAATGGATACGTGCGGCCTGGCTCCCCCGGTGCGGTGTTGCACGGCCGGGTGGAACGGATGGTGCGCTCCTCGCTGATCCTCACCTTCGGCGGCGGGACCAACGAGGTGCAGCGCGACATCATCGCGGGCGTGGGCCTGCGACTTCCCGGAAGCGGCCGGTGATCGGAATGGACTTCGAAATTCCCTCCGACGAGCGCGAGCTCGCCGGGCTGGTCAGGCAGATCGCGGCCGACCGGCTCATCCACCCCCGGCTGCGCGAGTTGGACACCACGGACGCCCGCTTCGAGCGGTCGCTGTGGTCAGCACTTGCCGCCGCCGATGTACTCGGCGCCGAGCTAGGCGTGCTCGGCGACTGTGCGGTGTTGATCGAGCTCGGCCGGCTGGTCGCGCCGGTGCCGTACCTGTGGTCCATAGCGGTTGGCGCACGGGCGCTGGCCGAGTTCGGCCGAGCCGACCTCGCCGCGCAGGCGTGCGACGGGTCGTTGCTGATCGCCGGCGCCTTGACCGAAGATCTGGCCGACTCGGTCGACGCGCCGAGCACGCGGGCCACCCGTGTCGACGACGGTTGGGTGCTCGACGGCACAAAGGCAGTCGTCGCGCACGGCACGATCGCCGACCTGTTCCTCGTGCCGGCCGCTACCGACGATGGCGCGCGGGTGTTCCTCGTGCGGCCGTCCGACGACGGCGTCTCGATCGAGGCGCAGGTGGTGGTCGACGGCGACACCGAAGCCTCGATCGAGCTGGCCTCGGTACGTGTCGATGGCGCCGCCCTGCTCGGTGGCGCCGAAGTGCTGCCCTGGCTGCTCGCGCGCGCGACCGTGGGACTGTGCGCGTTTCAACTCGGTGTGCTCGAGCGCGCCCTGGAGCTAACCGCCGCATACGCGCGCGAACGCGAGCAGTTCGGTCGGCCCATCGGTAGCTTCCAAGCGGTCGCGCAGCGCCTGGCCGACGCCTACATCGACGTCGAGGCGGTGCGGCTGACCACCTGGGAGGCCGCCTGGCGGTTGTCCGAGTCGCTGCCAGCGTCGGCGGAGCTGGCAACAGCAAAGTTCTGGGCCGCCGACGCCGGGCACCGCGTCGCGCACACCGCAGTGCACGTGCACGGTGGCGCGGGCATCGACATGGACGGCGAAGTGCACCGTTACTTCGTCGCGGCCAAGCGCGCCGAGTTCACCCTCGGTGGCGCAACCGCCCAGCTGCGCCGCCTGGGTGCCGAACTCGCCACCACCCCGGCGTGATCGCGCGGTGGGCGCGTCCCTGATCAAACTGCGCGAAACATGACTGAAGTAATGCGCAGCGCTTGTCGATCACGTGCCTTCGGTGCGATGCGAGTTGGTACGAACCTGCCACATGGCTCTACGATCATGCGCCGTGAGTGCGAACCAGGGCTATCCATGGCCCACCCAAAACCGCACCGACAACGCCGAGCGGCTCCAATCGTTCGCGCGGATTCTGGTCGTCCTCGGAGTCTGCTTGGGGGTCATCGGCGTCATCGTGGGCTTTTCCATGGCGTTTCATGCCACCGTCATCGGCTGTCCGGACGGGCACTTCTTCCCGGCTGGCACCACTGATTTTCGCTGCTTCGCCCATAAGCATGCCGGCGACGGAACCGCGATCGCAGTGTTCTCTGCGCTGTTGGCGATCGTGGTCGGCCTCTGCGGGATCATCGCCGTCGGCACCCGCGTGGATCGCGCAGCCCGACCCGAAAGCGAGCCTGCCGACGACGCGACGCAGTAGCCGTGTGCGACGCGGGCCAATTAATGAACCCAGGGCCCTGATCTGTCTGGGTGCAGAGTCGTCAGCGTGAACGCCTGACCAGTACTGGTGGTTAGAACGACGCGCACCGCATCGATCGCTGCATTCGGCGGGTTGGACTGCGCATGAAGGATGACGTCGTGGCACTCGCGAACGAACCAATGACCTATCACGATGACACGGTCGCCAGCAGTGACCGTTCGCTTGCCGGCCGCCAACTCGGGCGAGACACAGGACGCGGCGCCGCCGGCACGTTCCGCACCCGGATCCTTGCTGAGCGTTCAGGACGGCAGTATCAGGTCGACTTCGAGCCAGGCCGCCAGATCGGTGAGCTCGCGTGCCACCTTCTCGGTCATCGTCTTCGTGAACGGGACGTCGCGATGGATCGCGTCGACCCGCAGCACGCCCTGCTTCTTCTCGGTGGTGGCGTCGACCTTGCCGACGAGGCGATCCCCATACAAGATCGGCATCGCCCAGTAGCCCCAGCGCCGCTTGGCTGCCGGCTTGTACATCTCGAGCTGGTAGTCGAAGTCGAAGATCTCGAGCATCCGCTTGCGGTCGAAGATGAGTCGATCCAGCGGCGAGAGCACTGCCGCACGTCCACTGAACGCGCCGCCAAGCAGATTCGAATCGACGCGCCATTCGCCCTTCACGCCGTCGATCACCGCCGGCTCGCCAACGTCCTCAACACCGTTCGGCTCACCGGCGCACGCAGGCCCGCGCGCCCGGGCGATGCCGAGAGAACCCAGCCGCCGCTCGTTGCGGATCCGATACGCATCTGCGCTCGGTACCACCTCGTCATCGGGATAGATGCGCGACGCAAGGTCCCATAACCTGTCGCGCCCACGCCGCCCCGCCGCAGCAACTTCGCCGCGCACCACGAGCAGCTCGAGCATCATCGCCAGATTGCGGTTGTTGTTCCACCCCGACGACCGCCACGGAACCGTGCAGGTGTCGGGCAGTTCGTTGCGGGTAAGCGGCCCGTCGCGCCTGAGCTCGTCGAGCAGATCGCGACGGAAGCTGTCATTGGCTCGCACCCACTTCGCCTGACCTTCGAGCCAGGAGGGCACCTCCTCGACGCCGGGCCATTCGGCCATCTCCGCGCGATACAGCACGAGATCCTCCGCCGGTCGCAGCATGCCTTGCACGTCGATCAATGACTGCTCCTCGACCGCGTCAGTCACCGCGTGCCGTGGACACGTTGACCCCAACCGGCTCCACACGACCAGTTCGGCATTGGGCGCAACAGCGGCAGTCGGATCGTCCTGCAGCAGGGTTAGCCGGCGCACCGTTTCGGCCAGATCTGACGGACGGTCGCGGTCGAGCAATTGCGCGCGGACTGCGATGCGACGGGCCTCAGTACGCGACAGTTCGTGCACGATCACATCAATCACGCTAGGCGACCGCCCCGACACGCTCGAAAGTCGCGGGGTGCGCCTTGATCCGGCGCTAAGGACTTGGCGGCGGAAACACGCGAGGACCACCTCCACGGCGAAAGCCGATGCGGATCGGGGTGCATCAGACAGTCCCGAGCTAGCGGAAAGGGTGCAAAATGGCGTATACCAATCCATACGGATTTGTTCGCCGAGGACGATCCTCTCGAATCGCGAGGAGCTACCCGATGGTGCGTAGAAGCCTTTCCGGCCGGATGACCCGGATGCTGATGGTGTGCGGGCTTGCCGTGGCACTGCTGTCAACCATGCGGATGGCGACTGCAAGCCCGATCCACGATCCTGGGTGCGGGTCACTTCGAGTGTGCATCGCCAATGAGGCCCGCTATGAGTTCTCCAACGACGACGGTCACAAGTTCGAGCACCCAGCAGGCTCCAACTGCAACTTCTTCAGTACCCAGTGGCACGCCGACGCACCGAAGTGCGACAACGGGATGTACGCCGAAGCGTGGTGCATGGACTTCGTGCACTGGGTGTACAAGCAGGAGGGCGCGTCGGTCAGCGGGCTTGGCTCGCTGCCACACCTGGCCTCGTCGGCGAAGGTCTACGGGCAGAATCACAACACCTGGCACCCGAACACGCCGCATGTCGGCGATATGGCCCTCTGGAACAGCAATGAGCACGTCGAGATCGTGATCTCGGTGGACTCCGCCACGAAACACATCACGACGATCTCGGGCAACTGGAGCGACCAGATCTCGAAGAAGACCGAGCCGTGGTCGAGCTATATCGGCTTCGCCAGCCCGGTGGCCGCGTAAACGTGGTCGCGGTCGACGCGGACGCCGAGATGGTCCGCGTTGCCGGTGCAGAAGCCGATCGGCAAACCATCAGCCGCTGACGGCCGGTTCAGCGAGCAACTTCAGGACAGCCGACTGTCCCTCCGGCGAGAGTAGGAGCGCGGACGCTCCAGCCGATGTGTGATGGATTGGGTGGTTCGGGTAGGAGCCGGGTATGCCGCGATTGCTGATCGGGCCGGTTCTGCGACACGTGGGCACCACCGACGCCACCGTCTGGGTCGAGACCGACGCCGCCTGCGCGGTCGACGTGCTGGGCCACACCGAAGACACCTGGACGGTCGGCGGACACCACTACGCCCTGGTTACCATCGACGGACTCGCGCCCGGGACGTCCGTCCCGTATGAAGTTCGCCTTGACGGTGAGCAGGTGTGGCCGCCGCTCGACTCGTCCCGTCCCGCGTCTCGTATCCGCACGCAGCAGGTCGACGCGACCGAAGTGCGCCTGGCGTTCGGCTCGTGTCGCTACCAGCGCGGGGCGATCACGATCGACGACAAGCACTTCGACGACGACTCGCTCGCCTGCCTGTCACGCGAGCTGACCCGGCAGGACGAAGCGACGTGGCCGGACGGCGTACTGAT
>DASRSG010000239.1:0-6564 GCA_035656595.1 Jatrophihabitantaceae bacterium | reverse complement strand
GACGGGCTGTTCAACGTGCTGGACCAGGCCCGCAGGCTCGAGGCGCCCGCCATCGCGAAGCTCGAGCACCTGGTGCGCGGCAGCGTCGAGGTGCTGCAGGATCGGCTGCCCTACGTGACATTGCTGCTGCGGGTTCGTGGCAATACCGATGTCGAGCGGTCGGCGCTCAACCGTCGCCGGCAGTTCGACCGCTACGTCGCAGCGCTCGTCCGGCAGGCCGAAGCCGATGGCGACGTCCGTCCGGACGTCGACCCGGACGTCACCGCGCGGCTGCTCTTCGGCATGGTGAACTCGTTGACCGAGTGGTACCGCCCGCGGCACTCCGATCTCGCCGACGCAGTCTGCGCGATCGCGTTCGGCGGGCTACGTCTGCAGAGGAAGTGATATGAACGAAACAGCTTTGCTCACCGAGGCATTCGGACGGATCCAGCAGGTGGTGCATCGTGCAGTGGACGGTCTCGACGACGACCAGCTGGCACGACGCATCGACGATCGCGGCAACTCGATCGCCTGGCTGGTCTGGCACCTGAGCCGGATACAGGACGATCACGTGGCAGCAGTGGCCGACCATCCACAGGCCTGGCACGCCGGCGGCTGGGCGGATCGGTTCGACCTGCCTTTCGACCCGGACGCAACCGGCTACGGGCACGGCTCCGACGACGTCGCCGCGGTCCGGGCATCGGCCGGACTCCTGCTGGGCTACTACGACGCGGTGCAGGAGCAAACGATCGAGTACCTCCGCGGCGTCTCCGCCGATGACCTGGACCGCGTCGTCGACGAGAACTGGGATCCGCCGGTCACCCTCGGCGTGCGGCTGATCAGCGTGCTGGCCGACGACCTGCAGCACGCCGGCCAGGCAGCGTTCATCCGCGGCCTGCTCTAGCCGGCAAGGTCGGCCAGCACCTCGGTCAGCGCGCCGACACCGGCCGCGCAGTCGTCGATCTCGGCGTGCTCGGCCGGCGAGTGCGACACGCCGGTCGGGTTGCGGACGAACAGCATCGCCGCCGGGATGCCGGCCGCGGCGAGGATGCCGGCGTCGTGACCGGCGCCGGTCGCCAGCACCGGCGCGTCGTCGAGCAGCGCCGCCAGCCGCCGTACGAGCGTCGGGTCGAACGACGTGGCCGGCGTGACCGACTCGGCCACCGCCTCGATACCGACCCGCGCTGCCACCGCCGCGACCACCGCTTGCACATCGGCCTCGGCCGGTCCGCGGGCATCGAGCCACGCGCGCACTCGCGACGGGATCGCATTCACCCCGTTCGGCTCGACCTGCACCTTGCCGATCGTCGCCAGGCAGCCACGCTCCTGAGCCGACGTGCGCGCGGCGACGATCGCCAAGGCGAGCGCGAGCATCGGATCGTCGCGATCGGCCAGCTGCGTGGTGCCTGCGTGATCGGCGGCGCCGAGCAGGTCGAGTCGCCAGCGACCGTGCGGCCAGATGGACGAGCCGACCGCAACCGGACGGTCGAGGTCGATGAGCCCGCGCCCCTGCTCGACGTGCAACTCGACGAAGCTGCCGACGCGCCGCAGGGCCTCGTCGTCTCGTCCCAGATCGGTGGCACGCCCTTGTCGGGTAAGTGCGTCTGCAATGGTCGTACCGTCCGCATCGCGCAGGCTGAGCGCCCGATCAGCGGGCAACGCGCCGGTAATCACACGTGAGCCGACGCAGGCCACGCCGAACCGCGCACCTTCCTCGTCGCCGAAGTTCACCACCGCGATCGGACGAGCCGGCGCGAAGCCGCGCGCCCGCAGCGCGTCAATCGCGAGCAGCCCGGAGACCACGCCGAGCGGCCCGTCGTACGCGCCGCCGTCGGGCACCGAGTCGAGATGCGAGCCGGTCACCACTCCCGGTCCGGACGCATCGGGATCGCCCCACCACGCCCACTGGTTGCCGGCCCGATCGAGGGCTACTTCCAGCCCGCGGGTAGCAGCCTCGGCCGCGAACCAGGCACGCAGCTCGGCATCCTCGTCCGTCCAGGCGAAGCGCCGATACCCACCCGACGACGGCGAACGTCCGATCGGCTCGAGTGCACTCCACATCCGCGCGAAGCTTTCTTGCACCGACATGTATTGCAACCTAGCCCGGATCTGCCAGGCTGCTCGCCGTGGGAAAGTCAATCGGTTACCGGCTGTTCCGCATCGGCAAGATGCCCGCTGACGCTGACCGTGGACGGTGAGGGGTGCACCTGCACCTCGATGTCGAAGCGGCGTTGCCCGGCGGCGGCGGCACCCTCGACATCACCGCCGTGGCGACTGCTTTCACCCGATGGGCGGTCACGCGGCGACCGGCAGCTGAGCGTAGCCGTGCAGCACGCGGGTTGTGCGCCGGGTGGGTGGGGCATCGAGCGCCAGCCGGGGGAAGCGGTCGAATAGCGTGCGTAATGCGATGCGTGCCTCTAGTCGGGCCAACTGCGCGCCGAGGCAGTAGTGCGCGCCTGCCGAGAACGCGAGGTGTTGCCGCGCGTCGGGGCGCGTGACGTCGAAGCGGTCCGGCTCGGTGAACACGTCCGGATCACGGTTGGCGGCTCCCAGCATCAGTACGACCGGACGACCGGCGCGAAGGCGGTGGCCTGCAATGTCGGCGTCCTCGCGTGGCGTGCGGACGGTGATCTGGACCGGTGAGTCGTAGCGCAGGACTTCGTCGACGGCGTTGTCCCAGCGGGCGGGGTCGCCGCGCAGCGTGTCCAGCTGGTCGGGATGCCCGAGCAGGAGCACGGTCGCGTTGCCGATGAGATTGACCGTGGTCTCGAAACCGGCCCCTAGCAACAGCAGGACGTTGACCCGCAATTCCTCGTCGCTGAGGCGATCATCGGCACTGCTCGCGCGCACGAGTTCACTGAGCAGATCCTCGCCGGGGTTGTGGCGCAGTGCGGCGATGTGGTCTTCGAGCCAGTCGTTGCCCTCGCGGATCGCGCGGTCGGCCACGCGGTAGTCGCGCCACGACAGCACCGGGTCGAGGGTGAGTGCGGCGTCGTTGCCAATGCGTAGCAGATCGGTGCGCATGTCCTGGGGCACGCCGATGATCTCGGCAATGACGGTAACCGGCAGCTGTGCCGCGTAGTCGGCGACCAGATCGAAGCCGCCGGCGCCTGCATCGACGCGGTCGAGCAGATCGTGGGCGATGTGCTCGATGCGCTCGGCATATCCTGCGATCGCTCGTGGCGTGAACGCGCGCGATACGAGCGTGCGGATGCGGGTGTGCTGCGGCGGTTGAATCGCAAGCAGCGACGGGACGTCGACCGGTCCAAGGGCGCGTGGATCGATGGCAGCGGCCATGATCCGGTTGAGCAGTCGAGTCGGCGCACCGCCAGGATCGACCAGGAACCTCTCGTCCCGCAAAATTTGGTTGACGACACCGTGATGTGCCGAGGCGTACACCAGCCGGTTCCCGCCGATAGGACCGAGCGCCCGCAGTCCGTCGTACAGGCTCGCGGGGTTATCGAGGGCAACCGGGTCGGTAGCGGCTCGGGAAATCAGGTCGCCGCGCCGAGCGGCAGCCCGGATAGCGAGACCAGGCAGGCCGTAACGGGTGGCCCATACCGTCGCTGCGCGCAGTCGGCTCACGCCACTCCCGCCAGCGTGGCATCCGACCGTGGTGCCGGCTGGCTCGGCGATACGTTGCGCATCAGCGCGAGCAGCAGGCCGCGATGCGCGGCGGCGACCTCGCACAACGCCGGGCTGGGACGTCCCGCGGCGTCGAAGGGCACCTCGATCTGGGCGTCGACCATCGTTGCCCATCGAGTGCGCAGCGCGAGCCGCAACTTATCGGGACTGCCGAAGATGTCGGCGTAGTCACGATGCCAGACGATGATCCCGTCACCGCGGCGGTCCAATTCGGCCTCGATGGCGCGCAAGGCGCCGTAGTAGCGGTGCGTCTCGGTCCAGCTCATCGCAACCCCTTGGTCGAATCCGTAGTCTTGACGTTGATAGCGACGCTAGCTATTCGACGGGGCAGTTCGCGTCGCGCCGAGGCAGGGTTTTCGATCTCCTACCGTGGTAGGACAGGGTGCCGACCGTGGCCGGATGGAATACTGCCCGGCGACTTCTAGAGTTGAGGCGTGCTTGGGTTGCTGCGCCGCGTGCAGAGCGGAATCGAGCGTAGTTGCGAACGCCTCGGGCTGAGTTACCCGTGGTGGATCCCGGCCTACTCCGCGATGACCTGCATAGTGCTCACGATCGTCGCGTACGCGCAACGCGGCGCCTTCGCACCGTCGCTGGCGACCATCGCCGCGTTGATCCTGACCCTGAGCCCGGTTGTGGTGTGGGCAATGCTGGGCTGGCTCGTCCCACCGTGGATCGAGGCGCTGACGACGACCGTCGCAGTCGCCCTGTACCTAACCCAGCCCGCGACGCCCGACTTCGCACCGCTGCTGTTCATGATCGTGGCCGGCGAGGTGGCCGCGACCTCGCGGATATGGCCCGCGTTGATCCTTTCCACAGTCGAGATCGCCGTGCTGGTCGTCGCCGCCGAAAGCCACCACCTGCAGAGCGCGCCGCTCTACATCGTCGGCGTGATCCTTGGTGTCGACGTCGGAATCGCGCTGCGTTGGCAGATGCGCGCCTTGGCAGCCGAACGGGCCAACACCACCATCGCCCAACAACAGGCGATGCTCGCCGAAAGACAGCGGGTCGCTCGTGAAGTCCACGACGTCGTCGGCCACTCGCTGAGCATCAACCTGCTGCATGTCACGGCCGCCCGATACTCCCTGCAACAGCATGCTGACATCACCGATGCCGTCGACTCGCTGGTCGAGGCCGAGCGGGTCGGCCGCGAGGCGATGAGCGACCTACGCCGCACCGTCGCGGTGCTGAGCGCCGGTCCGGCAGAGACCCAGCCGCTACCGGGCATAGCTGACGTACCGGCGCTGATCGAACAGTCGCGCCTCGCCGGCCTCAACGTCGCGTACGAGCGCATCGGCATCGGCGGTGCCGTCGGTGACGCTGCAGGCCTGGGCTTGTATCGAATCGTGCAGGAAAGCCTGGCGAATATCGCCAAGCACGCCCCGACTGCCACCGCATCCGTGTGTTTGAACGTCGATGCGGACACGGTGCGCTTATCAGTGCGCAACACGCTCCCGACCGGAACTCGTCGCGCTGGCAAGGGAGGCACGGGCCTGGCCGGCATGACCGCTCGGGCCGAGCAAATGGGCGCCCAGCTGCGCACCGGCGTTGACGGTGACTGCTGGCTCGTGGACCTGATACTGCCCAGCGTCGAGCATGTGGCAACGCCGGTGGTCACGACATGACCGTCGACAGCGAGGTGCGGGTGCTGCTCGTCGACGATCAAGAACTGGTGCGTTCCGGCCTGCAACGCATCCTGCGCCGGCGCGACGGATTCGAGATCGTCGCCGAATGTACCGACGGCAGCGAGGTTCCCGCCGCTCTAGCCGCGCACGAGGTCGACGTCGTCGTCATGGATCTGCGCATGCGCCACGTCGACGGGATTGAAGCGACCAGGCGGCTGCGCACGATGAGCGACCCGCCGCCGGTACTTGCGCTCACCACGTTCGATGACGACGAACTCTTGTCGGGCGCGCTACGGGCTGGGGCGGCGGGCTTCGTGCTGAAGGATTCGGCGGCCGAGGACTTGATGCGGGCGGTACGGTCCGTCGCCGCTGGTGACAGTTGGCTCGACCCTGCCGTCACCGCGCGGGTGCTGGCGACCTACCGCAATGCGGCGACCCGAACCAACCCGCCGGCGATCGCCGACCTCACCGCCCGCGAACGCGACGTACTCGCTGCGATCGGCCAAGGCCTCAGCAATGCCGAGATCGCCGGCGTGCTGTCCATCTCCGAGCTCACAGTCAAGAGCCACATCGGACGGATCTTCGCCAAACTCGGCCTGCGCGATCGCGCCGCGGCCATCATCTACGCCTTCGACCACGGCATCGCCACGCCCAACTCAGCGACCTAGCCGGTTCAATGCCGAGGCTCGCCGCGGCCGCCGATTCTCTGCAATGCGGCGCATTGCCGCAACTGACGGCCGCGTACAACACAATCGAAGCGCTGCTCGCCGATCCTGCCCAGGCTGCCTCCACCCCGGATTTGGACGCGGTCATGGCCGACCTCCAGTCCCAGATCACCGACATCACGAGCGCCAGCACCGGCGTCGCGACCACGGTGCTGGCTTACAAACGCGCGCAGTACGCGCATAACCACGCGATCCTCCACCCGGCCCAAACGAGCATCGCCGCTTCGAGCACAGCAGCGGCAACTGCCGACCAGGAGGTCCTGACCGTCGAACAGGCTCTCGCCACGGCGGGCTACTCCTCGAGCCAGGTTCGCCTCCGTGCACGGGCACGAGTTCGCAGGCGCGAAGGCGGCGAAGCTCGCGGGCGAGGACCTCGGCGCATCCCGGCAGATCCAAGGCCACTAGTACCGGCGACCTTGCTCACTAGTCCGGCGGTTTCAGCGGAGGGCGTGGTGTCCTGGTTCAGGACATCGGAATGGGGTGTCTCGCGACATCGGCATAGCGTGTCGCAGGTCTTCGGAATGGTCGACGGTTCGCAGGCTGCGGCATGTCGAAACGTCGCCTTGTCATCACTGCTGTTCTTGCCGGTCAGT
>DASRSG010000238.1:0-5531 GCA_035656595.1 Jatrophihabitantaceae bacterium | reverse complement strand
ATGCTGGGCGACCAGGTCTATGCAGATGAGACCTCCGAGGCGACCCAGCGACGGATCCGCACCCGTCGCGACATCACCAAGGGCGCGAAGGATCAGGTCGCCGACTTCGAGGAATACACCTGGCTGTACCTGGAGTCGTGGACCGATCCGGACGTTCGGTGGCTGCTCTCGACGATTCCGAGCGCGATGATCTTCGACGATCACGACGTGCGCGATGACTGGAACACCTCGCACGAGTGGCGTCAGGACATGCAGCGCACCGACTGGTGGCAAGAGCGCATCATCGGCGGGCTGTCGTCGTACTGGGTGTACCAGCATCTCGGCAACCTGTCCCCCGACGACCTGCGCGAGAACGAGCTGTACCAGCAAATTCGCACATCCGGCACTGACGTCGAGTCGCTACTGCGTGAGTTCGCCACGCACGCCGACGCCGAGGCGGACGGTGTGAAAGGCACGCGGTGGTCATACCGTCGAGACTTCGGCCGCGTCCGGTTGGTGATGGTCGACTCGCGCTGCGGACGAATCCTGGCCGACGGTCAGCGCAGCATGGTGAGTAACGAAGAGTTCGCGTGGATCGAGAAGCAGCTCGACGGCGACTACGACCACCTTCTGATCGGCACATCACTGCCGTGGTTGCTCGCACGTGCGTTGCACGACCTTGAATCGTGGGACGAAGTGCTCTGCGACGGTAAGCACGGCAAGCGTCTCGCCCGTTTTGGTGAATGGCTGCGTCGTGCCGCCGATCTCGAGCACTGGGCGTCGTTCGGCAAGTCGTTCCAGCGGCTCGGCGAACTCATCGCCACGGTCGGCCGCCGTGATACTGCGCCGGCAACCATCTGCGTGCTGTCCGGCGACGTGCATCATGCCTACATCGCCGAAGCACACATAGGTACGCACATGCGCTCGAAGGTGTACCAGCTGACGTGCTCGCCGCTGCACAATTACGTACCCGCGTTCATGAAGCTTGCGTTCCGCGTGTTCTGGAGCAAGTTCGTCGAGCGGACCCTACGCATCCTGTTGGGAGTCGTGGCCAAGGTTCCTCCGGTGACTGTCAGTTGGACGCGGCTGGAGGGCCCGTACTTCGGCAACGAGCTGGCCGAGTTCATTGCCCACGGTCGGGCCGCCGATACCGTGCTGCGCGAAGCCGCCAAATCCACCGATGACAAGGAGTTGCGCGAGATCGCGCGTGTGCGCCTATCGGCCTAAGCGATCTGGACGCAGCGGGTACCGCTATAGATGGTCGGCATGCACTTGTTGCAATGAATGCACTTCGATCGAGCAGAGGCGTCGGTCCGCAACCGGTTGACCAGATCCGGCTCGCGCAGCAGCGCGCGAGCCATCGCGACGAATTCGAAGCCGGCCGACATCGCGTCGTCCATCACCCGCAGATCGGTTACTCCACCGAGCAGGATCATCGGCAAGCGCACCGCCGCGCGCACTTGCTTGGCATCGTCGAGCAGGTAGCCGTCACGGTACGGATAGCTGTGCAATCGGGTCCGTCCGAACATTCGCACTCCGAGGCGGACGGGCTGGCGCATCGCGGCAGCGAACTCGCGCAACGGCGCGGGGCCCTTGAACAGATACATCGGGTTGAGCAGCGAGCTGCCCGCCGTCATCTCGAGTGCATCGATCGAGCCGTCGGCCTCGAGCCAGCGCGCGACCTGGATCGACTCATCGAGGTGCAGTCCGCGCCGCACGCCGTCGTCCAGATTGAGCTTGGCCAGGATTGCGATCCGTCCGCCGGCAGCGTCGCGCACCGCGCGGGCGATCTCGCGCGCGAACCGTGCGCGGTTCTCGAGCGAGCCGCCGTAGCGGTCACGGCGCCGGTTCAACTTCGGGCTGAGGAACGCGCTCGCCAGGTAGTTGTGCCCGAGATGGATCTCGACCGCGTCGAAGCCCACATCGACCGCGGCGCTCGCAGCGTCAGCGTGCGCGGTCACGATCCGGGCCAGATCGTCGATGCTGGCCCGACGAGTGAACTGCAGCGACAGTGGCGAGAACAGCCGGCTCGGCGAGAGGGCCGGCAGCCGGTTGCTGCGCCCGTCGGCCACCGGCCCGGCATGACCGATCTGCGCCGAGATCGCCGCGCCTTCGCCATGAACGGCGTCGGTGAGGCGCTGCAATCCGGCACGAGCCTCGTCACGCCAGTAGATCTGGTGCCGGTCGGTGCGCCCTTCCGGCGCAACTGCGCAATACGCGACCGTGGTCATTGCGACGCCGCCCGCGGCAACCCGCCGGTGGAAGTCAATGAGTTCGTCGCTGACGCGCGCGCCGCGGGTCATGCCCTCGAACGTCGCGGCCTTGATCGTCCGGTTTCGCAACGTGATCGGCCCGAGCCGACCCGGCTCGAAGATGGTCGACACGCGCACTGCACCTCTATTCGCTCCGCAAGCGTCGCTCAGCGAAACTTGTCGAGTCGGCCCATCGTCTCGTCGAACTCGGCTACGAGCTCGTCGATCAGCTCGGCAACCGGGCGTACTGCGTTCATCCTGCCGACGATCTGCCCAACCGGCATCGCGATGACCGACGGATCGCCGGCCTGCATGATCCGCTGGTGCGCCTGGCTGACGAGCAGGTTCTGCAGCGGCATCGGCAACGGATCCGGTGCGCCCTCTTCGGCCCACGCGTCGGTCCACCTCGACTTCAGCAACCGCGCGGGTTTCCCGCTGTACACCCGCGAGCGCACCGTCTGATCGGAGCCTGCTGCGACCAGCGCATCCTTCATCGTGTCGCCGGCGCCGAGCGTGTACTCGGAGGTGGTCAGCCAGTACGAGCCCATCCACACCCCACCTGCGCCGAGCGCGAGGGCGGCCGCGATCTGGCGGCCCGACCCGATGCCTCCCGCGGCCAGGACGTGTGCGTCATCTCCGACCGCGTCGGCGATCTCGGGCACCAGCACCATGGTCGCGATCTCGCCGGTGTGCCCGCCTGCTTCGGTGCCCTGTGCGACGACGATGTCGACACCGTTGTCGACATGCGAGCGTGCGTGCTTCGCCTTCCCCGCCAGCGCAGCGACCGGCACATCCTTCTCGTGGGCCAGATCGATAACGTCCTCCGGCGGTGAGCCGAGCGCGTTGGCGATGAGCTTGATCGGGTGCCGCAACGCGACATCGACGTGTGCGCGCGCCACCGAGTGCAGCCAGCCGAGCACGCCGGCCTGCGCCGGGTCGCCGTCGTCGGGCAGCGGCGGCACGCCGAGCTTGCGCAGCGTCTCTTGCACGAACGCCTTGTGACCGTCGGGGATGTAGGCGCCCAGGTCCACAGCTGTGCCCTCGGTGGGGACCTTGGCCGGCATCACGATGTCGACGCCGTAGGGCTTGCCACCGGTGTTCTCGTCCATCCAGTTCAGGACGGCGTCGAGCTCTTCGGCGTCGTTGAACCGCACGCAGCCGAGCACGCCGAGCCCGCCGGCCCGACTGATCGCAGCGGCAACATGCTCGGAGGGGGTGAATCCGAAGATCGGGTGCTCGATCCCGAACTGGTCGCAAATCGGGGTGCGCATCGACTAGGCCTCGCGACCGGAGACGCTGGCAAGGTCTGCGTCGGGATGCTCGGCCGCGTACTGGTTCGCCCACCGGTAGTCGGCCTTACCCGTGGCCAGTCGCTGCACCTTGTCGACCAGCCAGATGCTGCGCGGTGCCTTGTATCCCGCAAGCTCGGCGCGCACATGCTTGGTGAGTTCCTCAGCGGTCGGGGTGGCGCCGGGCCGGGGTTCGATAACCGCGGCGACCCGCTGTCCGAGGCGTTCGTCGGGGACGCCGACGACGAGGACGTCGAATACGTCCGGGTGCGACATGAGCGCCGATTCGACCTCCTCGGGGAAGACCTTCTCGCCGCCGGTGTTCACGCAGGTGTTGCCCCGGCCGAGCAGCGTGATCGTGCCGTCCGCCTCGTGCCGCGCGAGATCGCCGGGCACGGTGTAGCGCTTGCCGCCGACCTCGACGAACAGCCGAGCCGTCTTCTCCGGGTCCTTGTAGTAGCCGAGCGGAATGTGCCCGCCGCGAGCGAGCCGACCGATCTCGTCCGACCCGGGCGGCAACGGCTTGCCGTCCATGTCGATGACGATCGTGTCCGTGCCGGCGTTGACGCGCGGCCCGCCGATCCCCTGCTCGCTGTCCTTGGTCACCATGCTGATGCCCATGAACCCGGTCTCCGACGATCCGATCGCGTCGGTGATCACGACGTTGGGCAGGGCCTCGAGGTACTCGTTCTTCACGCTCTGCGAGAACAGCGCCGCACTGCTGGAGATCGCGAACAGGGTCGACACGTCGTAGCTGTCGGCACGGAACGCCTCGATCATCGGGCGGGCCATCGCGTCGCCGATCAGGACGATCAGGTTGGCCTTGCGTCGCTGCACCGCTTCCCATACCGCCGCGGGTTCGAACTGGGTCAGCAGCACGACCGTGTCGCCGCCGAAGAGCGCCATCAGCGCCGCCCACTGGGCATTGCCGTGGATCAGCGGCGCCAGGCAGATTCGGGTCAGGCCACCGGTCACGTTGCCCGTCTCAGCCTGGGCGTACTCGTTGTCCAGCGGTTCGCCGGTGACGAAGTTGATCCCGCCGCCGAGCGTGCGCCAGACATCCTCGTGCCGCCAGATGACTCCTTTCGGCTGTCCGGTGGTACCGCCGGTGTAGAGCAGGTAGTGGTCATCGCCGCTGCGCTCGTCGAAGTCGCGTTCGGGACGGCTGCTCGCGAGCGCTTCGAGGTAGGCGGTGCCGGTGAACGGCAGGTCGGTCTCGTCCTCGATGACAACCGTGTGCCGCACCGAGGGCGCGCCGGGCAGCGCCTCGGCGACGCGGTCGGAGTAGGTGCGCTCGTGCACCAGGGCGACGACATCGGCGTTCTCGAGCACATAGCGGATCTCGTTCGCCGTGTACCGGTAGTTCACGTTGATAAGCGCTGCGCGCAGCTTGTAGACCGCGAGCATGGTGACGATCGACTGCAGCCGGTTGCGGGTGCACATGCCGACGTGCGACCCGGCGCTGACGCCATGCTCGGCGAGGTGGTGGGCGAGCCGGTTCGCCTGTTCCTCGAGGTGGGCGTAGGTGACCTCGCCGTCGCCGCAGGCCACGGCCAGCCGGTCCGGGAAGTAGTCAACGGCATGCTCGAAGAGATCCGCGATGTTGTACGCCATGCACGAAAACTAGAACGTGTTATCGTTTCGTGCAAGCCCAGACTTGACCTCGAGGACGTCGCGATGCCCACGCCTGATGACCAGCACTGCCTCGTCGAGAAGCGCGGCCAGGTTCTCATCGTGACGATGAACCGCCCGGAGGCGCGCAACGCCCTGTCCGGGCCGATGCTCGCGGGCATGACGGCGGCCTGGAACCAGGTCGATGCAGACCCGGAGATCCGGGTCTGCATCCTGACCGGCGCGGGCGGCGCGTTCTGTGCCGGAGCCGACCTGAAGGCGATGACCACCTCGCATCCGGGCGACTCGGCCCGTTCGATGGATCTGTCGGTCATCGAGTCGCTGCTCAAGGGGCGCCGCCTGACCAAGCCGCTGATCGCCGCCGTGGAAGGACCCGCCG
>DASRSG010000237.1:0-8948 GCA_035656595.1 Jatrophihabitantaceae bacterium | reverse complement strand
CAACCTCGCCGCTTATGCAGAGCAAGGCGCGCGATGACGACCGCCCTGCTCGATCATGCCGACGAGCTGTTCGCAGCGCTGGCCGAACCGAACCGCCGCCTGCTCCTCGAGCATCTCGGCTCGTACGGTGTCGCCACCGCTACCATGCTGGCCGCGGAGCTTCCGGTGACCCGACAGGCCGTGACCCAGCACCTCGCGGTACTCGAGAGCGTCAACCTCGTATCGAGCGCACGCGCCGGGCGCGAACGCCGCTACACCGTGCATGTCGAACCGCTCACTGCCGCGGCGAGCTGGATGAACCAGGTTGCCGCCCAGTGGGATTCGCGACTTGCCGCGATCAAGGCGCTGGCCGAGGCGCCTGCCGGGCCGACGACATGACCAACGTGTTGTTGCGCGGACGAATTGTCGTGACGCCGGCGGCGCTGACGCTCGGGATCGCCGCGGCGTGCTGGGCGGTCGCGGTCGGGCAGATGCGCGGGATGGACATGGGCGTGGCGACCGAGCTCGGTTCGTTCGGGTTCTTCATCGTGGTGTGGGTGTTGATGATGGCGGCGATGATGCTGCCCGGCGCGGTGCCGGCTGTCCTGAGATGTGTGCACGGCGCCAGGCAGGCACGTGCCGTCCCGATGTTTGTCGCGTCGTATCTCGCGGTATGGGCATTCGTAGGCGTCGCAGTCTTTTCACTCTACCGACCGCACGGGACGACCGCGGCCGGCGTGGTTGCGATCGCGGTCGGGGTGTACGAGTTGACGCCGTTCAAGCGGCACTGCCGCGAGCGGTGCCGCGCACGAGTTGACTCCGGACTCGAGTTCGGGCTCTACTGCGTCGGCTCGAGCAGCGGCCTGATGCTGATCATGGTTGCGCTCAGTGCCATGAGCATCGCGTGGATGGCCATCGTCACGGTGCTTGTCGCGGGCCAGAAGTTGCTGCCGCGTAGAGCGATCCTCGACGTACCGCTTGCACTCGTGATCATCGCGCTCGGAGTGCTGATCATCGTCGCGCCCGCGACCATTCCTGACCTGATGCCAGCGATGTAAGGAGACAGCAATGATCGACCACAAGACTGAAACTCGTGAACAGTGGCTCGCAGCACGGCTGGAGTTGCTCGATGCCGAGAAGGCATTGACCCGGCGTAGCGACGAGCTGGCTCGGCAGCGGCAGGAGCTGCCTTGGGTTCGCATCGACAAGCAATACCGCCTCGACACCGACGCCGGCGCGGCGTCCCTGGCTGATCTGTTCGGCGGGCGCTCCCAGCTGCTCATCTATCACTTCATGTTCGGGCCCGATTACGAGGCCGGGTGTCCGAGTTGCTCGGCGATCGCTGACGGGTTCAACGGCTCGGTCGTCCATCTCGCGAATCACGACGTCTCGTTCTTCGCCGTCTCGCGCGCCCCGCTGGCGAAACTGCAGGCCTACAAGCAGCGGATGGGCTGGAGCTTCCCCTGGGCATCGTCGTTCGACAGCGACTTCAACCACGACTTCCATGCGGCGTACACGGCGGAGGAATGGGAGTCGGGAGCGGTCGAGGCCAACTACCGAACGGAGGACCTCCGCGGGTCCGATGGGGACGCATTGGGGCTCGACGACTTCGCATCGGACATCGTGGGGACGGACTGGGCGACCTACCGGCGTGAAGGGCCTGGCGTCAGCGCGTTCACGCTCGACGACGGCGTCGTGTACCACACCTACTCGGCGTACTCCCGCGGCCTGGACGGCCTGTGGGGCATGTACCAGTGGCTTGACCGCGCGCCTCTGGGCCGCAACGAAGACGGCTTCTGGTGGCGACGGCACGACGAGTACGCCCACGAATGATCAGACGAGCATCGGGTGTGGGCGAGGGCCGAGTACACCTCGCGCACCAGCCGGGCGTTCACGACGTCGAGTGGGAGATGCCGCCGATCCCGATGTGGGTCGCCGGCCGAGCTGCCGTCGCCGAGTTCTTCGCCAACCGCGCGCTGCGATCCCCCGGCCGCCGGCTCGTCGCCACGAGGGCGAACGGGTAGCCGGCGGTTGCGACCTACAACCGCGACGGCGACGGCAACTACGGCGCGCACAGCGTGCAAGTGCTCGAGATGCGCGGCGGGGCGAACGTCCACATCTATGCATTCCTTGATCTGGCGCTGTTCGAAGCATTCGGCCTGCCGCGCTCGCTGCCGGAGTCTCAGTAAGCGCCCGCGCTGACCGAAATTGTCGGTGCCGTCTTCAAGACTGCTGCCATGAGCGTGAACAACCGGCAACGCCGAGCCATGAAGGCGCGCAAGGCGCGCAAGCAACGACGCCCGCACCCCGGGCCGACACCGCCACCCACGGATCCGTTCTCCCAGTCCGACGAGTTCCAGCTCGGCGCCGCCAGTCTCGCGTTGCGGCAGCTGGTGCTGCGACGCGCCAGCCGGCTCCGCCTGATGACCGATGCCGAGGCGGAGTTCGCGCGCTGCACAGACCGCCACCAGCAGCTGGCCTTTGACGACCAGCTCGCGCATCTGGTCAGCGGGCTGTTCGCCCATGGCTGGGCTCCGCTGGATCTTTACGAGGCTGCTCGGCGGAACGTCGACGCGGCGGTGACCGAACAGCTCATGTGCGTAGTGGCACAGCAGACGGCTGGGCGCGGAGCGGTGCATGCCGAGTGGGCCGCACAGGTTTCAGCTCTCAGCAAGGTTGTTGACGGCGGGTCGTGCGCCTGGGCGAGACGAACCGGGTTGCCTTGGGCTACGGCACGCGAGCAACTCGTCGACCTGCTGGTGCTGCTCGTCTCGATGCCCGTCCTCGAAACTGTGCTGTCCGCGCCGGGCACGCCCGCCGCCGCGAGGAACGCCGCGCCGGCGCAGGTCGACGAACGGGTACTGCGAAAGGTTCGGGCGTTGCTGGCAAAGGCCGAGTCGACCGAGTACGACGACGAAGCCGAGGCCCTCACGGCCAAAGCGCAGCAACTCATGACCTCACATTCGATCGAGCGTGCCATGGCAGAGGGAAGCCAACAGGCCCGCAGCCATCCGGCCGTCCGGCGCATCTGGCTCGATGCCCCGTACCTGACTGCGAAGTCGATGGTCATCCACGCGGTCGCGCGCAGCAACGACTGCTACAGCATCCTGAGCAAGACTTGGGGATTCGTCACGCTCGTCGGGCACATCGCTGACCTCGACACCACCGAACTGCTCAGCACGTCGCTGCTCGTGCAGGCCACCCGCGCCATGACGGCGACCGGATCACATACCACCCGCTACGGCACGTCGCGCACGCGTTTGTTCCGGCAGTCCTTCCTCGTCGCGTACGCGGGACGTATCGGTGAACGGCTCTGCGAGGCGAGCGAAGCCGCGCAGACCACGGCCGACGCGGAGCACGGCGGCACGCTGCTTCCCGTGCTCGCGGCGCGTGCCGACGAGACACGTGCGGCAGCCGAGGCGATGTTCTCCGAGGTCACGCGCACGAAGGTGAGCGCGGGCGATCGAGCCGGCTGGGGCGCCGGTCGCGCCGCCGCCGACCTCGCCCGGTTCGATGTCAGGGCTGCATTGCACGAGCGCGCCGGCTGATCAGGACGCGAGCCGCTGAACCGGTCGTCGACAGACGCGTGCCGGGTCGCTGGAACAATGCCAATTCCCGACCGTTCGATGATGCAACCGATGGGCTGACAGTGCGAGGCGATTCAATCTGGCGCGATCCGGCAACGCGCCAGCTCGCAGTGGTGTCCACGCTGGGGTTCACCAGCTTCTTCCTGACCTTGTCGTCGTTGGCGACCTGGGCGGTCAAGGGCGGCGCAAGTAGCGGGTCGGCCGGTGCGGTTACCGCGGTGATGCTGGCGTGCACCGTGCTGGTGCAGACCGCGGTTCCGTCTTTGGAGCGGCGGTGGGGACTGCACCGGGTTCTGGCGTTGGGTCTGATCGCATTGGGCGCCCCAGCACCGTTGTATGCCCTCAGTAGCCACCTCGGCTGGCTCGTCGCCATATCCGCAGTGCGCGGCGGTGGCTTCGCGATTCTCACCGTGCTCGGCAGCCTGTTGACTGCGCGGATCGCGGCACCGTCGCGCCATGGCGACGTGGTCGGTGCCTACGGATTGAGCATCGCCGTGCCGAGTCTCATTGCCGTTCCCGCGGGGGTCGCGCTCACCCTTGGCGGCCACTTCACCTGGGTCGCTGTCCTTGCGTGCTCACCTCTTCTCGCGCTGCCGGTCCTGGGACGGCTCACCCGCGCCGCGTCAGCGCATCCGGCCTCGACTGCGGAGATCTCTCGAGGGTCGCGAGCGGCTGTGCGCGCATCGGCAACGCCGGCGATCGTCCTCGGTGCCATGACTGCCGCCGGCGGCGGCTTGGTCACGTTCTTGCCGATCGAACGGCCGCATGGCGTGCTGGCCACGGTGACCATTCTGTTGTTCGGGCTCACCGCGGCGTTGAGTCGCTGGTTGGCGGCCGCGTTGCTTGTCAGAATCGGCCGCTCGCTCATGCCGGGTGCGCTGGTGATCGGCGTGGTCGGGCTGGTGGCAGTGAGCCAAACGCTGCATGCCGACAGCGGACCCGCGATCACGTTTCTGTCTGTCGGTGCTGCGGTGTTCGGCGTCGGGTACGGGATCGTCCAAAGCCTCACCCTGGTCGCGGCCTTCGATCGGGCCGGCGCTGCACACGCGATTACTGCCAGTTCGGTGTGGAACATCGCCTTCGATGCAGGCACCGCGGTCGGCGCTTACGGCGTCGGTGCGGTGGCGGCTGCTGGGCTGGGATTGCCGCGGTCGTACCTGCTCTGCGCGTTGCTCGTCGTTGCGACGGCTCCACTCGCGGTTCGGCTAGCTCGGCGCGTCTGACACGTTCGATGCATAGATCAACCGATCCTCGCCATACATCTGCGCATGCTTCTCGGGTCGCAGCCCGATCCGTTCGGCAACGGCCCGGGACGGCTCGTTTTCCGGGTTGATCACCGCGATGAGCCGATCGACGACGAACCTCTCGCATGCGACGTCGCGACACGCGGCGGCAGCTTCGATGGCATAGCCGCGGCGCTGGTGTGCGGGCAGCACGTGGTAGCCGATCTCGACCTCTTCGACGCCGTCGACAACTTGGATAGTGAGACCACACTCACCGACGAACGTGCCGTCGCGCAGAGTCATCACCCACAGCCCGAATCCATGCTCGTTATAGAGACGGGTGTTCCACCTGATCCACCGCTGCGCCTCTTCCCGCGTCTTCGGTCTCGGGTAGTAGGCCATGACGTCCTCATCGCCGAGGAGCGTGGCGATGTTGTCGAGATCGTCATCGGTCATCTCGCGCAGCACGAGACGTTCGGTGGTCAAGATCGGCACGCCGACGAGTCTAAAGATCTCTCCGAGTCATTCAATGTGGATTCGCGGCTCGGGTCCGCCCCAGCGTGGACATGTCGGCCCACCCGTGTTCGGTCACCACGACGAGCTCGCCGCTGAATGCGTCCTGAATGCGGCCGGCGCGGGAATGGAACGCGACCTCGCAGCGGAGGCTGACATCCGCGAGTTCGGATCCGGACGTGCGGGTGGTCCTCATCCGAGGCGAGCGACGCACGTTCTGCGTGGAGCCGACGTCTCGACGATGAACTCCGCCTCGCAGGAAGAGTCACCCAGTGAACTCGCGCTCAAACCTCTCACGTCGTTGCCCTTGTCGTTCAAATACTTATCGCTGCGACGCCGGGCGAATCGGCAAGTTCCTCCCGCTCTGCGCGCGACTGGTCTTTGGCACTCCCGTTACGACTGATCGGCCGACGCCGATCGAGCCATCCTCATGAGCCGGCGGGTCGAAGCGCTACCGAGGCGGATGAACATCGGCGTCTGGCCCAGTGCTGCGTGGTAGCCGGTCAGCGTCGCGCCGGACACCACCCGGTGCCGCAGGACGTCGTACCAGAGACCCGCCGGCAGGTGGATGTCGCGGCTGTTCGCATTGGTGAGGACGGGCGCCGCCAGCAGCGAATCGCCGAGCAGCCATTCATTCGAGATCGAATACGAGGCCCGGTCCTTCGGGAAGTCGAAGAAGAGCGGCTTCATTATCGGCTCGCCGGTGCGCACCGCCCGGGACACCTGCGCGTCGATGTAGGGAGCGAGCGCGGTGTGCAGTCGGGCCGCGGCCTTGTAGAGCGCGACGGTCTCGGGGTCGTAGCTGCGACTTCCAGCCGGGCTGCTCACGCCGAGCGGCGACGTGGACGAGTACATCAGCGGCATCAGTGCCGCGGCCTGGGCCCAACGCACCAGCACCCGCTTGGTCGGTGGCGGCTGGCTCAGCGAACCGCCGACCATGTCGGTCTCGACGAACGGGTAGCCGATCGTGCTGATCGCCAGCGTCTGCGCGACGCCGGCCTGCAGCGAGTCCCAGCCCGTCCCCTTGTCGACCTCGCGGATGACGAACCCGTACTTCTGCGAGCCGGTCCACGACAGCCGCACGCCGGCGCCCTGCTGATCGAACTCGTCGGTCACCTGCGCGCCCAGCTTGATGTAGTCGAGCGGCGCGTAGCCCGGGTAGGGCGCGCACGACTCGTCGAAGAACCGGGTGTCGAACTTGAAGCCGTCGACCCCGTAGGTCTTTTCGACGTTCTGCAGCTGGCCGACATACCAGGCCCGCGCGTCGGGATTGGCGAGGTCGACGATGCCTGCCGTGCCGTTCCACCACGTGACGCTGCACGGCTTGCTCGGGTCGGTCTTCGACTTCAGCAGGTATCCGTGCGCGGCGGCGTAGGCGTAGTTGTTCGCATCGTTGTTGATCCACAAGGTCACCCAGAGACCGAACTTGTCGCCCATGGCGTGGATCTGGGCCGACAGCTGCTTCGGATCGGGGAACTTCGAGTTGAAGTCGAAGTCGCCGTAGTGCGTAGACCAGCCGTCGTCCACCTGAATCGCCTGAGCCGGGACGCCGGCGTTGTGCAGGCCAGTGGCCCAGTCGAGGACCGAGGCCTGCGAGACCGCGGTGTAGGACTGCGCCCATGAATTCCATAACGGCTTGGCGTACTCGCTTCTGGTCGCGTCGCTCTTGGTCGGCGAGCCGGCGATGCCGACGTAATCCTCGTAGACCTTGCGCGCCGTCGACTCGACGAAGACGGTGTCGTCCATCGCGGCCGTATCGGTAACGGTGTAGCCGAAGACGCCTTGCTGGACGTCGTTCATCGAGACGTCCATGACGTTGCGGGTGTCGACCCAGAGCCCGGTGCCCCGCTCGGTGAACCAGAACGGATCGGTCATGAGGTATTCGGCCGGCCCCATCGCGTCGTCCCGCACGGTGCCCGAGTCGAGCGGCCACGGCTGGCGCGTGTACGGCCCGCCGTCCGGTGTCTGCGCCTCGCCCTGCCCGTACCAGTGACCGGCCGAGGCGACGACGTAGTGGGTCGCCACTTGCTGAGCCGCGCCGCTGCCGGAGACGGTCCACCTGACGCGGTAGCGGTCGGCGCCGGGTGTGAGGCGGTAGGTCACGGTGTCGCCGGGAACGCTGGTCGCCAGCGTCAGTTTGAGGACGTGGTTGCGCCACCTGGCCGTGCGCACCGAGGTAGCGCTGGCCCAGCCCGCCGCGGTCTTGAAGTCCGCGGGCCCGCTCGACCCTTCGCGGCCGGCGGTGGTCTGCAGCACCACGTGCCCGGCGCGCACGGTAGTGATCTCGAAGGGCGAGCGCGTGACCACGACCTGGTAGCCGGGCGCGTGCGCACTTCTCGGCACGACCAGGCGCACCGACGAGTGAGTCGTGGTGACCTGCGGACCAGACGCATGGGCGCGATGCGCACTGGCCGCCGGGGCGGCCAGCACTGCGGTGACCAGCAGAGCCGACGCGGCAACTGCCGGCAGGACGAGTGACAAGTGGGTGGTGAGACGCGACATCGGCGGCCTTCCTTACCAACCCGGAACCGGGGCAATCCGGGCTACTAGGACGAACCTACGACCGGCTTCCATCATTGGTCAAGACCAATACCGCTACAGGGCGATCGATGCAGGTGGTCTAGACAATTCCGGATAGAGCTGATCTAGTGGCCCTGACAATTCCGCTGATATCTGCCGGAACGCGACTCCCCTTCCGGCAATCCAGCCGCGCCTCGGAGGGCCTGTGTTCCGCTGTCTCCGCGTCCTGTCCATCAGCACCGCCACCGTGCTCGCCGCGAGTGGGCTCGCCGCCGGTGGTCTCGTCGGCAATGCCGATGCGGCTCCGGCCGGCTCGCACACCGCCCACCCGCGGCTGCCCGCCGTCTACCCCACCCCGCAGTCGATGTCCGGGCACGGCCGGGCGGTCGATCTCGGTTCTCGGGTCGCGCTCGTGGCCGGCAACGACAGCGATCCCTCGGCCGTCGCGGCCGCCCGCACGGTACTCACCTCGGCCGGTGTCCGGCACATCGACGCGGCGCCGACGCACGGCGGCGAGACCGCGATCTTTGTCGGCGGAGCCGGCGCCCGGGCCGCTGCGGGGCGGCTGCACGTGGCCGACGCCGCCGAGCTGCCCGCCGAGGGTTACGTCCTGGCCACCGGGACGGCGCACGGGCACCCGGCCGTCGTGCTCGACGGGCACGACGCCACCGGCACGTTCTACGCCGCCCAGACGCTGCGCCAGCTCGTCGAGCGGCACGGGTACGACGCGCGCGTCCCGGGCGTCACGATCAGGGACTGGCCGGACCAGCCGCTGCGAGGCGTGATCGAGGGCTTCTACGGAACGCCCTGGTCAGACGCGCAGCGCCTGGCCCAGATGGATTTCTACGGCGCGCACAAGATGAACAGCTACGTCTACTCGCCGAAGGACGACCCGTACCTGCGCGCGCAATGGCGCGACCCGTACCCGGCCGACCAGCTGGCGGTGCTGAAGAACCTCGTCGCCCGCGCCACCGCCAACCACGTGCAGTTCACCTATGCCCTCTCCCCCGGGCTGTCGGTCTGCTACAGCTCGGCCGTCGACGAGCACGCGCTCGTAGCGAAATTCCAGTCGCTGTGGGACATCGGCGTCCGTTCGTTCTCCGTGCCACTCGACGACATCAGCTAC
>DASRSG010000236.1:0-11972 GCA_035656595.1 Jatrophihabitantaceae bacterium | reverse complement strand
CGACCCGAACGCGAACCGCGAGGCGATCGCCAAGCAGCTTCGCGAGCGCGAGCACGTCGGCGACTCCGTGACCCACCGGATCATGCGCGCGCTCAACACGAGTTTCGTCACGCCGTTCGACCGGGAGGACATCTACCGTCTCGCTGCAGCGCTTGACGACGTCGTCGACGCCATGGAGGCCGCGGCCGACTTCATCGTGCTGTCCGATGTGGGCAAACTGCCCTCGCTGATGGGGGAGCAGATCACCTTGCTTGCCACGTCGGCGCACGAGACGGCCGACGCGATGGGACGGCTGGAGACGTTGCGCGACCTCGAGCCGTACTGGATCGAGGTGAACCGGCTCGAGAACGAGGCGGACCGCGTGTACCGCAAGCTGCTCTCGCGGCTGTTCAGCGGCGACTATGACGCGCTGACCATGGTCAAGTTGCGCGAAGTCGCCGATGGCTTCGAGGAAGCCGCCGACGCCCTTGAACACGTCGCACATGCAGTCGAGACGATCGCGGTCAAGGAGTCCTAGCGGTGGATCCCACCGCTCTTGCGGTCGTCATCATCGTCGTGGCGCTCGGCTTCGACTTCACCAACGGGTTCAACGACGCAGGCAATGCGATTGCCACGTCGGTCTCGACGAAAGCACTGACCCCACGAGTCGCGCTCATTCTCGCTGCCGTCATGAATATTGTCGGCGCGCTCATCTCGACGAAGGTCGCGGGCACGATCGCGGGCAGCATCATCGAGCACCCACCGCACGGATCCAACGGGCTGGTGGTCCTGCTGGCCGCGCTCTTGGGGGCAATCTGCTGGAACCTGACGACGTGGTACTTCGGGCTGCCGTCGTCGTCGTCGCACGCGTTGATCGGCGGTCTGGTCGGCGCCGGGATTGCCTCGGCACAGGGCGTGAAGTGGCAAGGGGTCATGGACAAGGTCGTGATCCCGATGATTGCGTCGCCGCTCATCGGCTTCGGCGCCGCGTACCTGTTCATGCTCGCGGTGCTCTGGACATTCCGTAAGGCCAACGCTCACCGGGCCAATCGCGGGTTTCGCTGGGGGCAGATCGTCTCTGCCGCAACGATGGCGTTCGGCCACGGCACGCAGGACGCGCAGAAGACGATGGGCGTCATCGCTCTGACGCTGTTCGTCGCGGGGCACAACTCGAGCCCCGGCCACATCCCCGACTGGGTCATCTTTTCCTCGGCTGGGGCGATCTCTTTGGGCACCTACTCCGGCGGGTGGCGCGTCATGCGGACGCTCGGGCGCCGGATCTTCTCGCTCACTCCGGTAAGCGGCTTCGCTGCGCAGACCGTTGCGAGCGCGGTGATGCTCACCACCTCGTCGCTCGGCCTCCCCGTCTCGACGACGCATGTGATCAGCACTTCGATCATGGGCGCCGGCGCGACAAGGCGGCTCTCTGCGGTGCGGTGGGGCGTGGCCGGGAACATCGTGACCGCGTGGATATTGACGATTCCGGCGGCCGCTTCGGTCGCCGCGATCGTGTGGTTCATCCTGAACCCGATCCTGACCTGAAGGTCACCGTGTCGCCGGGACGCAGCTGACCGGCCAGATCGAGATCGGCATCGGCGAGGACCGCGATCACGGGGTAGCCGCCGGTCACCGGCGCGTCGGGTCCGAGCAGGATCGGCCGGCCGTCGGCCGGCACCTGCAACGCGCCGGGCAGCGTCGGTTCGCTGGTCAGTTCGCCGTCGCGCGTGCGCGCCAGCGCCGGGCCGTCGAGCCGCACGCCGATACGGTCGGAGTCGGTGCGCACCGTCCACGCCGTGCTGGTCAGCACGCCGGCGGCGTCGAGCCCGAACCAGTCGGCGCGCGGGGCGAGCGAGATCCGCAGTGGGCGCGGCGGCCGGGTCAGCGCCGCAGTGGCACCGCTCGGGGCTTCGGCCGGTGCACGCCCGACCGGCAGCCGGTCGCCGGCATGCAGCCGCGCCGGCCCGAGGCCGCTGAGCAGATCGGTGCTCCGCGAGCCCAATACGGCGTCGACGGCGACACCGCCCCGCACCGCGAGGTAGCTGCGCAGGCCGCCCGCGCCGGGGGCGCCGAGCCGCACCGTGCGCCCGGCCGCAACCGAGAAGGCCACCCCGAAGTCCGCGCCGGGGCACACCGCGCCGGTCAGGGCAAGCGTGGCAGCCGCCGGCAACCGGACCGCGAGGCCCCCGTAGGTGATCTCGATGACGGCGCTGTCGGCTGGATTGCCCACCAGCCGGTTGGCCACGCGCGCTGCGCTGCGGTCGAACGCGCCCGATCGAGGGACGCCGAGCGATGCCCAGCCGGTCCGGCCGAGATCCTGGACCGTGGCCAGCGGGCCCGGCTCGACGATCTCGATCATGCCGGCACGAACCGCACCCGGGTGCCCGGCGTGAGCAGCGCCGGCGGGTCCCGCGTGACCTCCCACAGTTGCGCGTCGGTGCGGCCGAGCAACTGCCAGCCGCCCGGGGACGAGCGCGGGTACACGCCGGTGAACTCGCCGGCGATCGCTACCGAGCCGGCCGGGACGGCGGTGCGGGGCGACGCACGGCGCGCGACGTGCAGCCGCGGGTCGAGGCCGTCGAGGTAGGCGAAGCCGGGGGAGAAGCCGCAGAAGCGCACCGTGTACTCGGCGCCGGTATGCAGGTCGATGAGTTGACTTGGCGACAAGTCGACATTCGCGGCGACCGAAGCCAGATCGGCGCCGTCATACACCACCGGCACCTCGACCGCGGGCGACGATTCAGCAGGCGCATCGACATGCAGTTCGGCGCGATCCAGCGCGTCGCGAATGGCCGCCGCCGAGGTTCGTGCGGGATCGAAGACGACCAGCACGGTGCACGCGCCCGCGACCGCGTCGATGACGCCGGCCGCGTCGGCCGCCGCGGCGCGCAGCCCGGGCACGAGATGGGGATCATCCGGTTCGGCAAGCACGGCCCGCTCGCCGTAGGGCAGCACCTTCATTGCGCGAACGGCGCGAGCGCCGCACCGAGGTCTTCCAGCGCGGTTCTGACCGCCCGCGCGAGCGCCGCGGCGGCAGGCGTGTCGCCGTGCAGGCACAGCGAGGCGGCCCGAACCGGCACCGCCGTTCCGTCGACCGCGCGCACCACGCCGTCGCGCACCAGCGACACCGCCTGCGCCACGACGGTCGCTTCGTCCCCGTGCACAGCGCCGGCCTCGGTGCGTGGCACGAGCCGTCCGGTCGCCGTGTATGCCCGGTCGGCGAACGCCTCGGCGACGAAGGGAATGCCGGCTCGCGCAGCGGCACTCTCGAGTTGCGACGCCGGCAGGCCGAGCAGCGGCAGCGTTGCGTCGTACCGGGCAACCGCGGCCGCGACCGCTCCGGCCTGCCCAGGGTCGTCCGCGGCGGTGTTGTACAGCGCGCCGTGCGGTTTCACGTAGCGCACCGACGTCCCCGCGATCCGGGCGAACGCGTCGAGCGCGCCGAGCTGGTAGAGCACGTCGGCGGTCAGGTCGGCCGCCGCGATCTCCATGCGCCGGCGGCCGAATCCGGCCAGATCGCGGTAGCCCACCTGCGCCCCGATCGCGACTCCGCGCTCGGCCGCCGCGGCGCAGACCCGCTGCATCGTCCGGGGATCACCGGCGTGGAACCCGCAGGCCACGTTGGCACTCGTGATCACCGGTAGCAGCGCGTCGTCGTCGCCGAGCTGCCAGGCGCCGAAGCCCTCGCCGAGGTCCGCGTTCAGATCGACTCGCACACACCCGGAGACTAGTGCGGGTCGAGTGGGTTATCGTGCTTGCAACGGAAATAGGCATGCCTTACCTAACGACGACGAGGACGGGTGCGTGCTCCCCACATTCGTGATCGGGCTCCGCGAGGGCCTCGAGGCCGCTCTCATCGTGGGCATCATCGCGGCCTTTCTGCGCAAGCAAGGCCGCCGCGATCTGCTCCGCTGGGTGTGGCTCGGCGTCGGGATCGCGATCCTGCTCTGTGTCGCCGCCGGTGTCGCGCTCAACGCGGTCTCCAAAGACCTGCCGCAACGCCAGCAGGAGGGCCTGGAGACCGTCATCGGTGCGCTGGCCGTCGGCATGGTCACCTACATGGTGATCTGGATGAAGCGGAACTCCAGGGGGCTCAAGGGCCAGCTCGAGGGCATGGCGGCCGACGCCATGAACGGCACGTCGCGTGCCGCGCGCGCGATGATCTTCATGGCGTTCCTGGCCGTGCTGCGCGAGGGCGTTGAGACCGTGATCTTCCTGCTCGCCGCGTTCAACCAGTCGGCGAGCGGCGCTGACGCGCCGATTGGGGCCGCGCTCGGCATCGTCGTGGCGATCGGCCTCGGCTACGGCATCTACCGCGGCGGCGTGCGGCTGAACCTCTCGAAGTTCTTCCGCGCCACCGGCCTGGTGCTGGTGCTCGTCGCGGCCGGGCTCGTCGTCAATGCGCTGCACACCGCGCACGAGGCGGGCTGGCTCGATTTCGCCCAGGGGCACACCGTCGACCTCACGTGGCTGGTACGACCGGGGTCGGTGCAGTCATCGCTGCTCACCGGCATGCTCGGCCTGCAGAGCCAGCCGGTGGTGATCGAGGTGGTCGGCTGGTTGGTCTACCTCGTGCCGGTCGGATTGTTCGTGGCCTGGCCGCCCGGCCGATCGTTGGCCCGCCGCTCGGTGGGTCGGGTCTGCCTTATCGCCGGCGCCGCGCTCGGCGTGGTCGCGGTCGTGCTTGCCTTCGTGACGCCCGGTCGGCCTGCCGACCGGCCCAGCACCGCCGGCTCGCGGGTGATCTCGATGACCGATGCGACCGCGACCGTACAGTTGGCCGGCCGCCGGGTCACCCTGCAGCACTCCGGCTTCCTCGCCCGCAACGGCGTCGATCTGCGCGTCTACACCGCCTTGCATGCCGGCACGAAGTCGGCGGCGCTGCCGACCACGCTTACCGATCAGCGGATCGCCGCGCTCAACGGTGGTCATTTGCCGATCGGTCTGCGACCCGGCCAATCAGGCGTGCCGGTGCGCTACCGCGACGCGGTGAGTGAGTCCGTCCAGATCGAGCCGCAGACGGGACGGATCGTTGACGCGCATTCCACCGAGCGCATCACGGTGGCCCTGGTTGATCCGTCGCGCGGCACCCTGCCGTTGCTGCGACCGATCAGCACGATCACGACCGCGCTGCCCGCGGCCGCCAGTCGTGCGGCCGCGAGTTCGGCGGCCAGCGATGTCGCCACGCTCGAGCACCGCACGCTGATCATCGGGCTGGCCTTCACCGCAGGCGTGTTCGCCGGGTTGCTGTTACTCGCGGGCCTGGCACTGTCGGTCGGGCCCCGGCGTCGCGCCGATGAGGCTGCGCCGACCTCAACCCCCGCGTCAGAGCTGGTTCAGAGTTAGGTTAGGCTAACCTAACTTTGTCGCCTAGCCTGGAGCCTTGATGCCCCGCCTGCCTCGTCCCGCCGCCGCGGTGCTCGCCACCATCTGTGCCGTAGCCGGAGTCGCGGCGTGCTCGTCGTCCGGCGGCGGCGGCAGACCGAGCGCGGCGGGCGCGCATGCGGCGACCGTGACGATCACCGCGGCGAAGGGCTGCGAGCTCAACGCCACCCAGTTCGCAGCGGGCGGCATCACCTTCACGATCACGAACAAGGACGCCACGTCAGTGAGCGAGGTCGAGCTGCTCTCCGGCGAGCGCATCCTTGGTGAGAAGGAGAACGTGCCGGCCGGCCTCGGCGGCCAATTCGCGGTCAAGGTCGATGCCGGCAAGTACACGGTGTACTGCCCGGGCGCCCAGCAGGAGCGCAGCACGATCACCGTGACCGGCAAGGCTGCTGCCGTCAACGAGAACGTCGCAGCGCTGCTCAAGCGCGGCACTGCCGACTACAAGAGTTACGTCGACACCCAGGTCGGCTACCTCGTCAGCACGACCGCGAAGCTCAACACCGCACTCGAGGGCAGCGACCTCAAGGCTGCGCAGAAGGCGTACATCGCGGCGCGTCCGTACTACGAGAAGATCGAGCCGGTCGCCGAGTCGTTCGTCAGCGGCAAGCAGAACCTCGATGCCGACATCGACGCGCGCGCAGGCGACGTTCCGGCGTCGAAGTGGAGCGGGTTCCATCTCATCGAGAAATCGCTGTTCAGGGACAAGTCCGTGACCGGCATGGCGAAGTGGGGCGCCAAGCTGGTGGCAGATGTCGGCCTGCTGCAGCAGAAGACGAAGCACCTCAGCTACCAGCCGCCCGACCTTGCCAACGGCGCGCAGGAACTGCTCGACGAGGTTGCGGCCAGCAAGATCACCGGCGAGGAAGAGCGGTACTCGCACATCGACATCGTCGACATGGCAAACAACGTCGAGGGCGCCGAGCAGGCCTTCGCCGATCTTGAGCCCGCCGTGCAGAAGATCGACGCCGAGCTGGCCCGCCAGATCTCGAATCAGTTTGCGGCGCTGGGCAAGGTGCTCGACAAGTACCGCACCACGAGCAACTCGTCGGGCTACGTGCTCTACACGACACTCAACGACGCCGACCGGCGCGCACTCGCTGCGGCGGTCAAGGCAGTTCAGGAGCCGTTGTCCAGGGTGGCCGGAAAGGTGGCCAGTGCCTAATCGAGAACCTACCGATCGAGAACGAACTGATTCAGAACCGACTGACACCAGCCGGCGGTTGTTCCTCGGCGGCGCACTCGGTGCCGCCGGGCTCGTCGCGGCCGGGGGCGCCGGCTTCGGCATCGCGCGCGCTGCCGAACCGGCCGATGCCAACAGCTCCGACGTCGTGCCGTTCTATGGCCCGCATCAGGCAGGCATAGCGACACCCGCACAAGACCGGCTCGCGTTCGCAGCCTTTGACGTCACCAGCGCCGACCGCACCGATCTGCAGACCCTGCTCGCGCAGTGGGCGGCCGCGGCCGCGCAGATGACCAAGGGCCAACCGATCGGCTCGGTCGAGACCGCCCCGGACAACCCGCCGATCGACACCGGTGAGGCGCTCGGCCTGCCGGCTGCCAAGTTGACGGTCACTGTCGGTTTCGGCCCGGGGCTCTTCGATGAACGGTTCGGTCTGGCAATGCACCGTCCCGCGGCGCTGAAGAAATTGCCGCCGCTGCCCGGTGACGCGTTCGAACCTGACCGCAGCGGTGGTGACCTGTGCGTGCAGGCCTGCGCGGACGATCCGCAGGTGGCCTTCCACGTCATCCGAAACTTCGCCCGGCTGGCGCGGGGGACGGCCGTGATGCGCTGGTCGCAACTCGGGTTCGGGCGCACGTCCTCGACCTCGACCACGCAACAGACGCCACGCAACCTGATGGGCTTCAAGGACGGCACGCGCAACATCAAGGCCGAGTCGGCCGAAGAGATGGAGCGGTTCGTCTGGGTCGGTGCCGAGACCGACCAGCCGTGGATGCGTGGTGGCAGCTACGTTGTCGCGCGGCGCATTCGCATGCTCATCGAGTCGTGGGACACCGACTACCTCGCCGATCAAGAGAAGGTGTTCGGCCGGGCGAAGAACAGTGGCGCCCCGCTGACCGGCACGCACGAGTTCGACAAGCCCAACCTGATTGCGAAGAAGAACGGCGTGCCGGTCATCGACCTCAACGCCCACATCCGGCTGGCCGCGCCGGTGAGCAACAGCGGTCAGATGATCCTGCGCCGCGGTTACTCCTACACCGACGGCATCGACGCGCAGACCGGGTTGCTGGACGCGGGCCTGTTCTTCCTGGCCTACCAGAAGGATCCGCGCAAGCAGTTCGTGCAGATCCAGCAACGGCTCGGTCAGCACGACCTGCTCAACGAGTACATCCGGCACACCGGTAGCGCACTGTTCGCGGTGCCACCCGGGCTGCACGCTCCCGGCGACTACTACGGCAAGTCGCTGTTCGCCTGACAGACTCGCAGCGTGACTACCCCATCGGTGTACTCCAGCGAGATCTACCTGCGCGGCGTGGGCGGCGAACTGCCCGCGTTCACGACCGTCCCCGGCGATCTCGAGGAGGCGGCGCGCGCCACGCTCGACCCCAAGCCTTTTTGGTACGTGGCGGGCTCGGCCGGTTCGGGTGCGACCGCCCGTGCGAACCGCGAGGCGTTCGATCGGTGGCGCATCGTCCCGCGCATGCTGACCGGATCGACGCATCGCGACCTGAAGACCACCGTGCTCGGCAGCGAGCTCAGCGCACCGGTGATCACCTCGCCGATCGGCGTTCAGTCGATCGTGCACCCCGATGCCGAACGCGCGGCGGCCCGGGTGGCCGCCGAGCTCGGCATCGGCATGGCGCTGTCGACGGTCTCGTCGGTCGTCCTCGAGGACGTCGCTAAGGAGAACGGCGACGGGCCGCGCTGGTTCCAGCTGTACTGGCCCAACGACCCCGACGTGTGCATCAGCATCCTTGAGCGGGCCAAGGCGGCCGGCTTCTCCGCGCTGCTGGTCACCCTCGACACCTGGCTGCTCGGCTGGCGCCCGCACGACCTCGACAACGCGTACCTGCCATTTCTCACCGGCGAGGGATTGACCAACTACTTCACCGACCCGGTCTTCCTGGGCGGGCTGGACAAGGCGCCCGCCGAGGATCTGCCGGCCGCGCTGATGCGCTGGCTGCCGATGTTCACCGGCACCGACCACACCTGGGACGAGATCGCGTTCCTGCGCGAGCACTGGGACGGACCGATCGCGCTGAAGGGCATTCAACGAGTCGAGGACGCCCGGCGTGCCGTCGATGCCGGCGTCGAGGGCATCCTGGTGTCCAATCACGGTGGACGGCAGGTCGACGGCGCGATCGGCTCGCTCGACGCGCTGCCCGGCATCGTCGATGCGGTGGGCGACCAGGCCGAGATCCTGTTCGACTCGGGGATCCGCACTGGCTCGGACATCGTCAAGGCGCTCGCGCTCGGTGCCCGGGCCGTGCTCGTCGGACGGCCGTGGGTGTACGGGCTGGCGCTGGGCGGGACCGACGGCGTGCGGCACGTGCTGCGCAGCCTGCTCGCCGACCTCGATCTGTCGATGGCGCTGTCCGGGCACCGCACGCCCGCCGAGCTCACCCGGGAATCGCTGCACACAGCCGGGTAGGCCATAGTCGGGGCATGGCCATCTACTCCGCCGCGCAGAAGCGCCGGCACGCCGCCAATCCCGCGCATCGTGGCGACGCGAACCCGTTCATGGGCGAGGCGAATCCGGCGTACGGCGCATCGGTCGTGCCACCGCACAATGGGCTGGCCGAGCGGCCGGTCCCGCCGCAGGTCGCCTACCAGCTCATCCACGACGAGCTGCTGCTCGACGGCAGCGCGCGGCTCAATCTCGCCACGTTCGTCACCACGTGGATGGAGCCGCAGGCCCGCGTGCTGATGAACGAGTGCGTCGACAAGAACATGATCGACAAGGACGAGTACCCGCAGACTGCGGAGATCGAGCGGCGCTGTGTCGCCATCCTGGCCGACCTGTGGCACGCGCCCGATTGCGACGACGCCGTCGGCTGCTCGACCACCGGATCCAGCGAGGCCGCCATGCTCGCCGGGATGGCGCTCAAGCGACGCTGGGCCACGCGCACCGGTGCTGGGCCGGAGCGCAAGCCCAACCTGGTGATGGGTTCGAACGTCCAGGTGTGCTGGGAGAAGTTCTGCCGGTACTGGGATGTCGAACCGCGCTACGTGCCGATGGAGGGCGAGCGGTACCACCTGGACGCGCCGGGCGCCGTGGCCGTGTGCGACGAGAACACGATCGGTGTCGTCGCGATCCTCGGCTCGACCTTCGACGGCAGCTACGAGCCGGTCGGCGAGATCGCGGCTGCGCTGGACGAGTACGAGAAGCGCACCGGCAACTACGTTCCCGTCCATGTGGATGCCGCATCCGGCGGCTTCGTCGCGCCGTTCATCGACACCGAGCTGATCTGGGACTTCCGGGTCGAGCGGGTGGTGTCGATCAACGCGTCCGGGCACAAGTACGGCCTGGTCTATCCCGGCGTCGGGTGGGCGCTGTGGCGCGATCACGATTCGCTGCCCGAGGAGCTCGTCTTCAAGGTGAACTACCTGGGCGGCGAGATGCCCACCTTCGCGCTGAACTTCTCGCGTCCCGGCGCCGAGGTCGTCGCGCAGTACTACACGTTCTTCCGGCTCGGCCGCGAGGGTTACCGCGCGGTGCACGAGAGCGCGCGCAGCGTGGCCATGTTCCTCTCCAGCGAGATCGAGAAGACCAGGCGCTTCCGGCTCATCTCGCGCGGTGACCAGCTACCGGTCTTCGCCTTCACGACAGCAGACAGCGTCAAGGGCTGGGACGTCTTCGCCGTCTCGGCCAAGCTGCGCGAACGCGGCTGGCAGGTGCCGGCCTACACCTTCCCGGCGAACCGCGAGGATCTCGCCGTGCTGCGCATCGTCTGCCGCAACGGGTTCTCGCACGACCTGGCCGAGTTGCTGCTCGAGCACCTGCACCAGTCGGTCGACGAGCTCGAGGCGGCCGATGCCACCCAGAGCGGACCGGCCGGGTTCCGGCACTGACACACTGGAACCGTGCCCGATCAGCGCCGAGTAGTAGTCCTTGGGTCGACCGGGTCGATCGGCACCCAGGCGCTCGATGTCGTGCGCGACGCGCCAGACCGCTTCGCCGTGACCGCGTTGGCGGCCGGCGGCTCGGATCTCGCCCTACTGGCCGCGCAGGCCGCCGAGTTCGGCGTGCCCGTTGTCGGTGTGGGCCGGGCGGACTCGGCGCGTGAGCTGACCGAACGCCTGCAGGCCCTCGTCCCCTCCGCCCTGCCGCGGATCGTGACCGGCGCCGAGGTGGTCGAGCTGGCCGGGATGGACTGCGATGTCGTGCTGAACGCGATCGCCGGCGCGGCGGGCCTGCGCGCGACGCTTGCCGCCCTCGACGCGGGCCGCACCGTGGCACTGGCCAACAAGGAGTCGCTGGTTGCCGGCGGGCCGCTGGTCACTGGACGCGCCAAGCCCGGACAGCTGCGTCCCGTCGATTCTGAGCACTCTGCGCTCGCGCAGTGCTTGCGCGGCGGGACGGCCGGTGAGGTGCGCCGGCTGGTGGTGACCGCCAGCGGCGGCCCGTTCCGCGGGCGATCACGCGAGTCGCTCGAGGCGGTGTCTCCGGCCGAGGCGCTGGCGCACCCGACGTGGGACATGGGCACGCTGATCACCACCAACTCCGCCACGCTGGTGAACAAAGGGCTCGAGGTGATCGAGGCGCACCTCCTCTTCGACATCCCGTACGAGCGCATCGATGTCGTCGTGCACCCGCAGTCGATCGTCCATTCGATGGTCGAGTTCACCGACGGGTCGACCTTGGCGCAGGTGTCCCCGCCGGACATGCGGCTGACCATCTCCCTCGCGCTCGGCTGGCCGGATCGGGTGCCTGATGCCGCCCCGGCCATGGACTGGACGAAGACACAGAACTGGGGCTTCGAACCGCTCGACGACAGCGCGTTTCCGGCGGTTTCGCTGGCCCGGCGAGCAGGGGCGGCGGGCGGTTGCGCGCCCGCGGTCTACAACGCAGCCAACGAGGCGCTCGTCACGGCATTCCACGCCGGTTCGATCGCATTCCTCCAGATCGTCGACACCGTGGGACTGGTTCTGGACGAGTGGCTGAGTGAACACCACCCCAACGTGGGGAACCCAGGTACCGTCGAGGACGTCGAACAAGCCGACGACTGGGCCCGAAACCGGGCCCGAGCCCTGACGCGCTGATCCGGAGGTCGCATGCTGTACGCGCTCGGCGTGCTGATCTTCGCCGTCGGCCTGCTGCTGTCCATCGCGCTGCACGAGGTCGGGCACATGGTGCCGGCCAAGAAGTTCGGCGTGAAGGTGACGCAGTACATGGTCGGCTTCGGCCCTACCGTGTGGTCGCGCAAAAAGGGCGACACCGAGTACGGCATCAAAGGCATCCCGCTCGGCGGCTACATCAGGATGATCGGGATGGTGCCCCCGCCGCGCAGCGACGGCAAGCGGTCACGCTGGCCGCGCCGGTTCTCGACGGCGATCGAAGACTTCCGCCAGGTCAGCCGGTCGGAGGTGCAACCTGGCGACGAGGACCGCCAGTTCTACCGGCTCACGCCCGGCAAGAAGATGATCG
>DASRSG010000235.1:0-2948 GCA_035656595.1 Jatrophihabitantaceae bacterium | reverse complement strand
TGGTCATCGTCTTGCCCTTGACGACGCCGGCCTCGACCAGCGTCCACGGGCCGTGGCAGATGGCCGCAATCGGCCTGCCCGCATCGGCGAACGCTTTCACGAACGCGACCGCGCCCTCGTCCATCCGCAGCTTGTCGGGATTGCCGAGTCCACCGGGCAGCACTAGCGCGTCGTAGTCGGCGGCCGACGCGTCGCTCACCGCGAGATCGGGCTGGAACTTGTCGCCGGGCTCGAAGTCATTGTTCATCGCCTGCACGGTGTCCTTTTCGGGCGCCACCAATACCGGTTTGCCGCCCGCCTGCTCGACGGCCTGCCACGGCCTGGTCAGCTCGACCTCCTCGACACCGACGTTGGCCACCAGGAATGCGATTCGTTTGCCGGACAGTTCGTTGCTCATATTCACCGACTACCCGGGCAAAGATCACAGATAACCGCGTTGAACCGACGGGTACTTCGATCAGGTGACACGCACTTCTGCCGGCCGGGAAGCGGCGCCTTCGCAGCCGAAGCCGCACGACGACGAGGCGCCCGACCCGCATCGGTGGCGCGCCCTCGCGGTCTGCCTCGTCGGCGGCTTCATGGTGCTGCTCGACGTGTCGATCGTGAACGTCGCGTTGCCGTCGATCCAGACCGGTCTGCATGCGGCCGAAAGCCAACTGCAGTGGGTTGTGTCGGGTTATGCCCTCACCTTCGGCCTGCTGCTCGTGCCGGCGGGACGATTCGGCGATTTGCGCGGCAGGCGCACTGTATTCGTCGGCGCGCTCGCCTTGTTCACCCTGGCCAGTGCGGCATGCGGCGCGGCGCCGAATGCGTCGACGCTCGTGTTCGCCAGGCTCGTGCAGGGTCTCGCCGGCGGCACGCTCACCCCGCAGATCAGCGCCACGATCCAGGAGCTGTTCCGGGGCCGCGAGCGCGGCCGGGCGTTCGGCTACTTCGGGACCGTCGTCGGCATCTCGACTGCAATCGGTCCGCTGCTGGGCGGCCTGCTGATCCAGGCCTTCGGCGATTCCGAAGGTTGGCGGGCCGTCTTCTACGTCAACATCCCGATCGGGCTGATCGCCATGCCGTTCGCCTGGCGGCTGTTGCCCAAGCGTGACGACCATGCGGCGCCGCGCAAACACGACTACGACCCGATCGGTGTGCTGCTGCTTGGCGCCGGTGCGGTGGCGTTGCTGCTGCCCTTCGTCCAAGAGCGGGAATGGGGTTCGTGGAAGTGGTTCCTGGTGCCCGGCGCGGCGGCGATCATTGCCGCCTTCGTGTTATGGGATCGGCGCTACATCGGCCGCGGCAAGGAGCCATTGGTCGACTTCGGCCTCTACCGCCGCCGCTCCTACGCGTTCGGCTCCGGCATGATCACGCTGTACTTTGCCGGCTTCACTCCGCTGTTCTTCGTCTTCACGCTCTATCTCCAGGCAGGGCTCTCGTACACGGCGTTGGCGGCCGGCCTGGCGATCACGCCGTTCGCGGTCGGGTCGGCATTCGGAGCGGCGCTCGGCGGGAAACGGGTGCACGACTATGGCCGTCCGCTGGTGGCGGCCGGCCTGGTGCTGGTGATCATCGGTTTCGTCGGGACGGTAATCGCGGTGCACCTCGTGCCCGAGAGCGGCACCGGATGGGCCACCGTGCTGCCCCTGCTCATCGCCGGGCTCGGCGGCGGGCTCGTGATTGCTCCGAACCAGGCGCTCACCCTGTCCGAGGTGCCCGTCGAACAGGCCGGCTCAGCTGGCGGCCTGCTGCAGACCGGGCAACGGGTCGGTGCGGCGGTCGGCATCGCAGCCGTGGGCTCGGCATTCTTCACGGCAGTGGCGAACAGCCACGGTGATTTCGCCCATGCCTTCCAGTCAGGCATGCTGGTCGCGATCTGCTTCGTGGCGGCGGCCTTCGTGGCCGCCCTGGTCGACATCGTGGTCGATCGCCGCAGCCAGCACGGTAAGCACGAGGCAGCGACGGGTAGTGCATCACCGTGACACGTTTCGGCTACACCCTCATGTGCGAACAATCCGCGCCGCGTGACCTGGTGCGCGATGCCGTCCGGGCCGAACAGGCCGGCTTCGAGTTCGAGGTCATCAGCGATCACTACTCGCCGTGGCTGGACAGCCAAGGCCACGCACCCAACGCCTGGGCCACGCTCGGCGCGGTCGCGTACGCGACTGAACGGGTCGACCTGATGACGTATGTGACGTGCCCGCTCATGCGCTACCACCCCGCTGTCGTCGCCCAACAGGCCGCGACCGTCGATCTGCTCAGCGAAGGCCGGTTCCTGCTGGGGCTGGGGGCGGGCGAGAACCTCAACGAGCACGTGATCGGCGAGGGTTGGCCACCGGCCAACGTGCGCCACGAGATGTTCGAGGAGGCGTTGCAGATCATCCGCGACCTGTTCGAGGGCGGCTACGTCGACTTCGTCGGCGACTACTACCGCGTCGACAGCGCCAAGTTATGGGATCTCGCCGACCAGCCGCCGAAGATCGGCGTCGCGGTATCCGGTGAGCAGTCCGCCGCGCTCGCTGGTGAGTTTGCCGATGCGATGATCGCGGTGGAGCCCGAAGCGGAACTCGGCGAGATGTTCGACAAGGCCGGCGGAAGTGGCAAGCGCCGAATCGGGCAGGTCCCGATCTGCTGGGACCCGTCCCGCGACGCGGCGATCAAGCGCGCGCACGACCAGTTCCGCTGGTTCGGCGGCGGGTGGAAGGTCAACGCCGAACTGCCCGGCACGAGCGCGTTTGCTGGCGCGACCCAGTTCGTCCGTCCCGAGGACGTCGCGGAATCCATCCCTTGCGGTCCGGATGTGCAAGCCCATGTCGACGCGGTCAAGGAGTTCGTGGCTGCGGGCTTCACCGACGTCGCGGTCGTGCAGATCGGCGGGCAGACTCAACCGGACTTCCTCGAGTGGGCCGAGCACGAACTCGTCCCGGCACTGCACAACCTCTGATCGACCAAGGAGCACCGAT
>DASRSG010000234.1:0-14643 GCA_035656595.1 Jatrophihabitantaceae bacterium | reverse complement strand
GCGATCCCATCAGGCGTTCTAGGTATTTGGCGAGGACGTCGACTTCGAGATTGACCGGGTCGCCGGCCTGCTTCTCGCCGAGCGTGGTGGCGCGCAGCGTCTCCGGGATGAGCCCGACCTCGAACCAGTCGTCGCCGACCGCGGTGACCGTGAGCGACACGCCATCGACGGCGATCGAGCCCTTCTCCGCGACGTAGCGCGACAGCTCCTGCGGTATGCCGAAGCGCACCGCCTCCCAGGCATCGCCGGGCGTGCGCGAGACGATCACGCCAGTGCCATCGACGTGGCCTTGCACGATGTGGCCATCGAGGCGTGAATCCACCCGCGCCGCCCGCTCGAGGTTGACCCGCGAGCCGGCCTGCAGGGTGCCGATCACCGAGCGCTTGAGCGTTTCGGCCATGACGTCGAAGTCGATGCGCACCGCGGGTGCGCCGGCCCAGCCGACCACCGTGAGGCACACGCCGTTCACCGCGATCGAGGCGCCATGGGTGAGGTCATCGACGATTTTCGACGCGGCAAGGGTCAGCACCGCCGAGTCGCCATGACCCTCGACGGTAACTACCTCACCGATTTCCTCGATGATCCCGGTGAACACCGGCTACTCCCCCTCTGGCCACATCGGCCGTCCGACGATCTTGATGTCGTCGCCGAGCCGCTCGACCTGGTCCACCACCAGTGTGACCGCTTCGGCGATCGTCTCAATTCCTGCCTCACCCAACACGTGCGGTCCGTCACCGAGCAGCTTGGGCGCGATGTAGCCGACGATCCGGTCGACACAGCGGGCCTCGACGAACGCGCCGGCAAGCGTCGGGCCGCCTTCGAGCAGGACGTGCCGCACCCCACGGTCGAAGAGCGCCTTGAGCGCGAACCGCGGAACTGCGGTGTCGAGCACCAGTGTCTCGGCACTCTGGTCGAGCACGCGAGCGGTTTGCGGCGTGCGGTGCCGGCGGTCGAGTACGACACGCAGCGGTTGATGGGTGGCCGGCGTGCCGTCGGCGCTGCGCGCGGTCAGCTGTGGGTCGTCAGCCAGCACCGTCCCGCTGCCGACGACGATTGCGTCGACACCCGCGCGCATGGCGTGCACGTCGGCCCGAGCCAGGCTGGAGGTGATCCATTTCGAGGTGAAGTCCGCGGCCGCGACCCGGCCGTCCAGGGTTGCTGCGTACTTCCAGGTGACGAAGGGACGCCCGGTGCGCACCGCGTGCAGCCAGGGACCGAGCGCACCGGTGACGGCCTGCGACTCGGACACTCCGGCGTGTACCTGCACGCCTGCCGCGCGCAGCTTGTCCGCGCCGCCGGCAGCCTCCGGGTTGGGATCGTCGACGGCGTAGATCACCTTGGCGATCTGCGCATCGAGCAGCGCTTGTACGCAGGGACCGGTCCGTCCGGTGTGGGCGCACGGCTCCAGGGTGACGACAGCGGTCGCGCCCCTCGCGTCGGGCCCGGCCGCCGCCAGCGCCGCGATCTCGGCATGCGGGCCGCCCGGCGGCGCGGTCGCGCCCTCGCCGGCGAGGGTTCCGTCGGGACGCAGGATCACTGCGCCGACCGGCGGGTTCGGACTGGTCCGCCCGGCGACGGTCTCGCCCAGGGCAAGCGCACGGTGCATCGCGGCCTCTTCGGCGTCGCTGATCTGCACGGCTCGTCCCTAGGCTCGGCTCATCGCGTCACGGGCTGTAACACGCAGTGCCTCGATCGCCTTCCCCGGATCGTCGGCGCCGTAGACGGCGGAGCCCGCGACGAACACGTCCGCGCCGGCCTCCGCGGCCGCCGCGATCGTGTCCGAGTCGATGCCACCGTCGACCTCGACGAACAACCGCAGGTGCCCGGCCCGGATCTCATCGCGCGCCAACCGCACCTTCGGCAGCACCTCGGCCCGGAACTTCTGCCCGCCGAAGCCGGGCTCGACGGTCATCACCAGCAAGGTGTCGAACTCGGACAACAGCTCGAGATACGGCTCGAGCGGGGTGTCGGGCTTGACGCTCAACCCGGCGAGCGCGCCCGCCGCGCGGATCGCCCGAGCGGTGCGCACCGGGTCGGCGGCCGCCTCGACGTGGAACGTCACGTTCGCCGCGCCGGCCTCGGCGTACCCGGGGGCCCAGCGATCCGGGTCGTCGATCATCAGGTGGCAGTCGAGCGGCAGGTCAGTGGCCTTGTGCAGGCTCTCCACGACCGGAAGGCCGAGGGTGAGATTCGGGACGAAGTGGTAGTCCATCACGTCGACGTGCAGCCAGTCGGCCGTGCCGACCGCATCAGCCGCGGCCGCCAGGTTGGCGAAGTCGGCGGCCAGGATGCTCGGCGCGATCATCGGCTCGGCGGGAGACACGCTCGGAGTCTAGTGAGCACCCCGTGACGTCAGAACTTCGCGCGCGGCGGTTTGGCGTTGTAGAGGACGAGCGGCCCGTTGCGCTCGAGCACGCCGGCGTGGTGCAAATAGTGCATCGTCGCCGCGTCGATGCCGGTTTTCCCGCCCCGGGCGATGAGCACCGCGTTGCCGCTGGTCAGGTAGCGGCGCAGGTCGTGTTGCCAGCGCGGATCGGTGAGCTTGGTTTGGAACGGCCGATGCGGTTCGTCGCGCCCGCCGTAGCTCTTTCCGGTCACGTCCACCCAGTTCTGGCAGCCGTCGACGAGATCGCGGCTGAGCACGTCGACCGAGATCAATGCCATCGGCGTATCGGCCATGACGCACCGATCGCCGGCCACTGCGGCGGCGACATCGGCCAGGCCTGGAATCGGTACTGATCCCGCCATGCGTCCCTGCGCGTACGCGACAGCTAGGGTCACCGCGAGCAGCAGCGCCGGCAGCCATGCGACGGTCCTGGCCAAGCCCCTGACCAGGCGATGTGATCGAGCCAGCCACTTCAGCTGGTACAGCTGCGACGCAGCCACGCCGATGGTCAGCGCAGCGCTCACCGTGAAGTAATCGGGATAGAAGTAGATGAAGGACGGCGCGGTGCAGAGCACGCCCAGTTGCGCCGCACAGAGCACGACGACCGGTCTCGCGCTCGGCAGTTGCCAGGCGAGCAGGCCAGCACCGACGAGCACGACGAGCAACGCGATCGCCGACGCAGCCACCAGGCCTGACATCTGCAGGTGCCTGCCCAGCGGGTCGAGGGAGCTGAGCTGTCCCAGGCGCACCAGTGGATCAGTGATCTGCCGCGGTCTGCCGAGCTGATCACGCACGACCATCTGCACCATGTTGTGCGGCGCGGCCAGCAAGAACGGGCCGTCGATCAACATCACGGCCAGCGCGGCCCCGCCGAGGGCGTAGAGCGGCGCCGACCTGCGCGGTCGCCACGCGCACGCGAGCACCATGACGAGCAGCGGCACCGACCACCAGATCTTCACGCTGACGGCGGCACCGAACGCGAGTCCGCACAGCAATGGCGCTACCCGGCTGGTGCGGTCCTTGCTGAAGAACGCGAGCAAGCCGCACAGCGCGAAGAAGTTTCCCAACGGCTCGAGACGCGGGGAGAACTCGGCTATGACGGCACCGATGTAAAGCGCGTAGCAGAACCCGGCGATGAGGGCGGCCGGGCGAGCGAGCCCGATCCGCCGTGCGACCACCACGACGAGCACCGCATTGACAGCACCGAGTACCGCGAACGCCACCGCGGCGGTCATGAAGCCGAGACGGTCCGACGTGCGCGTGCCGAATTCGGCGAACGGAGTCAGTGCCAGCATAATGCCCGGCGGATGCAACATGGTGAAGTCGCGATAGGGCATTCGACCGTGCAAAAGCGCGTCAGCCGCGGTGTAGTAGACCGAGTCGTCGTAGCCCAGCGAACCGGCGTAGCCACCGCTGCCGACCACGGCCCCGACGCGCGCAAGCAGCGCGACCAGGAAGACCGCGGCTTCGCCACCAGCGAGGGCTGCATAGGTGCGCGCTCGCGCGGTGATCACCACCCGCCCAGCATGAGCATTGGGTGCTGCGGTAGCACTGAGGCTACCTGGGCGCTGGCTGGGCGAGCTCGGTCAACCGGCGAGCAGGGCGCAGAACATCGCGTCAGTGCCGTGCCGGTGCGGCCACAGTTGCACGGTCGGGCCGTTACCCAAGTCGGGCACGGCCGGGAAGCACGGGCGGGCGTCGACCAAGTCTTGTCCGGCCACGACCTCGTCAGTTTCGGCCAGGTGCGGCGAGCAGGTCACGTAGCCGACAACGCCGCCGCGACGGACCAGCCGAAGCGCGGCGTCGAGCAGTTCGCCCTGCAACGCGGCCAGCTGCGCCACGTCGGACGGATCGCGGCGCCAGCGCGACTCGGGCCGGCGGCGCAGTGCGCCCAGCCCGGTGCAGGGTGCATCGACGAGCACCCGGTCGTACCCGCCCTCGATGGCGGGAAACTCTCGCGCGTCACCGACGCGCACCTCGACCGACCACGGCGCTGTCGCCTTGCCGACGAGCTCTGCGCGATGCGCGCGCAACTCGTTGGCCGTCACCACCGCGCCACGGGTGGCGGCCAGCGCGGCGAGCAGCGCGGTCTTGCCGCCCGGCCCGGCACACAGGTCGAGCCATCGCTCGTCCCGGCCCTCGATCGGTGCGGTGGCCACGGCGATCGCGCACAGCTGGCTGCCCTCGTCCTGCACCGCGGCGCGGCGCTCGCGCACGGCCGGGATCGCTGCTGGATCGCCGCCGTCCAGGCGCACCGCGTACGGCGACCAGGGGCCCGAGGTGCCGCCCAGTTCGCCAGGCTCGCTGCGTCCCGGCCAGGCCACCAGATGGGTCTGCGGCCGCTCGTCGTCAGCGGCGAGAGCGAGCGCGGTCTCGTCCAACGATCCGTCCAGCGCGTCGGCGAACGCGGCGGCGATCCATTCCGGGTGCGCGGTGCGCAGTGCCAGCTGGCGCAGGGGCGACGCATCGCGGCCCAGCCGTTCGGTCCATTCGTCCCAGCTCGACCGCGACACCTTGCGCAAGATGGCATTGACGAAGCCGGACGCGCGCGCATTGCCCGTTGCCTTGGCCAGGTCGACCGCGGTGGCGACGGCCGCGTGCGGCGGAACGCGGGTGCGCAGCGCCTGGTAAGCGCCCAGCCGCAGCACGTCGCGCACCTCGGGTTGGACTTCGGCAAGGGGTCGGTCGGTGCATGCGCCCAGGATCTCGTCGAGGGTGCCGGCCGCCCGCGCGGTGCCGTAGCCGAGCTCGGTGGCCAGCGCAGCGTCACGTCCGGTGAGCCCGGCCGAGGCGATGAGTTTGGGCAGCGCGAGGTTGGCGTAGGCGCCATCAGCGTCGACCGCGCGCAGCAGCCGGTAGGCCACCTCGCGCGACGGGTCAGCCAACGCGCTCGCCCGCTTCGATGCGGGCACCGCGCGCCCAATCGGCCGCGGGCATCGGCCGTTTGCCCGGCGGTTGCACCGAGCTGAGTTCGACCTCGACGCTCGCCGTCCCCACAGCCACGCTGTTGCGCTCGCTCCGAAGCGCTCCGGCGGAAAGTTCGTTCGCGCCGCGCAGCCGGACCGGGCCGAGTTTGAGCCGCTCGCCGCGGAATGTCGTCCATGCGCCGGGTGCCGGCGTGCAGGCGCGGATCACCCGATCGACATGACGGGCCGGCGAGTCCCACGGCACGGCCGCGTCGGCCACGCTGAGCTTGCCCGCGATCGAGATGCCGTCGGGCGGCTGCGGCACAGCAGCGAGCGATCCGTCGGCGATACCGTCCATCGTTGCGACGAGCAGGTGCGCGCCCGACACAGCGAGCCGGGCGAGCAGGTCGCCGGCGGTGTCCTCAGGGCGGATCGCCTCGGTCACGACGCCGAAGACGGGGCCGGTGTCCAGACCCGCCTCGATGCGAAACGTCGATGCGCCGGTGATCTCGTCTCCGTGCAGGATGGCGTGCTGCACCGGCGCGGCACCGCGCCAGGCCGGCAGCAGCGAGAAGTGCAGGTTGATCCAGCCGTGTTCGGGGACGTCGAGCGCGGCCTGCGGCAACAGCGCTCCGTAGGCGACGACCGGGCATGCCTCGACGCCGAGCTCGCGCAGCCGGTCGAGGAACTCAGCGTCGCCCGGCTTGGCCGGCGTCAACACCGGCACGCCGGCCTGACCGGCCAGCACGGCAACCGGCGAGGCGGTTGCGCGCCGGCCACGCCCGGCCCGGGCCGCCGGTCGGGTGATGACCGCAACGACTTCGTGCGAGCGCGACTCGAGCAGCGCACGCAGCGATGGGACGGCCGCCTCCGGAGTCCCTGCGAAAGCAAGTCTCATCTAATGCGGGCTCAGCTTCAGGACGGGCGCAGCCAGGCCGGACCACTCGGCCTCTCGGATCGCCCGCATCGCAGCCTTGCGGGTTTCGGTGTCGAGCCGGTCGAGGAAGAGCACACCGTCGAGATGGTCGGTCTCGTGCTGGATGCACCGTGCCAGGCGCGCGGTTCCTTCCACGGTCACCGGGTCGCCGTACATGTTCTGCCCGTGCGCGACGACGTTGGCGCGACGGCGGCAGTCGAAGGCCAGTCCGGGGATCGACAGGCAACCCTCGTCGCCGTCCTGCATCTCCTCGTCCGGGAAGTGCAGCACCGGATTGATCAGATGGCCGGACTGCTCGTCATCGACGTGGTAGGCGAACACGCGCAGGCTGACCCCGATCTGCGGTGCGGCCAGGCCGGCACCGGGCGCGGCGAGCATCGTCTCTTCGAGGTCCTTGACGAGCTGGCGGATCTCCTGGTCGAAGTCGGTGACCGGATCCGCTGCGGTGCGCAGCACGGGGTCGCCGAAGAGCCGAATTGGGACAACGGTCACCCGAACATCCTACGGATACCGGTAGACCTGGTGACGTGTCACTAGTTAGGCTGGCTAACGAACGAAAGGAATTCTGTGCACCACTCGGAAGCCCATGCCCGTCGCGTTGCGCTGTCAGTGACAACGGTCGGCATCCTGGCCGCCACGCTCAACTCGTCCATCCTGCTCATCTCGCTGCCAGCGATCTTCAAGGGGCTGGGCCTCAATCCGCTCGCTCCGCAGAACATTTCCTACTTGCTGTGGATGCTGATGGGCTTCCTGCTCGTCACCGCCGTCCTGGTTGTCACCTTCGGACGCCTGGGCGACCAGTACGGGCGGGCCAAGCTCTTCAATCTCGGCTTCCTCATCTTCGCCATCGGCTCGATCGGCTGTGCCGTCGTGCCGAACAGTGGCGGCGCCGGCGCCCTCGAGATCATCATCATGCGGATCGTGCAGGGTGTGGGCGGCGCGATGCTGTTCGCGAACTCCACCGCGATCATCACCGACGTGTTCCCGCCCGATCGCCGCGGCTTCGCGCTCGGCGTCAACCAGGTCTCCGCGCTCGCCGGGTCGTTCATGGGCCTGATCCTCGGCGGCGTGCTCTCTGAGTGGGACTGGCGCGCGGTCTTCTGGGTGAGCGTCCCGGTCGGCGTGTGGGGTACCTGGATGGGCTACCGCACGCTGCACGACAAGCCGCGCGACAAGTCGCATCGCGTCGTCATCGACTGGTGGGGCAACATCACGTTCGGCATCGGCCTGATCGGCCTGCTCATCGGGATCACCTACGGGTTGCAGCCCTACGGCGGCCACACCATGGGCTGGACGTCGCCGGTCGTGCTGACCGAGGTGATCGGCGGCATCGTCGTGCTGGCCGTCTTCGTCGCCATCGAGACGCGCGTCAGCGACCCGATGTTCGACATGCGACTGTTCAGGGTGCGCGCCTTCGCCGCCGGGCAGGCGGTCAACCTGCTCGCCGCGATGTCGCGTGGCGGGCTGCAGTTCATGCTGATCATCTGGCTGCAAGGCATCTGGCTGCCGCTGCACGGCTACAGCTACGCCGACACCCCGCTGTGGGCAGGCATCTACATGCTGCCGCTCACGCTCGGCTTCCTGGTTGCCGGCCCGGCATCAGGGGCGATTTCCGACCGGTTCGGGGCGCGCGCGTTCGCGACCGGGGGGCTGCTCTTGACCGCGCTCACCTTCGGCGGGCTGATGCTGCTCCCGGCCAATTTCAACTACGTGCTGTTTGCGACGTTGCTCGCGCTCAACGGCATCGGGATGGGCCTGATGGCCGCGCCGAACTCGGCCGCGATCATGAACGCCGTCCCGTCCGCGCAGCGCGGCGCCGCCTCCGGTATCCGCGCCACCGGCATGAACACCGGCATGGTGCTTTCCATGGGCGGTTTCTTCACGCTGATGGCCGTTGGGCTCGCCAGCACGCTGCCCAACGCGATGTCGAGCGGGCTCATCGGGGCCGGCGTGACCCCGGCGGCCGCGAACGGGGCGTCACACGCCTCGCCAGTCGGCCTGCTGTTCTCCGCCTTCCTTGGCGACAACCCGGTGAAAGCCCTCGTCCCGAACCCCGGCCCGCACGCCGACGTCACCAAGATCTACGGACAGGACTTCTTCCCGAACCTGATCTCGGATCCGTTCCGGCACGGACTGGCGATCGCGTTCACCGCGGCGATCATCATGCTGCTTATCGCGGCCGCCGCCTCGATGATGCGCGGCGAGCGGTACATCCACGAGGACGCCCATCTGGACTCGGTCGTTGAGGCGACCGCGCGCGAGGGTGACGCCCTCGCCGTCCCGGCCGTGCCTGGCGAAGAGGTCGCCTACGACGACGCGTTGGCAGGCCGGTCGTCGCCGACGACCTGACCTGTTCGCAGCATTTCCTTGAGCTCGGCCATCTCCAGTTCGACGCGGTCGAGTTGCGCGTGCACGGCGTGCAGATCGCGCCGGGTGGCGGTCTGATCGACCTCTTCCTGAGCGCGCACCTGCTCGATCAGCCAGGTCGCGAATGACGCGGTGACCGCGCCCACGAGCGCGACTCCGCTGGCCATCAGCAATACCCCGACCATCCGCCCCTCGCCGGTGACCGGGAACCGGTCGCCATAGCCGACGGTGAAGATCGTTACGGCAGCCCACCACATGGCGTCGGCCAGGGTCTCGATGTTGGCGCCGGGGTGGCCGCGTTCGGCATCGAGCACGGCGAGGCCGCCGCAGAAGATGAACAGCACGGCCGAGCCGGCGCCGTAGACGACGACCCGACCCCGCAGCGAGTCCATCGCCCACCGGTTCAGCGCACGTAGCAGGAACACCAACCGCAGCACGCGCAGCGAACGCAGGAAGGGCAGCACGAGGACGACGACGTCGAGCATGTGCCGCAAGGCGTAGCGCGGCCGGTTCACGGCCAGCGCGACGCGCACGACGAACTCGGCGGCGAAGATGGCCCAGATCGCGTAATCGACGATGCGCAGCAGCTGGTGCCACGAATCGCTCAGGCTGACCGCCAGCACGTCGGTGGTGTAGACGCCGAGGAACAAGACCGCGAGCAGCGCCATCGGCCACTCGACGGCGTTCTGCCACGCGGTCAGCCGCGCCTCGTCCCGCCCGCTCATTCGAACAGTGTGCTGCACCGCGGATCGGTTCAGGTAGCCGTGGCCCGCGTCGGGCTCAGGCTCTCTTTCCCGGCATCCGTTTTCGCCGCTGGCCCTTCGGTGGTGGCGGGCCCATCGCCTCCAGCCGCGCTTCGATGCGTCCGAGCTGCTCGCGCAACGCGACCAGATCGGCTCGGGTGGCCTGCTGGCTGGCCTCCTCCTCGTCACGCAACTGGTCGACCAGCCACGCGGCGAAGGACGCGGTGACGACACCGAACAGGCCGACGCCGGCCACCATCAGCCCGATGCCGACGCATCGTCCCTCGATCGTGACAGGGAACTTGTCGCCGTAACCGACGGTGCAGATGGTCACTACCGACCACCAGATGGCGTCCCAGAACGATTCGATGTTCGCGCCCGGGTGCCCGCGCTCGGCCTGCAGCACGGCAAGGGAGGCACAGAAGATGAGCAGGACGGCAGTAAATGCGCCGTAGACCACCACCCGGCCGCGCAAGGTGTTGGCCATCCGCCGGTTCAGCATCCGCATGAGCATCAGCACCCGCAGGATGCGCAGCGGACGCAGCATCGGCAGCGCGATCATGGCGACGTCGGCCGAGTGCCGCCAGATGTAGCGCGCGTGCCGGCGCGCCAGGTAGACGCGAACGATGAACTCCACGGCGAACAGCGCCCAGACCGTCCAGAGCACGTCGTTGTCGAAGGTGCGCCAGTCGTGGCCGAGTCGGTGGCCGAGCACCTGGATCGTGTACGCGACCAAGAAGACCAGCGCGAGCAGCGCGAGCGGCCACTCGGCTCGGGTCTGCCAGGCCATTACGCGCGGACCTTCGGCGCGCTTGTCGGCGCGCTCGGCGTTGCCGCCCAGCATCGAGATGGCCCGCCCGACGCGACGCCGGACGCGACTCACGCGCTTGTGCAGGTCTGCGTTACTCATCTCGAAAACCGATGGTATCTGGATTCGGACGGTACGCCAAGCTAGAGTCTGAGAGGTGCCCAGATTGACCCGCGTCGCGAGCCAGGCGCGCACGCGCGCCCAGCTGATCGAGACTGCGCGTCAGATGTTCCTGCGCGACGGGTACTTCGCGACCTCGCTGGACAAGGTCGCCGACGCCGCCGGTTACTCGAAGGGCGCGGTGTACTCGAACTTCGCGAGCAAGGACGAGCTGTGCCTGGCCGTCCTCGATGCCCTGCTTGCCGAGCGTGCCGGTCAGATCGCCCTTGCGGTCGCCGGGCGGAAACGGTTCGCGGGCAAGCTCGCCGCGTTCGAGCAGTGGGCGACCCAGGCGCTCGGCGACGAGGGGTGGATCACCCTCGAGATCGAGTTCGCGAGCCAGGCCCGCGCGAACCCCGAGCTGCGGACGGCCTTCGCCGAGCGTGCCGGGGCGATCCGGTCAGCGATCGCGCTGGTGCTCGAGTCCGGTGCCCAGGACGCCGGCGGTCAGCTGCCGTTGCCCGCCGACGAGCTGGCCACCACGGTGCTCAGCGTCGGTCTCGGCCTGGCCGTGCAGCGCGCGTTCGATCCGGCCGTGTCGGTGCGAACGCTGACCAACACGATCCGGGTGATTGTCGGCCTGCCGATTCGGGCGCCAGCGGCGCGCCGGCGGCGCCGCGCGGTCAGGCCGGTGCCAGCGGGTCCAGCACAACCCTGACTGGATCAGGCGCCTTGCGCGCCGACCTGGCCGCCGCGGCCGTCTTGAGCGCGCTGGCCAATGCCGCGCCCTGCGGGCGGGGCACGCGCAGCAGGATCCGCTCGGCACCCTTGTCGGCCGGCACCGGCCCGATGACCTGAGCCGCCGGCGGCAGATCGGCGGCGGCCAGCAGGTCAGCGACGGCGGCCGCAGTGCCGGTGAGCGATGCCATCCGCACCGCAGGCGGGAAGCCGAGCTCGGCGCGATCGGCAAGTTCGCGCGCCGCAAAGCCGGCCGGATCCCACCGGACCAGCGCTTGGACCGGCGCGACACCGGCGTCGGCACCGACCACGACCGTGCCGCCCGGGCGCACGAGCGCGGCCGCGGCCATCCACCGGCGCAGCGCCTCCTCGCCGGCCCGCAGGTCTGCGCGGGACAGCAGCGCCCAACCGTCGAGCAGCAGCGCCGCGCCGTAGCCGCCCTCGGCGATCGGCTCGGCGCCGGGGGTGGCCACGACCAGCTCCGGGCGGTCGGGCACGTCGGCCAGTACCCGCTCGCCGCCGCTGGTGCGCACCGACGTTCCGGGAAAGGCGCGGCCTAGCTCCTCGGCGGTGCGGCCGGCCCCGACCACCACGGCGCGCATCGCCCGGCCGCCGCAGTTCGGGCAGTGCCAGTCACCGGCCGGCCGTCCGCACCAGCGGCAGCGCGCCACGGCATCGTGCGCAGGCGCCGCGAGCGGTCCGGCGCAGGTCGCGCAGCGAGCCGGCGTGCGATCGCGCACGCAGGCCAGCGCCGGCACGTACCCGCGGCGCGGCACTTGCACCAGCACCGGAGTGCCTGCCTCGAGGGCCGTTCGGGTGGTGCGCCAGGCCAGGCTCGGCAAGCGCGCCGCCGCGGCGGCAGGGTCGCGGGCCTGCTCGACGTCGTCGCCGGTGGCCACGACACGCGGTGCAGCCGAGCGCAGCACGCTGCGATCGGCGGCGATCTCGTGCGCCCAGCCGGACTCGACGAGTTGCTGCGCCTCAGCGGTCCGGGCGAACCCGCCGAGCAGCAGCGCCGAGCGGGTCAGTGCCGCGCGCAGCACGAGCACGTCGCGGGAGTGCGCATAGGGTGCGCGCGGCTCGTCGTAGAGGTCATCGCCGTCGTCCCAGATGGCGAGCAGGCCCAGATCGGCGACCGGGGCGTAGCCGGCGGCGCGCGTGCCGATGACCGCGCGGACGGTGCCGCGCTTGACCGCGAGCCAGCGCCGGTACCGCTCGGCCGGCCCGAGGTCGGCGGACAGCGCGACGTAGCCGCCGGGGCCAAGCACGGCCATAACTGCGGCGTCGAGCCGAGCGAGATCGCGGGCGTCGGGGACGACCGCGATCGCGCCGCGCCCGGCAGCCACCGCGGTCTGGACCGCCTCGGCCAGCCGGGTGGGCCAGTGCTCCCCCGGCAGCGCCGACCACACCGCACGAGCGCCACGGCCTTGCTCGATCGCGGTGAGGAACGCGTTCCCGGCGCGATACCGGCCGAAGCCGTGCTGCACCGGCGCCGCCGGCCGAGCTGGAGCTTCGAGGACCGCACTCTCGGCGCGGGCATGGCGCGAGGGCACCCCGAGCCGGACGACGTCGACGAAGTTGCCGCCCCACCGATCGGCGACGGCGCGGAACAGGGCGGTCGTCTCCGCGGTCAGCACCGGCTCGCCGCCGACCGCGCGCTCGATGTAGGCCAGGGCGCCGACGTGGTCGGTGTCGGCGCTGCGTTCGAGCACGTAAGCGTCAACCAGCCGGCCGGCGAAGCGCACTCGCACCCGCGAGCCGGGCTGGACGTCGGCGTCGAGCGCGCTTGGCACCTGGTAGTCGAACGGCCGGTCGAGATGCGGGAGCGGGACGTCGACGAGCAGTCGGGCGACCGGGTCGGCGGCAGCGGGCACCCGTCCGGCCTTGGGCCCGGCCGAGCGCACCGTCGTCGTCACACCGCAATGCCTACCAGCACCGCCAGACGGTTTCCGCTGTGCTGTCAGCGGACCAGCGCTGGGACTCGGCCACCGAGGTAACCAGCGCAGGGAGGATCAACCCCGGGGAGCGACAGCGACGAAGGGATTCGGTCCGACCCGCCCAATGCTGGTAACCGATCACCAAGGTGATGGGCAGCGCGATGAGCGCTCGCGCGAAGAGCCCGCCGCCGCGCGAGCGAAGCGAGCTTGCGCGGCGGATCGCGATCCCTCCCGAGCGCAGCGGGGGCGGGCGAGGCGATCCGCCTTCGGCGGATAAAGATTCAGTCAGCCGTTGACGAGCTTGGTGAGCTGCTCGGCGCGGTCGGTGCGCTCCCAGGTGAAGTCGGCCAGTTCGCGGCCGAAGTGGCCGTAGGCGGCGGTCTGGGCGTAGATGGGCCGCTTGAGGTCCAGATCGCGGATGATCGCGGCCGGACGCAGGTCAAAGGTGGCCAGCACCGCTTCGGCGATCTTGGCCGGATCGGCGGTCTCGGTGCCGAAGGTTTCGATGAACAACCCGACCGGCTCGGCCTTGCCGATCGCATAGGCGACCTGCACCTCGCACTTCGTGGCCAGCCCGGCGGCCACCACGTTCTTGGCCACCCACCGCATCGCGTACGCGGCCGAACGGTCGACCTTGGACGGGTCCTTGCCCGAGAACGCGCCGCCGCCGTGCCGTGCGTATCCGCCATAGGTGTCGACGATGATCTTGCGGCCGGTCAGCCCGGCATCGCCCATCGGTCCACCGATCTCGAAGCGGCCGGTCGGGTTCACCAACAACCGGTACCCGTCGGTGTCGAGCCCGAACTCGGCCAACACCGGCGCCACCACATGCTCGGCGACATCGGGCTTGAGCAGCGTGTCCAGGTCGATATCGGCGGCATGCTGGGACGAGACCACGACCGTGTCGAGACGGGCCGGCTTGTCATCGATGTATTCGACGGTCACCTGGGTCTTACCGTCTGGGCGCAGATAGGGCACCGTGCCGTCCTTGCGGACCTCCGACAGCCGCTGCGCCAGGCGATGCGCCAACGCGATCGGCAGTGGCATCAACTCGGGTGTCTCGTCCACCGCGAAGCCGAACATCAGGCCCTGGTCACCGGCACCCTGCCGGTCCAGCGGGTCTTCGACACTCTCTCCGGTGCGAGCCTCGTAGGCGGTGTCGACGCCCTGTGCGATGTCCGGCGACTGCGAGCCGATCGACACGCTTACCCCGCAGGACGCGCCGTCGAAGCCCTTGCGCGACGAGTCGTAGCCGATCTCGAGGATCCGCTCGCGCACGATCGTCGGGATGTCGGCGTAGGCCTCGGTGGTCACCTCACCGGCCACATGCACCTGGCCGGTGGTGATGAGCGTCTCGACCGCGACACGGCTCTTTTCGTCCTGCGCCAACAACGCGTCCAGAATCGAATCACTGATCTGGTCAGCAATCTTGTCCGGATGACCCTCGGTAACTGACTCAGACGTGAAAAGGCGGCGGCTCACAAAATCTCCGGATGGTCGGTGGGGAAAGTATCGGTGGAAGTCTAACGAAGCAGCAGGACGGCCACGGCATCGCACACAGCGGCCGCCAAGACCGCTTTCGGCCCGAACGCGACATCGGTCTCGGACCCGTCGGCACCGAGCAACACCGCCGCGTTGTCGCTCTGGCCGAAGGCCTTGCCGGGGCCGACCGCGTTCACGACCAGCAGGTCGCAGCCCTTGCGGGCAAGCTTGGCCCGGCCG
>DASRSG010000233.1:0-8583 GCA_035656595.1 Jatrophihabitantaceae bacterium | reverse complement strand
GCACCCACTTGCCATCGAAGCCGAGTGCGTCCGAGCGGGCGGCGACCCGCCGGTAACCGTCGACATCGCGGATCTGCAGGTACGGGCCGTCGATGGCCTGCTTGTTGTTGGCCCGCGCCGCCATCAGGATCGACATCAGGATGTGGTGGTACGCATCGCCCACGTCGTAGCCGGGCGGCTGCTCGCCCACCACCAGGGACTTCATGTTGATGCTTGCCATGAAGTCGGCCGGGCCGAAGATGATCGTCTCGACGCGAGGCGACGCCTTGGCGATCGCATCGACTGCGATGAGACCCTGCGCATTCTCGATCTGCGCCTCGATGCCGATCTTGCCGACCTCGAGGTCGTTCGTCTTCTCGATCTGGGTGAGCAGGATATCCAGCGCGACGACCTGGTCCGCGCTCTGCACCTTCGGCAGCATGATCGCGTCGAGGTTCGCGCCGGCGCCTTCGACGACCTCGATCACGTCGCGGTAGGTCCAGTGTGTCGTCCAGTCATTGACGCGGACGACGCGGATCTTGTCGCCCCAACCGCCCTCGTTGAGCGCGACGACGATGTTCTTGCGTGCCTCGGGTTTGGCCAGCGGCGCGCAGGCGTCCTCGAGATCGAGGAACACCTGGTCGGCGTCCAGACCCTTGGCCTTCTCCAGGAATCGAGGGTTGCTGCCCGGAACGGCCAGGCACGAGCGACGAGGACGCAAGGATTCGGTCATGCCCTGAGCATGCTCATCGCGATTGCTGATCACAAACGCGTGTCGGACGGGTCACACGAGGCGTACTGTCTGCGCGAATGTGATCACTGGGAGGGCAGATGGTCGAGCAGCAGGCTTCGCGCGCGCGCCGGCGGACGAATTTCATGATCGGGGGCGCGGCGCTGATCGCGGCGTTGGGCGCCACCAGCATCACGTACGCGGCCACGTCATCCCCGCCGACCTTGCACGCCTGCGCGAACGGCAAGGGCCAGCTCGCGCTGCTCAACGCAAATGGCAAGTGCCCCAGCGGCTACTCCAAGGTGACGATCAATGCCCAAGGCCTCGCCGGCCCGCGCGGTCCGATCGGACCCGCCGGCCCGCAGGGTAAGAGCGGCCGAGCCGGGCCGACCGGCCCGGCCGGGCTGCAGGGTTCGACCGGACCAACCGGACTAACCGGCCCGAGTGGGCCGAGCGGGCCGCAGGGATTCGTCGGGCCGTCCGGTCCCATCGGGCCGCAGGGTCTGGTCGGTCCATCCGGTGCCAGCGGGGCCCACGGATTGGACGGTTCGCCGGGCGCGCAGGGACTGCCGGGTGCGCCGGGTGCGCCAGGTGCGCCAGGTGCGCCAGGTGCCCAAGGTTCGCCAGGTGCCCAAGGTTCGCCCGGTGCCCAAGGTTCGCCCGGGCCGAGCGGACCGTCCGGGCCCAGCGGACCGTCCGGGGCCCAAGGCCCCGGTGCCGTCTCGGTCGATGCCGAGAACGCCGGTGAGGACACCGCGACGCTCTCCGGCGTAGGAGTGCAAATGACCGCGGCGTGCGGCATCGCCGGCGGCTCAGGCAGCCCGGCCACTTTCGAGATCTCGGGCAGCGACTTCAGCGTCAGTGGCTCGTACGAGACGACGGGCGTGAACTCGCTCACGTTGTCCTCGGCCTTGGTGCAGTCGCTCGACAGCGGCACCTACGTGCGCAACGACGTCGACCAGAGTGGCACCGACAGTTTTCAGATCAACACGTCGACGACCGGACAGGTCAGCGCGCACCTGGTGATTACCGTCGGCGGCGCGGTGGCCAGCGTGGAAGTCTTCCTGGCGGGCAGCACGACCACCCACTGCGCGGTGCACGCTGTCGGCGTCCCGACTGGCTAACACGTGCCGGGCTAACCTGCTGACGTGACGTTGAACGGGAGCCCGCCAAGGATGTCGCGGTGAGCACGGCGACGCGCGTGTTCGTCGCGCGCCTGTCCGGAATCGGCGTCTTCGACCCCAGCGGCGATCAGATCGGCCGCATTCGCGATGCGGTGACGGCATTGCGGGTCGACCGGCAGCCACCGCGCGTGCTCGGCGTCGTCGTCGAGCTGCAGCAGCGGCACCGGATCTTCGTGCCGATGGGCCGGGTCACCCGCATCGAGCCCGACCAGGTGGTGCTGTCGTCGGGCACCGTGAACATGAAGCGCTTCGAGCGCCGGCCGAGCGAAACGCTGGTGCTGGCCGAGCTGCTCGATCGCAGCGTCACGCTGCGCGACAGCGGTGCCCGCCTCACCATCGTCGATGTCGCGATCGAGCAGAACCGGGCTCGCGACTGGGTGATCTCGCGCCTGGCTGTGCGGACCACCGCGCCGCGGTTGACCCGCCGGCGCGGTCAGCTCTCGCAGGTCGAGTGGAACGAGGTGGACGGGCTGGCGCTGCCCGAGACGAACCAGGGCACCGATGCGTTGCTCTCCACTTTCTCCGACATGCGGGCCGCCGACGTCGCCCATGCGCTGCAGGACATGCCGGACAAGCGCCGGATCGAGGTCGTGCGCGCGCTCGACGACGAACGGCTTGCCGACGTCCTGCAGGAGATGGAAGAGGACGACCAGGTCGAACTGCTCAGCTCGCTCGAGGACGAGCGCGCCGCCGACGTCCTCGAGGCAATGGACGACGACGACGCGGCTGACCTGCTCGGTGACCTGCCCACCGCCGACCAGCAACGGCTGCTCGAGCTGATGGAACCCGAGGACGCCGAACCCGTGCGCCGGCTGATGACCTACGCCGACTACACCGCCGGCGGCATGATGACCTCCGAACCGGTGATCTTGCTGCCCGATGCCACCGTTGCTGAAGCGCTCGCGCTCGTACGCAACCCGGAACTGTCCCCCGCGATCGCGGCGCAGGTGTTCGTCGTTCGCCCGCCGCAGGCGACGCCCACCGGCAAGTTCCTCGGCACCGCGCACCTGCAACGGCTGCTGCGCGAGCCGCCGTCCGCGTTGGTCAGCGGCGTCTGCGAGAAAGACACCGGCACCCTGCGCGCCGACACCCAGCTCGAGGACGTCACCCGGCACCTCGCGACCTACAACCTGGTCGCCGCCCCGGTGGTCGATGATCACGACCGCCTGCTCGGGGCGGTGTCGGTCGACGACGTGCTCGACCACCTGCTGCCCGAAGGATGGCGTGATGCTGACCGGTCGGCCGTGAATGGCTGAGCGGCGCGCTCGACTCGACCAGCCCAAGGTCGAGCGCGGCCCCCGCCTGCGCTTCGACGCCGACGAATTCGGCCGCCTGACCGAGCGGATCGCGCGCTTCCTCGGCACCGGCCGGTACCTCGTTTACCAGTCGGTGTTGATCATCATGTGGATCGTCTACAACACCGCGACGCCGAAGAGCTGGCGCTTCGACCCGTACACGTTCACGTTCCTGACCCTGATCCTGTCGCTGCAGGCCGCTTACGCCGCCCCGCTGATCCTGCTCGCGCAGAACCGGCAGGACGACCGCGACCGCGTCAACCTCGAGGCCGACCGTGACGAGGCGCGTCAGGCCAAGGCAGACCTCGAGTACCTCGCTCGCGAGCTGGCCTCGATCCGGATGGCGTTGGGCGAGGTCGCGACGCGCGACTTCCTGCGCTCCGAGCTGTCGCGGTTCGATCAGACCAGGGAACGCTCGCCGAGTTCGGACGACTGAGCCGGCTCGTCCGACGCCTTGTCGCGGGGCCGGATGACGAACGCGAGCACGTAGATCACCGCCGCCACGATCAACAGCGCGCGGTAGCCGAACTCGAGGGACAGGTATTCCAAGCAGCCGCCGAGAATCGCGCCGAGCAGGTTCGTGCCGAACGCGAGCGGCGCGTCGGCAGTCGCGGCGAAACGCTTGGCGAAGATCACGTTCGCGGCGAAGATCGGCAGCACCGCGAGCACGACCGCGACGAGCAGGCGTATCCACACGGTCAGGCCGAGCAGCCAACTCGTCGGCACGGCCCACGACAGCGCCAACCCGCCGAGCAGTACTCCGTACATGATCGGCACCGGTGGCGTCGGTATTCGCGCGGTCAGTTCGACCGCGGCGAGCACTGCGATGAGCACGCCGGCGAATACGAACGCGTTGACCAGCCAGGTCGTGCCGAAGAGCAACGCGAACCCGGTCACGCTCTTCGTCTCGAGCAACAGGAAACCGACGCCGAGCAGGAACAGGTCGCGGTAGCTCCACATCGACTTGCCCTGGCTGCGCAGCCGGCGAGCCGCACCGGGTCCGGCCTGCAGGGCGTTGAGGGCGAGGACGAAGCCCACCGAGACCACGCTGACCAGGATGATCATCAGCAACGTGACGCGGTACAGACCAGGGATACCCGGATTGCGCAGATAGACGAAGGGCTGGTCGTCCGTCGCCGGCGCGGGCGTGTCCGCAGGCCGCTTCCATAACGTGCTGCCACACGATTGGTCGGCCGCTGTCCGTCCCACCGTGAGGACGGCCAGCGCGGTCACTTGGGGCACCGCGTACACGCACGGCGCGTGACCGAACGCGTCGTCCAGTGTGCCGGCGAGCCGGTCGACGATCCACTGCTCACGGTAGAAGTTGTACATCGCGAACGCGCCATCAGGCGCAAGATGATCACGCGCGGTCTGGGCGGCCTGCAGCGTGAAGAGATAGCTCTCAAGACGCAGCGAACTCGCGCCGGACACCAGCGTCAACGAGTCGGGCAGCGCGAAGAGGATCAGGTCGTACTTCTGCGAGGTGCGTTGCAGGAACGCGCGGCCGTCGTCGATGTGCACGCTGACGCGCGGGTCCTGGTAGGCGTGGTCAGGGTCGTGCTGCGCGCCGAATCGCTGCAACGTCGGGTCGATCTCGACCGCGTCGACATGCTCAGCGCCCTGCTTCAACGCGATCGCGACATCGGTGCCGGTACCCGCGCCGATGATCAGCACCCGCTTCGGGCTGTGTGGCGTGGCCCGGTACGGCTGCAGGTAGTAGGGCTCCTCGGCCTCGCGGGTGGCCGCCGACGTGAGCCGTTGATGCGGGATGCCGTTGACCGAGACCGACCAGGCGGTGCCGCCGCGGCCGTCGTCGACGGCCTGGGTGGCGACCTTGTAGTACGGCGACCAGAAAACGCCGGTGTCGTGGCGCAGCGGGTAGACGAACATCAGCGCAAGGGCCACCAGCAGGGTGACGCTCACCCCGGCCCCGGTTCGTCCCAGCAGTACGACGAACAGCGCGGCGACGATTGCGAACCAGACCAGCGGGGGCGAGTCGAAGATCGACAGGATGGTGAAGCACACGATGCCGCACAGGCTGCCGATCAGGTCGAAGCGGTAGGCCTGCAGCCGCGGCAGGTCGCGGAAGCAGGCGCCGACGATCTCGGCGGGTCCGGCGGTGACTGCGGCCACCGCGAGGAAGACCGCCGGCAGCACGAGCCAGATCGGCGGACCGGACGTGCTGATGTTGGTGAAGAACACCACCTGGGTGCTCGCCCGGTCGACGGTGACCGGATACGCGCTCACGAAGCCGATCAGGCCGAGCAGCACGACCAAGGCGTAGTACGGCTGCGGGCGCGCGGGCGCGTTGTCGCGCGCGGCCCGCAGGAAACCGAGCCCGACGCCGAGGAACGAGCCGAGCAGCACGAAGTTCGAGAAGTAGGCCAGATGCACCAGATTGGCGCCCAGCCAGCGGATCAGGCTCAGCTCGGCGAAGAGCATGAGCGCGCTTGCCAGCGCAAGGCGTAGTCGAACACCCACCGGCGATCTCCCCTCGTACTGGACCGCTCGCGAGTCTGCCGGTAGATCGACCGGTTGACCACCTCGCGCGCGCGTCGCGGCATCCGTCTTTTGGTATCGGGTGACCAGATTTAGGGTCAGATTTTGGTCACCCGATACCAAAACAGCGAGGGAGACGGGACGGGTGGGACCGGTGGGACGGGACGGGCGGCGCTAGGCGAGCCGGAGCAGGGCGGCCACGACGGCGGCGGCGAGGACGATCACCAGGAACGGGGCGCGGCGCCACACCGCGACCGCCCCGACGGCGAACCCGGCCAGCCGCGGCCAGTCGAACTCGTACGCGCTGCCCTTGGACACCGCCTCGACGACCACCAGCGCGGCCAGCAGGGCCACTGGTAGCAGTTCGACCGCGCGGCGGGTCGGGCCGTGCTCCAGCACGCGAGGCGGCACCAGGTAGCCGGCCAGCTTGAGCAGATAGCAGCCCACGACAGTGCCGATCACCAAGTACCAGAGGTTCACGACGGCCGCATCCGTGCGGCGAGCAGCAGCGCTGCCGTGGCGGCCAGCACCGGCACCCCGGCCGGGGTGATCGGGATGAGCACGAATGCGATCACCGCACCGCCGAGGGCGACCCGCCGCTCGATCCGTCCGTCGCGCAGCCGCGGCGCCAGCAGCGCGAGGAATGCCGCGGGGATCACCGCGTCCAGCCCGAACTTCTGCGGATCGCCGATCGCGGTGGCCCCGGCCGCCCCCAGCAGCGTCGACAGGTTCCACATAAGGAAGACCGAGGCAAATGTCCACCAGAACGCCAGCCGTGCGAGCGGCTCCTCCTTCTGCCCGACGGCCATCGCGGTCGACTCGTCGATGGTGCCCAGCGCGGCAAGCAGCCGGCGCGGACCCCGCACCCGTAGCAGCGGCGCAAGCCGCATCGCGTACAGCGCGTTGCGGCTGCCGAGCAGCAGCCCGCTGCCCAACGCGGCGGCCAGCGTGCCTCCGCCGGCAACCACGCCGACCACCGCGAACTGGGTGCCGCCGGTGAACGCGAGCAGCGAGAGCAGGCAGGTCTGCAGCACCGACAGCCCCGCCGACACCGAGGCCGCGCCGAACGCGAAGCCGTAGGTGCCGACCGCGACACCGACCCCGATGCAGTTGCGGACGACGCCACGCCGGGCAGCAGCAGGTGCGCTCACCCGTCGGCGTCGATGCGGGCCATCAGCTGCGCGAGCGTGCGCAGCTCGGCATCGTCGAAATGCGCGAGCCAGTGCCGCTGCACGCTCGCCAGGTGGGCCGGGACGGCGGCCTTCAGCCGGCGCAGCCCGGCCGATGTCAGCACGGTGTAGGTGCCCCGGGCGTCGTCGGAGGACCGTTCCCGGCGCACGAGCTCCTCCCGCTCGAGCCGGTCGACCAGCCGCGTCAGCCCCGACCGCGACAGCAGCACCCGATCGGCGAGCTGTGCCATCCGCAGCTTCCGCTCCGGTGCCTGCGCGAGAGTGAGCAGCACGTCGTACCAGGCCAGCGGCATGGCGGCATCGTTGTCGAGGTCGCGTTCCAGGTCGCGGATGACCGTCGCGTGCGCCCGCAGAAAACTGCGCCAGGCCGCGACCCGCCAGTCGGCTGGGTCCGGCGCCGGCGCGGCGGGGGTCACTCCGGTCATGGCGTCCGATCGTATTGCCTCGGGCGGCACGTACCATCGCGGTCGTGACAGATCCGTCGGAAAATTCGATCCGCGCCGCCCTCGCAACGGTCGACGATCCCGAGATCCGCAAACCGATCACCGAGCTGAAGATGGTCGAATCGGTGGCGATCCAGCCGGGTGGACGGGTGAGCGTGCGCGTCCTGCTGACGGTGGCCGGGTGCCCGATGAAAGCCGAGCTCACCCAGCGGGTCACCGCCGCGGTTTCTCGCGTCGAGGGCGTCACCGGCGTCGACGTCGAGCTCGGCGTGATGTCCGACGCGCAGCGCACCGAGCTGCGGCAGAACCTGCGCGGCGACGCCCCCGCCAACGAGATCCCGTTCGCCCAGCCCGGTTCGCGCACCCGCGTCTACGCGGTGGCCTCCGGCAAGGGCGGCGTCGGCAAGTCGTCGGTGACGGTGAACGTGGCCGCGTCCCTCGCCAAGCGGGGCCTGGCAGTCGGCGTGTTGGACGCCGACATCTACGGCTTCTCCGTGCCGCGCATGCTCGGCGTCACCGGCAAGCCGACCCAGGTCGAGCAGATGATCATGCCGCCGGTGGCCCACGACGTGAAGGTCATCTCAATCGGCATGTTCACCCCCGGCAACACCGCCGTGGTGTGGCGCGGGCCGATGCTGCACCGCGCGCTGCAGCAGTTCCTGGCCGACGTGTTCTGGGGCGACCTCGACGTGTTGCTGATGGACCTGCCGCCGGGCACCGGCGACATAGCGATCTCGGTCGCTCAGCTCGTCCCGTCCGCCGAGCTGCTGGTGGTGACCACGCCGCAGCTCGCGGCCCGCGAAGTCGCCGAGCGGGCTGGGTCGATCGCGCTGCAGACCCACCAGCAGATCGTCGGCGTCGTGGAGAACATGAGCTGGCTGGAGCTGCCCGACGGCTCGCGGATGGAACTGTTCGGTTCCGGCGGCGGGCAGGCCGTCGCCGATTCGCTGTCGATCGCGACGGGGACGACGGTGCCGCTGCTGGGCCAGATCCCGATCGACCAGGACGTGCGCGCCGGCGGCGACGACGGCACGCCGATCGTGCTCAGCGCGCCCGAGTCCGGCGCGGCGCAGGCACTTACCGCCGTCGCGGACCAGCTGGCGAAGCGACAGGCCAGCCTGGTCGGGCGCTCGCTCGGCCTCGCGCCGGCGGCGCGCAGATAGCGGTCGGTCAGGTCGCGTCGTCGTCGAACGGCGCTTCCTCGCCGCGGGCGAGGGGACGCTCGGCAGGTTTGCGCATCGAGATCGGCTCGTCGGTGTCCAT
>DASRSG010000232.1:0-4914 GCA_035656595.1 Jatrophihabitantaceae bacterium | reverse complement strand
CAGACCATCTACGACGCGATCCTCGACCTCTACGCCCGCGGTGAGCCGGCCGACGCGGTCACCGTCTCGGCCGGGCTCACCCGCAACGGGCAGTTGCTGCGCGCCGGCGGGGCGCCGTACCTGCACACCCTCATCTCGCTCGTCCCCACCGCCGCAAACGCCGGCTACTACGCCGCGATCGTCGCCGAGCGGGCCATCCTGCGCCGGCTCGTCACCGCCGGCACGCGCATCGTGCAGATGGGCTACGAGACCGCGTCCGACTCGGCCGAGGTCGTCGGCTCGGTCGACGACGTGGTCGACCGCGCCCAGCAGGAGGTCTACGAGGTCACCGAGCGGCGCACGTCCGAGGACTACGTCCACATCGAGTCGCTGCTGCAGTCCACCCTCGACGAGATCGAGAAGATCTCCACCACCGGCGGCATCGGCACCGGCATCCCCACCGGCTTCCAACAGCTTGACGAGATCACCAACGGCCTGCACCCCGGCCAGATGATCACCGTCGCCGGGAGGCCTGGCTCTGGCAAGGCTCTGGCGCTCGACACACCGCTGCCGACGCCGATCGGGTGGACGACGATGGGCGAGGTTGAGATCGGAGACCTGCTTCTCGGTGCCGACGGTGTGCCGACCCGCGTTGTTGCGGCGACAGACGTCATGCGCGGCAGGCCCTGCTTCGATGTCGAGTTCTCCGACGGATCGGTGATCACCGCCGATGCCGAACACCAGTGGCGCACGATTACACGCGCTGCGCGGCGCGCGCCAGCGTCACACCCCGTGCGATGGACGTTTGACGCCGATTGCCGAGACCGCGCGTCGTCGATCGCGCGACGGTTCGCAGCACAGCCGGAGGGTGAGATCAGCATCCGCGAGTTCATCGCGGAGATCGGCGCAGATTTCCGCCACACGGTGCAGCGCGTTGCCTGGGACCTCGGCCCGGTCGGCCGTTCACCCCGGCCCGCCGCAGGTCCGCGGCGCGCGTATACGTGGTCGGCACCGGTTTACTCGCGCCGTGCACTGAGCGCGGCGGTTGCCGAGCGCGTCGCTGCTCCGCTGAGTCGGTCCGAACCGGTCGGCCCGGCAATCGTGACAACCGCTGAGATCGCGGCTTCGTTGCGCTGTCAGACGGCGGACGCGCGCGCCAATCACTCCGTCGAGTGCGCCGCGCCGCTGCAATTGCCGGAGGTCGACCTACCCCTGCCGCCGTACCTTCTTGGGGCTTGGTTGGGTGACGGTACGTCTGACTCGGCCGCTCTCACGTGCGCTGACGATGAGATTCTTGATCGCATCCGAGTCGACGGAATTCTTGTCACGCCGACGAGCGCCAGGCTGCGGTACACGCTCTCGTTCCCAGTGGCGGGGAGGCCTGTTCGGTCGTGCGAGGTGTGCGGTGCGCCGTTCACGTCGGCGTTGCCGCAGGTTCGTACCTGCGGTCGCTCATGTGGTGGACGCGTCGAGCACCGCTCGCGACCCGTGGAACCGCCTCGATGTCCCGATTGCGGTGTCCGCACGTTCGGCTGGCGACGGTGTCGCTCGTGTCACGCGCGCTCCGGGACAGTTCAGGCCCGGTTGCGCACATTAGGTGTCTTGGGCAACAAGCACATTCCAGCCTCATACCTGCGCGCGAGTGAAGCACAACGGCGAGCCCTACTTAGCGGCCTCCTCGACACTGACGGTTACGCAACGAAGACAGGCTGTGTCGAGTTCTCCGTGGTAAGTGAGCGACTGGCAAAAGATGTGCGTGAACTCGTGCTCAGCCTCGGCTACCGAGCAACGTTGCGCATGAACGATGTTCGCGGTCGGCGGGCGGATACGTCTACCTGCTACACGGTGGCCTTCACGCCGGGCGATCCGGTGTTCGCTCTGTCTCGGAAGTCGGAACGACAGGTCGCGTCGACGCGCCCTGGCGCGACCTCGCGGTACATCACAGGCGTCCGACCAATCGGGTCGGTGCCGGTGCGGTGTGTCCAGGTTGCCAACGACGACCACATGTATCTCGCCGGCCGCACGATGATCCCGACGCACAACTCGACGCTTGCGCTCGACATCGCACGCTCCGCCGCGGTGAAGAACCGCAAGCCCACGGCCGTGTTCAGCCTGGAGATGGGCAAGCTCGAGATCATGATGCGGCTGTTTTCGGCCGAGGCCGGGGTCGCGTTGCAGAACATGCGCTCGGGGCACATGAGCGACCAGGACTGGCGACGGCTGGCGTTGCGTTCGTCCGAACTTGCCGAGGCGCCGCTGTTCATCGACGACTCGCCGAACCTGACGATGATGGAGATCCGCGCGAAGGCGCGCCGGCTGCGGCAGCGGCACGACCTGCAGCTGATCGTCATCGACTACCTGCAGTTGATGACGAGCGGCAAGCGGGTCGAGTCCCGCCAGCAGGAGGTGTCCGAGTTCAGTCGCGCGATGAAGCTGCTCGCCAAGGAACTCGAGGTCCCGGTCGTCGCGCTGTCGCAGCTCAACCGCAGCCCGGAGCAGCGGTCGGACAAAAAACCCATGTTGTCCGATTTACGCGAATCGGGCTCCATTGAACAGGACTCAGACCTTGTCCTATTGGTCCACCGCCCCGATCTCTACGAGCCGGAGACCGAGCGCGCCGGCGAAGCCGACCTGATCATTGCCAAGCACCGCAACGGTCCGACGGCAACGGTCGCGGTCGCCTTCCAGGGCCGCTACAGCCGTTTTGCCGACATGCCCAACTAGCCGCCGCAGGCACGAAGCGCGGCAGACTCGGTCCCATGCTCACCGCACTCATTCCGAAGGTGTTCTACGCCGACGTGAGCGTCGGCCTCGACCTGTTCGCGGACGGCATCGGGATGGAGGTGCTGCACCGCGACGACGACCTGGTCGTGCTGAGCCGGGACCGCGCCAAGCTGTATCTCGTCGAGGACGCCGAGTTCGCGGCGAAGGACCGGCCCGAGCTGGCCGTCGAGACCGACTCGATCGACTCGGTCTACGCGGACATCGCCGGGCGCCGGCCCGACCTGTTGCACCCGAACGGGAAGCAGATCAAACGGCGCGAGTGGGGGGCGCGCGAGTTCGCGGTGCGTGACTCGAGCGGCGCCTGTGTCGTATTCCGCGACTGGTCGACCGACTGACGTTTTCGTGCGCGCGCACGAGCAGGTCTGCGTCGCAGCAGAATCTCGGTCGCAAGCCGGTGGTTACATCGAGCCTATGGACGCAGACTGCGGGCCGCAGCCACACCCGCGCTAGCGACGCGGCCGCCACGGGAATGCGTCGCGCTATCGCTACGAAGGCGCTTGAATGAAACCGATGAAGGTGCAGATCGACTCGGATCGGTGCCAGGGCCACGGCCGTTGCTACGACCTGGCCCCGGACCTGTTCGGCGAGGACGAGGACGGGTATTCGACGTTGACCGAGGTGACGGCCGGCGGCGACGTGCCGGCAGATCGCGAAGACGCGGCGCGGCTCGCCTGCGCCAATTGCCCCGAGGCCGCGATCGCGATCGTCGAGGAAGGCTGATCGATGAGCGCCGACGAGCGCTTCGCGCAGGAATACCGCGAGCTTCGTGGCGACCCGGAGCTCGGCTACCGCAACGACGTCATGGCCGGCCCGGTGTCGGACTGGACCACCGACTTCTCGCATCTGGATCCGCACTGGGCCGCTGACGCGCCGGCGATCTGGGACGACCTGCGCGGGCGCTGTCCTATCGCGCACACCGACCGGTTCGGCGGGGCCTGGCTGCCGACGCGGTACGAGCACGTCGCCGCGATCGCCTACGACACCGAGCACTTCTCGTCGCGGGCGATCGTCATGAGCAACTTCCGCCCGCCGCACGACATCGCGCCGGTCGGCGGCACACCGCCGATCTCGTCCGACCCGCCGTTCCACCACGACGCCCGCAAGCTGCTCCTGCCGGCGTTCACCCGCGCAGCCGTGGGCACCCAGGAACAGGCGACGCGCGCATTCTGCGACAGCCTGCTCGACGGGTTCGCCGGGCGGGACGTGGTCGACGCGGCCGCCGAATACGCGCAGCACATCCCGATGCGGGTGATGGCGGACCTGCTCGGCTTCCCGCAGGAGGACGCACCGCAGTTCGCGCGCTTCGTCGAGAACACCCTCGAAGGTGTCAACCTGCCGGTGGACGAACGCCTCGAGCGCAGTGCGCAGCTGTTCGACTACCTCTTCGTGCAGATCCGCGACCACCTCGCCCGTCCGCGCGACGACCTGACCGACTACCTGGTCAATGCCGAGCTCTACGGCCACAAGCTCGACCCGACGCACGTCGTGGGGATGATGGCGCTGCTGCTCATCGCCGGCATCGACACCACCTGGAGCGCCATCGGCGCCGCGCTGTGGCACCTGGCCGGCAACCCGGACGACCGCCGGCGGCTGGTGGCAGACCCGGCGCTGCTGCCCACCGCGATGGAGGAGTTCCTGCGCGCTTACGCGCCGGTCACGATGGCTCGGCTGGTGAAGGACGACATGGACTGGCACGGCGCGCAGATGCGGGCCGATGACTGGATCCTGCTGTCGTTCCCGGCGGCGAACCGTGATCCCGAGCAGTTCGAACGGGCCGGCGACGTGGTCATCGATCGCCAGGTCAACCGGCACGCGGCGTTCGGCCTCGGCATCCATCGTTGCGTCGGGTCGCACCTGGCCCGGATGGAACTGCGGGTCGCGCTCGAGGCCTGGTTGGCACGGATCCCGGAGTTCACCCTCGCGGATCCCGCCGCGGTGACGTGGTCTACCGGTCAGATCCGCGGGCCGCGCGCGCTGGCGTTGCGCATCGGCGGGTAGCCGAGGGCTCTCGCTCGGCTCAGGGCTTGCGGGCCAGCGTGACGGCGAAGTCCGCAGCGTCCGTCCACGGCCGCAGGTCCCAGGTGCCGAAGCGCTGCTCGCGCACCAGTCCGGCGGTGGCGAGGTGCTCGTCGAAGTCCGCGAGCGGGTAGC
>DASRSG010000231.1:0-8172 GCA_035656595.1 Jatrophihabitantaceae bacterium | reverse complement strand
GGGAACATCGTGCCGAGTTCGGCGTAGGACAGCCCGATGAGCAAGATCATGGCGCCGCCGATCGCCCACGAGAAGATCGCGGCTGGGCCGGCGATCACCGAGGCGTTGAGCGCGCCGAAGAGCCAGCCCGACCCGATGATCGAACCCACGCTCGCGAACAACAGGCCGATCAGTCCGATGTCGCGACGCAGATTGGTGGTCTCCGCTCCGGAAGGCTGCTTGTGTGCCTCTACGGCCGTCATAGTGCGCCCCTCTTGTCGGGTCCCCGTCCTGTCCCAGTTACCCATGAGGCAGATGTGCAAAACCGGCACAAAACGCGTGGATCGCGCCGGGCGGGTTCTGACGGTGCCCGGACGTAGGCTGGTTCGGACATGACCCACGACCTCGACAGCTTCTTCGACCTGCCGCCCACCGAGCCTGATTTCGGGCTGCCGCCCGACCCAACGTCAGAACGGCCGCGGCCCCGCCTGGCCGTCGACCCGGCGACGCTGCTCGACGGGCTCAATCCGCGGCAGCGGGCCGCGGTCGTGCACCACGGCGGCCCACTGCTCATCGTGGCCGGGGCCGGGTCGGGCAAGACTCGGGTGCTGACCAACCGGGTCGCCTACCTGATCGCCGAACGCGACGCGCAGCCCGGCGAGATCCTCGCCATCACCTTCACCAACAAGGCGGCCGGCGAGATGAAGGAGCGCGTCGCCGCGCTGGTCGGCCCACGGGCCCGGTCGATGTGGGTGTCGACGTTCCACTCGATGTGCGTGCGCATCCTGCGCCGCGACGGCAAGTCGCTCGGCCTCAAATCGTCCTTCTCTATCTATGACGCCGACGACTCCAAGCGGCTGATGACCATGGTTGGGCGCGAGCTCGATCTCGACCCGAAGCGCTACCCGGCGCGATCGCTCTCGGCCCAGATCAGCAACCTGAAGAACGAACTGGTCACGGCGGAGACTTGGGCGGACAAGGTGAGCAACGCCCACGAGAAGGTGCTTGCCGAGGCCTACGCGCGTTACCAGCGCCGCCTCACCGAGGCGCATGCGCTCGACTTCGACGACCTCATCATGTCCACGGTCGGGCTGCTGCAGAATTATCCAGACGTCGCAGAGCACTACCGCCGGCGGTTTCGGCACGTGCTGGTCGACGAGTACCAGGACACCAACCACGCGCAGTACGTCCTCGTCCGCGAGCTGACCCAGTCGTCCGGACCGCGACCGCCGGCCGAACTCGCCGTCGTGGGCGATGCCGATCAGTCGATCTACGCCTTCCGCGGCGCGACGATCCGCAACATCCTCGAGTTCGAGCGCGACTACCCCGACGCGACCACGATCCTGCTCGAACAGAACTACCGATCCACGCAGACGATCCTGTCGGCCGCGAACGCGGTGATTGCGCGCAATCCCGATCGCAAGCCGAAGAGCCTGTGGTCTGAGGCGGGCAGCGGCGCCAGAATCCAGGGCTACGTCGCCGAGAACGAACACGACGAAGCTGCTTGGGTCGCGCAGCGCATCGACGACCTGTCCGACAACGACGGTGTCAAAGCCTCCGACGTCGCGATCTTCTACCGCACCAACGCGCAATCGCGCGTGTTCGAGGAAGTCTTCATCCGGGTCGGGCTGCCCTACAAGGTCGTCGGCGGCGTGCGTTTCTACGAGCGGCGCGAGATCCGCGATGCCCTTGCCTACCTGCGCGTGATCGCCAACCCCGACGACGTGGTGTCACTGCGGCGCATCCTGAACACGCCGCGGCGTGGCATCGGCGACCGCGCCGAGAGTGCCGTTGAGGCCTTCGCCGATCGCGAGCGGCTCTCGTTCGGCGCCGCGCTCGAGGTCGCTGACCTCTCGTTCGGGCTCGCGCCACGCTCGCTCAACGCGATCCGCGACTTCACCGACCTGCTGCTGTCGCTGCGCGCGGTGCTCGCCTCGCCCGATGGCACCCCGTCGTCGATCCTCGAAGCGGTGCTCGACCAGACCGGCTACCTGCGCGAACTCGAGGCGAGCAAAGATCCGCAGGACGAAGGTCGCGTCGACAACCTGCGCGAGCTCGTGTCGGTGGCGCGCGAGTTCGAAGAACAGCGTGCGGGCACCGACGAAGCGACCTCGCTCGACGCGTTCCTCGAGCAGGTCTCGCTGGTCGCCGACGCTGACACCGTGCCTGATGCATCGGGCGGTGTCGTCACACTGATGACACTGCACACCGCGAAGGGTCTCGAGTTCCCGGTGGTCTTCCTGACCGGCCTCGAAGACGGCGTCTTCCCGCACATGCGCTCGCTCGGCGATCCGGCCGAGATGGCTGAAGAGCGCCGCCTCGCCTACGTGGGCATCACCCGGGCGCGCGAGCGGCTGTATCTGTCGCGCGCACTGTCGCGTTCGGCCTGGGGAGCGCCGTCGTGGAATCCGCCATCGCGGTTCCTCGACGAGGTGCCGGCCGAACTGGCCGAGTGGACGGGCGAGGTCGGACGTACCCCGTTCGTGCCGTCCTACGGTGACGATGCACCCTCGCGCTATGGCGATCACGGCTACCGCGCGGCGTCGCGGCCGTCGGCGCAGTCGTCGCTCGCGGCGTCACGCATGGCGAGCGGCGGCATGCGCGGCGGCGTAGGCAATCGCGCCGTCCCCTCGCTCGACATCGGCGACCGCGTCACGCACGATTCCTGGGGGTTGGGCACGGTCGTTGCCACGCGCGGCTCGGGCGACGGCTCGCAAGCCCAGGTCGACTTCGGCTCGTCCGGGCTGAAGTGGCTGATGCTGCGCTACGCACCGCTGCAAAAGCTTTGACGCGTGCGCAACCTTTCCTCCGCGTTCCCCGGGTTGGCGCTGGCTATCGCGCTGGTCAGTGCGGGCTGCGGGCACGGGTCAGCCACCGAGCATGCCTCCGCGACGCACCTGCAGACCCGCAGCCCGTCCACCGTGCCGCTCGGCACGCCAACTGTTGCTCGGTCGCACAGCCCGGCCGGCACGACGAGCGTGCCGCTGGCTCGTCGATGTGCGCACCATCATCGCGAGCGCGATCGTCGACCTCCGGTACGCACCGGTGCGCTAGTGCACTGACGCGCTCGCCGCTGCGCTCGCCGCCTGACCGTCCCGTCCCCTGATTTGGTATCGGGTGACCAAAATGATCATGAAATTTTGGTCACCCGATACCAAAACATCAGGGGGACGGTCCTGACACACAACATCGCAGCTACGCCGATCGGCGACCTTGGAGATGGAACTGCTCGACGGCGATCCGATCGCCGGCCGGCTCACCGACCGGACCGGCCACGCCACCGATTTCGTCGGCTGGCTCGGCCTGGCCGGCGATCGAGTACCTCGCAGGCGCTGATCGTCCCGAGGCCTGCCTGAACACCTATCTCTGCGCGGCACCGTCGTAGGGCTCAGCGCGGGTGTCCGTGTCGCGGTGAATTGACCGCTTCGCACACCGCGCAACCCGCTGCAGCGAACACAAACCCCTTCCTGCAGGGAAGTTCTGCCGATTCCTCGGCGCCGAGCCGCCCCTAACTTCTGTCAACAACAGTCCAGGCGAACGCCCGGACGGACAAACGAAAGCTGGAGGATGAAATGGGAACCACACTGCTCATCGTCGCGGCGTCGATCGTGTTTTCGATCGGTGTCGCCGTGGTGGTCCTGAAGCAAGCCGGCGTCATGGGACCGCGCAAGAAGGTGCTCGCGTCGGGCGTGGCCGGCCAGGCCACGATCCTGGGTGTGTCGCCGACCGGCACGGTCATCAACGAGATCAACTACGTCTGCAAGCTGCAGTTGCGCGTCTCGGTTCCGGGCCGCGACACCTATGACGTCGAGACCAAGGAAACCGTCGCGATCACGTCGATGGGCGCACTCGTCCCGGGCACCCAAGTCTCGGTAAAGGTCGACGCGCAGGACCCCACCCGGGTATTCATCGACTGGCGCGCCGGCATCGTTCCTGCGGGCGCAGCCGCGGCCGCGTCGGCACAGACCCCGCCCAGCACCGGCGATCTCGCGAGCGCGCTGCACGACCGGAGCGCCGCGGCGAACATCCCGCAGGGATCGGCCGCCGACCTGCTGCGTACCGGCCAGCCCGCCACCGGCGTGCTGAAGTCCTTCGCCGACACCGGCAACACCCCGCGCTCGCTCGGGCACACCGTCGCCCCGGAGTCGATGGACGACCCGCTGTACGTGATGACCGTCGACCTGCAATTCGCTGCTGGCACGCCGCCCATCGAGGGCACCGTGGTGCACCGCGTCCCGCGCGCCATCGTGACGTCACTGCGCATCGGCATGCCATTGAACTGCGCCGTCGACCCGGGCAACCCAACGCGGCGCTTCGCAATCAACTGGGCCGTCCCCGCCGCGCCGCAGGCGCAGTACCCGACGAGCAAGGCGCAATCGGTCAACCTCTGATCGATCTTCAAACCGGAGTGGAGTCAGCAAAATGAGTGTCACCGAGGATTGGCCTAGCCCGCGGCGAGCTGGTCGTGCGGGTCTGACCGCAGCATTGCTGTTGCTGTTCACGGCCTTGATGTTGTTGCTGGCGGCGCTCGCCGTTCCGGCCCCGGCCGGTGCGACGACCCCGTCGTGTCAGCCGGGCACCGGCGCCCGGCTCGCCGGCAAGCACGTGCACGAGCGGGCCTTGCAGAAGACGAACGGTCTGCAGTGCGCCGACCTGCGCAACGCCGACCTGACCGGGCTCGACCTGACGCAGGTCAGCCTCGCCGGCGCGCTTGCCACCGGCGCCAACTTCAGCAACGTGCACCTGGGCCAGGGCGACCTGTCCGGTGCGAAGCTGGCCGGCGCCAACCTCAGCGGCGCCGACCTGACCCAGGCAACGCTCACCGGTGCCGACTTCACCGGCGCCAACCTCGCGCACGCCCAGTTGATCCAGGCCGAGGCCGACAACACCAACTGGACCGGCGCCGACCTCAGCGATGTCGACGCCAGCCAGGCCGAACTGCAGAACGCGATCTTCGACAACGCAAAGCTGGGCGGTGCCGACTTCACCCAGGCCGACCTCAGCGGGACCAACTTCAACAGCGCGCGGGGGCTGACCCCCTGGAGCCTCTACGTCGGCATCGCGGCGGGCGTCATCTTCCTGTTGTTCGCCGGTCTCTCGCTGCGCAAGGCGATGGGGCGGCGGGGACGCACGGCGGAGCCCACGCCTGCTCCGGGCGAGCCCGCGGTGGTCGACGGGAAATATGTCGGCGAGAGCTACCAGAGCATCTGGAACCGGCCACCGGCCGGGTCGACGGTGCAGCTGGCCAAGCCGGTAGCGTCAGCGCAGCCGTCGATGGCCATGGGCGCCTTCAACCCGATCAACCCACCGGCCAGTTCGACTCGTGGCTTCGGTGCGACGCTGGTGATCGGACTGCTCGGCTCGCTCATCGTGGCGTTCGGGTTCCACCTGTTCCTCGGCGGCATGGTCGGCACGTTCTCCTTCGCCTTCGACACGTTGGCCACCGCTACCTGCAGCGGCCCGCAGTGCTCGGTCGGCGTCGGTAGCGGTGAATTCGGCCTCATCGTCGGCGTGTTCGTCGTGATCGCCGGGTTCTTCGTGCGGGCCCGCGCGTGAACAATCGTCGGGTGCGTTAGTTCGCCCGCCGCGTTCACCCGGACGCGGTGGGCGAAGTCTTTGTGGGCGGTGCGGAAAAACGTGAACAGGCACCGCGGCTTCTTGCTGCGCGCCGCGCCGTCCCATAGGTTCCAATGCTGTGCCGACCACCGCCCGGACGATGATGGCCGGCCCGTCCAGCTTCGGGTCGATCTCGGCTGTCTGCACCGATGCCGTGGCGTGGGTTGTCGCCACCGACCTGGCCACCCTTGGCCGCTACAACTTCGGCACCGGCGGGGGCCGGTGGGGCGCGATCTCGGTACTCGCGCTGCTGCTTGCCGCCGGGCAGGTGACCATCGGTGCCCTCCTGCGGATCTATCGCGGGCGCTACCAGACCGGCAGCTTCGACGAGCTGCGCGCCCTGGCCGTCTCGGCCACCACGGTCGCCGTCATCGCCGCCGCGTTGATGGCTATCATCCGGCCGGCCGGCGTGCCGCGTTCGGTCCCGTTCCTGGCCTGGCCGCTCGCACTGTTCGGGATGTGCGTGGTCCGGGGCATCAAGCGGATGCTCATCCAGGCCGAGCGACGCCCCCGCCACGGCGCCGAACGGATCGTCGTCTTCGGCGCGGGTGAGGCCGGCGCCGGGCTGATCCAGCAAATGCTGCGCAACCCAGGCTCGCCGTTCGTCCCCGTCGCCCTGCTCGATGATGACCCGGCCAAACGCAACCTGCAGATCCACGGGGTTCGGGTGCGCGGTCGGTTCGCCGACCTGGCTTGCGTGGCGCGTGCGCTCGGTGCGACCAAGGTTGTCGTCGCCGTCGGCGACGCCGACTCGGCGCTGCTGCGACAGGTCGCCGACGCCGCGGACGCAGCCGGGCTGGGCTGCCTGGTCATCCCGCCGCTGAAGGATGTGCTGCGCGGCCATCAGATCCGGCTCTCGGCGCTGCGCGAGATCGACGTCGAGGATGTCATCGGGCGCCGGCCGGTCGAGATCGACGTGAAGGCGATCGTGCGGTACGTGACCGGCCGGCGGGTGCTCGTCACCGGCGCGGGGGGCTCGATCGGTTCGGAGCTGTGCCGCCAACTGCACAGGTTCGGCCCGTCCCAGCTGTTGCTGCTCGACCGGGACGAGTCGGCGCTGCACGAGGTCGAGCTGTCCATCTACGGCCGCGCGCTGCTCGAATCGCCCGACCTGCTGCTCGTCGACATCCGCGACCGCGCCGCGCTGGCCGAGGTGTTCGTCGAGCACGAGCCGGAGGTCGTGTTCCACGCCGCCGCGCTCAAGCACCTCACCCTGCTCGAGCGCTACCCCTACGAGGCGCTGCTGAGCAATGTCCACGGCACGTTGAACGTGCTCGAAGCCGCCGCCGCGACCGGCGTCGAGCGCTTCGTGAACATCTCCACCGACAAGGCGGTCGATCCGACGAGCGCTCTGGGCCACTCGAAGCAGTTGGCCGAACGGTTGACCGCGTGGTTCGCGCTGACTCAGCCCGGCGGTGCGCAGTATCTGTCGGTGCGGTTCGGCAATGTGCTCGGCAGCCGCGGATCGGCGTTGCACGCGTTCGCCGCGCAGATCGAGGCCGGCGGCCCGATCACGATCACCGACCCCGACGTCACCCGGTTCTTCATGACAATCCCGGAGGCGTGCCAACTGGTCATCCAGGCCGGCGCGATCGGTCGCGGCGGCGAGGCGCTGGTCTTGGACATGGGCGATCCGGTCAAGATTGTCGATGTGGCCGCCCGGATGATCGCGATGTCCGGCAAGGACGTCGACATCGTGTTCACCGGGCTACGGCCGGGCGAGAAGATGCATGAGCACCTGTTTGACGCGACTGAGTCCGGCACTCGACCGTTCCATCCGCTGATCTCGCACGTGGACATCGCGCCGCTCGGGCCGAGCGACATCGCGGCTCAGGCGTGGGTGCGAGCTGCGACCCGCCGCCGCCCAGCGCCCGGCGTGCTGGCGAGCCCGGGCTGACGGTGTCCGCGGACGCCGCTGGCCGCCAGCCCGACCGCGTCCACGAAGCCCTCTTGACCGCGCTGCGCGCTGTTGATCGAGCGTGTCGCTGCCTGGGGACCGACTACTGGCTCGACGGCGGCACGCTGCTGGGTGCGGTGCGGCACGGCGCACCGATCCCATGGGACGACGACGTCGACCTGTGCATGCTGCGGCCCGACTTCGAGCGCTTCGCCGCACATGCGCGCGCTGAGCTAGGACCCGACTACACCTTCTGCACGCCGGCCGACGATCCCTACGTCCCCGTCTCGGCAAAGGTGTTCGTGAACGGGACGCACGTCGACAACGAGTACGCGCGACAGCATGGTTTGCCGGGCACCGCGCACGACGGGCTGTTCGTCGACATCGTGGTGCTCGACCCGGTCTCGCGCTGGCGGCTCGTGCGCCGGGCCGAGCGGGTGCTGTCCGGCCTGGTCGGGGGCCGGCCCTGGGCCGCGGCGATGGCACGCTCGCCACAGCTGCGCTCGCCGGGCCTGAGTTCGCGGCTGCGCAGGCTGCGCTGGACGGTGGTGACGCGCGCACCGCGACCACTGGTCACCGGCATCACGCGGTACCTGCTCTGGCGGGCCCGGGTACGGCACAGCGACCTGCTCGGCCCACGGGCCGACGGGCTGCACCGCGCCCGAACATTTCGGCGGGTC
>DASRSG010000230.1:0-1904 GCA_035656595.1 Jatrophihabitantaceae bacterium | reverse complement strand
CACGTTGGGCGGCGGCACGAACGGCGGGACGGCCGATCCCGGCATGAGGCGCGCGACTCCGGCCGCGTAGGCGTGCTCGGCCGCGGTCGGATCGCTGTTCCCCGCCGCCGCGATCCTCGCCAACAGGGTCAGCGCGGCGTCCTGCACCTGGCGCACGGACCCACGGCCAGGACGTGACCGGCGTACCGGATCGCGCGCGTCTAGCAGGTAAGTGCTCACCAGCCTGCTCGCGCAGTACTCGAAGAGCGAGTACGTGCCGTCGGCCTTCGCCAGGTCGTCGATCGTCGCCACGATCCGGTCGGCCTGCTGTGGTGGGCGCGCAACCACCGCGCTCATCGCGATGCCGATCAGCGGCAGTCGCAACAGTTCGGTTAGGTCCGCGACCTGCGGATACAGCGCGGTGGCGTCCGGCCCGGCCATCACGGCTTGCCGTGCGCGTACTGCATCGTCGCGGTCGAGCAGCAGGGCAAGGACGAGGTTGGCTGCCGTGCTCGGCTGGCTGGCGAGCTGACGCAACGCGGCCGGAACCTGGGCACTGATCGCCGCGCCGCGGGCGAGATCGTCCGGGCTGAACGTGCCCACTCGCGCGGCGACCGCCTCAGGCGACACCGAGACACTCGGTGCCACGACCGTCGGCCCGCTCACCAGCCCGAGCGCGGCGTCCTCGGCCATCCCGTTCGGCGGGTCGGCTCGGTACTCGTCGCGCAACTGCTTGATCTCGTCGCGACGAAACCCGGGTTCAAGGGCCTGGATGCGCTCGAGCAATGGCGGGTGCGTCGCCCACAGCGCGCTGAACGACCGCTTGCCCTCGCCGAACAGCATGTGGTTGACCTGCCGCTCGCTGGCGGTGTCCTGCAACGCTGACCCGGTCGGCAGCCCGGCGATCTTCTTCAGCGACCCGACGAGGCCCGTGGTCTGCCGGGTGAACTGCACCGACGACGCGTCGGCAAGCCATTCGCGCTGCCGCGACACCGCAGCCTGGATCAGCTGTGCGAAGAACTGCCCGACGAAGCCCAGGACGAGGAATGCGATTGCGATGAAGAGGATCGGGCTGCCCTTGCTGTCGCGACTGCGCCCTCCGCCGAACGCGAGCACGCGCAATCCGATCAGCCCGAGCAGCAGGATGCCGGCGAGCAAACCGATCAGCCGCACGTTGATACGCATGTCGCCGTTGAGGACGTGGCTGAATTCATGGCCGATCACGCCTTGCAACTCGTCGCGGTTGAGCCGGTGCAACGCTCCGCCGGTCACCGTGATCGCGGCATCGGCTGCGGTGTAACCCGCTGCGAACGCGTTGATGCCCTCTTCGCGTTCGAGCACGAACAGCCGCGGCATCGGCACGCCCGACGCGATCGACATCTCTTCGACGACGTTGATGAAGCGGCGCAGCTGCGGATCAGAGGTCGTCGGGTCGACCGGAACCGCACCGACGGACAACGCGACCGCCGCGCCGCCCGCGCGCAGCGTGACCATCTTCGACACCGTGCCGCCGACGATGATGAGCACCGTCACCACGGTCGCGACGACGATCCACGCGATCCTGCCGCCGACGGTCGAGCGGCTGGCCACGATGAAGACGACGAGGTCGACCGCGCCGATGATCGCGATGACTGCAAGCGTGAACAAGGCGACGAGCTTTGCTGACGTGCCACGCGCTGATTGCTGGCGCGCGAAGAAATTCACCGCGGCGGGTGCCGGCTTGGTAGCCACCGATCAGAACTGCACCTTCGGCGCTTCGCGAGTCTCGGGGTGATCTGGTGCGATCTCCCACAGGGCAGCCGGGGCGAAGTTGAACATGCCCGCGAGCAGGCTCGTCGGGAACGTCTGGCGCTGGTTGTTGTAGGTCAGGACGGAGTCGTTGTAGGCCTGCCGGCTGAACGCGACCTTGTTCTCGGTCGAGGTCA
>DASRSG010000229.1:0-7371 GCA_035656595.1 Jatrophihabitantaceae bacterium | reverse complement strand
GCTTGCGAGGTCATCATTTGGTGCAGCACTTGTCAGGCGGCCGACGGAGGAGGTCGCATGACGAGGGTGCTCGTAGTTGAGGACGAGGAGTCGTTCTCGGACGCGCTGTCGTACATGTTGCGACGCGAGGGTTACGAGGTCGAGGTCGCCGAAACCGGCCCGGACGCACTGCAGCTGTTCGACCGCACCGGAGCCGATCTGGTGCTGCTCGATCTGATGCTGCCGGGGCTGTCCGGAACCGAGGTCTGCCGCGAACTGCGCAACCGCTCCAGGGTGCCGATCATCATGGTCACCGCCCGTGACACCGAGGTGGACAAGGTGGTCGGGCTCGAGCTCGGCGCCGATGACTACGTGACCAAGCCGTTCTCGTCACGCGAACTGGTCGCGCGGGTGCGTGCGGTGCTGCGCCGCGGTGGCGAGTCGGACGAGCTGATCACCAGCACGGTCGAGGCCGGGCCGGTGCGCATGGACGTCGAACGGCACGTGGTCTCGGTCGACGGCCATGCGGTGAGCCTGCCGCTGAAGGAGTTCGACCTTCTCGAGCTGTTGCTGCGCAACTCCGGGCGAGTGCTGACTCGTGGCCAGCTCATCGATCGGGTGTGGGGCTCTGACTACGTCGGCGACACCAAGACCCTGGACGTCCACGTCAAGCGGCTGCGCGCCAAGATCGAACCCGACCCCAGCAACCCGAAGTACCTAGTAACCGTAAGAGGCCTGGGCTACAAGTTCGAGGTCTGACCTGTTTTGGTATCGGGTGACCATTTCGCCGGCCTAATTTTGGTCACCCGATACCAAAACAAGAGTGGTCAGGCTGGGTCGGGACGTGCCGACTCAGCCGCGGACAGGTGGAGGCGTTCTGCTTCCCGGGTGGCGGGGTGCACGGCCACTAGGCCGAGCTTGAGGCGATCGGCGCAGACTCGGGCCAGCTCGTCGTAGGCGGGCGCGCCGATGAGGGCGATCAGCTCGGCGCGGTACGACTCGTACATCGGCTCGCCGCCGACGTGCGCCTCGGGCGACGATGTGCAGTACCAGTCCAGGTCGTGCCCGCCCTCGCCCCAGCCGCGGCGATCGAACTCCTCGATCGTCGAGCGCAGGATGCGTGTGCCGTCGACGCGATCGACCCAATCCTGCTCGCGCCGCACCGGCAACTGCCAGCACACCTCGGGCTTGGTCTCGAGCGGGTTCATGCCTTTGCGCAGCGCGAATGCGTGCAAGGCACAGCCGATCCCGCCGGGGTGGTCCTCGCGGTTGGCGAAGATGCAGGCACCGTCGAACAGGCGGGTCTTGCGGCGCTTCTCCTCGTCGTCCTCGACCTTCTCCGAGAAGCGCAGTTTCCCGTTCTTGTGCCCCTTCGCGTACAGCTGCCAGTCGTCCGGGGTCAGCTGTTCGGCGAACTTGCGCACGCGCTTCTCGTCATCGCGATCGGAGAAGTACGCGCCGTGGTTGCAGCAGCCGGTGCTCGCCTGACCGGTGACCGTCCCGTGGCAACCACGGCCGAAGATGCACGTCCACCGTGAACACAACCAGGTGAGATCAGCGCGGATCCAATGATCCGAATCGGCCGGGTCCTGAAACTCGAACCACTCGCGCGGGAAATCGAGTCCAACCTCGCTGATCACGTTTGGCATGCACGCAGCGTAATAGGGTCGGGCCATGCGGCTCGGTGTACTCGACGTCGGGTCGAACACCGTTCATCTTCTTGTTGTCGACGCGCACCGCGGCGCGGAGCCCACTCCGCAGCATTCGGACAAGAGTGAGCTGCGTCTGGCCGAGCTCATCGACAAGCGCGGCAACCTCATCGACAAGGGTGCCGACGCGCTCGTCCGCGTGGTCGCCGACGCCCGCAGGCAGGCGAACACGCTCAAGTGCGACGAGCTGCTCGCGTTCGCCACCTCAGCGGTTCGCGACGCCAGCAACAGCGACAAGGTGCTGCGGCGAGTCGAGCGCGAGACCGGCGTCGAATTGCAGGTGCTCACCGGTGAGGACGAGGCGCGCCTGACGTTTCTCGCAGTGCGGCGCTGGCTCGGGTGGAGCGCCGGCAACCTGATCAGCCTCGACATCGGGGGCGGCTCGCTCGAACTCGCCGCCGGTGGGGACGAGAACCCTGACGTCGCGCTCTCGTTGCCGCTCGGCGCTGCGCGCCTGACGCGCGAGCACTTCACCGGCGACCCGCCGGGCAAGGACGCCGTCGCTGCGTTGCGCGAGTACTTGGACGATCAGCTGGCCAAGCCGATCCGCAAGCTGCTCGAGGTCGGTACCCCCGATCGGGTGGCCGCGACGAGCAAGACCTTCCGCACCCTCGCGCGGCTCGCCGGCGCCGCGCCAAGCTCGGCCGGGCCGCGGACCTTCCGGGTGCTCAACCGCAACGGGCTCCGGCAGATCACCGCGTTCATCTCGCGAATGGAGTCCGCCGACCTGGCCGAACTGGACGGAGTCAGCCCGGCGCGGGCGCATCAGACCCTGGCCGGCGCGGTCGTTGCCGCTGCTGCGATGGATGCCCTCGATGTCGACGTGCTCGAACTGTGTCCGTGGGCATTGCGCGAGGGCATCATCCTGCGCCGCCTGGACTGGCTGTCGCATCCGTAGTCTGGGCGCATGCCCGAAGCACTGCTGCGCTCGACCATCCTCGCCGCATCGCGCAACCGCCGCATCGAGCGGCTGGTAACCAACGCACCGGTCTCGCGCGACGTGGTGCGCCGCTACGTGGGTGGCGCCACCACGGCTGATGCGGTCGAGGCGATCCGCCCGCTGCTGGCTGACGGGCTGACCGTCACCCTCGACCACCTCGGCGAGGACACCACCGATCGTCGCCAGGCCGACGAGGTCGTCACCGCCTACCGCGAACTGCTCACCGCGCTGCAGCAGGCCGGCGAGACCGAGCGGCTCGGTCCGCTCACCGCGCGCGCCGAGGTCAGCGTCAAGCTCAGCGCCATCGGCCAGGCACTCGGCGCGGACGGGGAGAAGATCGCGCTCGAGAACGCCCGCGAGATCGCCTCCGCGGCCGACGCCGCCGGCGCAACGGTGACCCTCGACGCCGAGGACCACACCACGACCGACTCCACGCTAGGGATCCTCACCGAACTGCGGGCCGACTTCCCCGCCACCGCGGCCGTCGTGCAGGCCTACCTGCGCCGGACCGAGGGCGATTGCCGCGATCTCGCCACCGCCGGCAGTCGGGTGCGGCTGTGCAAAGGCGCCTACAACGAACCGGCGAGCGTCGCGTACCAGAAGGGTGGCGAGGTCGACCTGTCCTACGTGCGTTGCACCAACATCCTGATGGACGGCGCGGGCTATCCGATGCTGGCCACGCACGACCCGCGGCTGATCGAGATCGGCATCGACCGGGCGAAGTTCTACGGCAAGGAGCAGTACGAGCTGCAGATGCTCTACGGCATCCGTCCCAACGAGCAGCGCCGCCTCGTCGGCGAGGGCCACACGGTGCGCGTGTACGTCCCCTACGGTGCCCAGTGGTACGGCTACCTCATGCGTCGGTTGGCCGAACGACCGGCGAACGTGATGTTCTTCGCGCGCTCACTCATCTCCAAGGGGTAGGACCGATGACGGACATGCTGGCGATCCTCGGCGGCGGCAAGATCGGCGAGGCGCTGCTCACCGGATTGCTTCGGGGCGAGCGCACCCCGAACGACATCGTGGTCTCGGAGAAGCATCCAGAGCGCGCCAGTTACCTGGCGAGCACGTACGGCGTGAAGACACTGGACGTCGCCGAGGCGGCGTCCGCAGCTCGCACGCTCGTGCTGTGCGTCAAGCCGCAGGACATCACCACGCTGCTCGGCGAGCTCGCGCCGGTGGTCGGCACCGACCACCTGATCGTCTCGGTGGCTGCCGGCATCCCGACCGCCAAGATCAGCTCGGCGCTGCCGCACGGGGTGCCGGTCGTGCGCTGCATGCCGAACACGCCGGCCCTGGTGGACGAGGCGATGACCGCGGTGTCGGCCGGCCCCAATGCCGACGAGGCGCACCTGGCCACCGCCGAGGCGCTGCTCGCTTCGGTCGGGCGGGTGGTGCGCGTCCCGGAATCGCAGCTCGACGCAGTGACCGCGCTGTCCGGATCGGGTCCGGCCTACTTCTTCTTCCTCGTCGAGGCGATGATCGATGCCGGGATCCTGCTCGGGCTACCGCGCGCGCTCGCCGCGGAACTGATCGTGCAGACCGCGATCGGGTCGGCGAAGATGCTGCGCGACTCCGGCGAGCATCCGGTGCAGCTGCGGGAGGCGGTCACCAGCCCGGGCGGGACGACGATTATGGCCATCCGCGAGCTCGAGGCACACGGGGTTCGAGCTGCGTTGTTGGCCGCGATCGAGGCCGCCGCGGTGCGTAGCGCGGAGTTGGGCGCGAAGGAATAGCCCGCAATAATGGGGCATATGCGGCGAAGCGGACGGATCCGCGGCTTAGGTATTGGCCAGGTGGGGTACAGCTATCGCATCTGCCCCACCAGTACCGCTAATCTCAATACAGCACGTGCGTGTCCCGTTCGTCGGTGGGGAAGCCGACGCACCGACGCGTGCCGAGAGTGTCGGTGAGTCATGCCTGGAAGCAAGCGAGCGAGCGAGGCGAACGGTCCGGTTGACCCCGCCCTCGCCGAGGTCAGGTTCCTGACCGTCGCCGAGGTGGCGTCGCTGATGCGCGTGTCCAAAATGACCGTTTATCGCATGGTGCACGGCGGTGAGATGCCCGCAGTGCGCGTCGGCCGATCATTCCGGGTACCGGAGAAGGCCGTGCACGACTACCTGCGCGCCGCCTTCATCGAAGCGGGCTGAGCCCCATCCCGCCAAGCCCGCCGACAGCGGCGGGTAGGCTGGCCTGCACCACGCGATCCGGCCGCCGCCGGAGTCCGCGCTGTTCATTTCCACGGGCAATCGATCGAGGTTCGGCACATGGGTTCTGTCATCAAGAAGCGGCGCAAGCGGATGGCCAAGAAGAAGCACCGCAAGCTGCTGAAGAAGACCCGCGTCCAGCGGCGCAACAAGAAGTAAGCGCCCCCTCCCCAGGAGCCCGCCGATGGCGAGCCGTGTCGTCCTGATCTCAGGCGTCGGCCGGTATCTGGGTGCTTCGGTCGCCGCAGCGCTGGCGGCCGACTCGTCGATCGACCGCATCATCGGCATCGACACCGCACCATCTGCGCCGACCGCCCTCGACCATACGGAGTACGTCCGTGCCGATATCGCGCATCCGTTGATCGGCAAGATCCTCGACCAGGCCGAGGTGACGACCGTCGTCCACACCAACCGGGCGGGCGACCCGGCCGGCCTGCGATCGTTGCTGCGGGCCTGCGAGCGGTCGCGCACCGTCACCCGGTTCGTGCTGGCCTCGAGCCCCGCGGTGTACGGCGCGAGCCGACGTGATCCCGCCGTCTTCGCCGAGCGCACCCCCGCGGTTGCCGAGGTATCGCCCGGTGCGGCCCGGTCAGCGGAGGAGGCGGAGACATCTGTGCGGACCTTCGCGCGAGGCCGGCCCGACATCGCGGTCACCGTGCTGCGGCTGGCTCCGCTGATCGGACCGTCGGTCGACAGCCGACTGACCCGCTACCTGACGCCGCGGGTCGTGCCGGTCCGGATCGGATTCGATCCGCGGCTGCAACTGCTGCACGAGAGCGACGCAGTCGAGGTGCTCGGCCGCGCGGCTACCGCACATCACCCGGGGATCTTCAACGTGGCCGGCGACGGAGTCCTCACGCTCACCGCGCTGTTGCGCCGCGCCGGCCGGCTGCGCGTGCCGGTGCCTGCCGCCGTGCTGCGATTGCGCGGCGTCGATGTCGGCTGGCTGACCCACGGCCGGGTCGTGGATACGACCACGCTGAAGACCCGGCTCGGCTACCAGCCGCGATACTCGACAGCGGCCGCGCTGTCGTCTTACGTCGAGTCGCGGACGCCGCGGCCGCGCCTGGCCGCGGCAGCGCTCGCCACCGCCGAGAGCGTGGTGACCAGATGAGCGACGCTTGCCTGGCCAACGATGTGATCGTCGCGGCGACCGACCGTGCGCGCCGACGACGCGCCCCCCGGAGCGGGGAGACGGCCCGATGAGTAGGGACGAGGGCGTGGTGATCCCGCTGCGCAGCGGCCCCACCCGTGCGCAGCAGGGTTCCGAGCGGCACCCGTCTGCACATGAGAAGGCCGACGTGCTGCCTTTCACCGGCGCACCTGCCGAGCCGGATGAGCCAGCGCTGCGCGAGCCGCCGGCGGGCTGGGACCAGCGACTGGCCGACGGTCTGGCCTTCCTGCGCCGTCGCCTTGACGGCGACTTCGAGATCGACGAGTACGGCTTCGACCACGACTTCGCCGAGACGATCGAGCTGCCGGCCCTGCGGGCCCTGTACGAGCGGTGGTTCCGCGTCGAGGTGAACGGGATCGAGAACGTCCCGGCCACCGGCGCTGCGCTGCTGGTGGCCAACCACGCCGGCGGGCTCTGGCCGCTGGACGCGGCGATGACCTCGGTCGCGGTGCGCCTCGAGCACCCGGCCGGTCGATACCTGCGCCCGCTCGCGGCTGACCTGCTGTTCGGCGTGCCGGGCGTCGGCACGCTGGCCCGCCGCGGCGGAGCGACGCTGGCCTGTCAGGACGACGCCGAGCGGCTGCTGAAAGCCGGCGAGCTCGTTGGCGTGTGGCCCGAGGGCTTCAAGGGCATCGGCAAGCTGTACCGCGACCGCTACCGGCTGCGTCGGTTCGGCCGGGGCGGGTTCGTGCGCAGCGCAATCTCGGCGGGCGTACCCATCGTGCCGGTGTCGATCGTCGGCTCGGAAGAGACCCACCCGATGCTGGGCAACGCGCGCACCCTGGCCCGCCTGCTCAACCTGCCGTACTTCCCGCTGACGCCCACCTTTCCGTGGCTCGGGCCGCTCGGTCTCGTCCCGCTGCCCAGCAAGTGGTACATCGAATTCGGTGCACCGCTGCGCACCGACGAGCTCGCGGCCGGCACGGCCGACGATCCGCGCGCGGTCTTCGAGCTGACCGACCAGGTACGCGACCGGATCCAGACGACGCTGTACCGGCTGCTGGCCCAGCGCGGGTCGATCTGGCGCTAGCCGCTAGCGGCGAGCCAGCCGCACCGGCACGTGCAGCCGGTGCCGCGCCGCCGCGGCAAGCGCCGCCTGCTCGGCCGCCTCGGCCGCCTCGGCCTGCCGTCGGCGCAGCCGCCACAGCGCCACGCCGGCGGCCACCCCACCGCCGAGCGCACCGGCACCGATCGCGGTGGGGATGCCGATCCGGGCGGCCTTGTGGCCGGTCCGGAAGTCGCGGATCTCCCAGCCGTGCAGCTTCGCCTCGCCGCGCAGGGCAGAGTCGGGGTTCACCGCAACCGCCCGGCCAACCAGCGACAGCAGTGGGATGTCGTTGATCGAGTCCGAGTACGCGCTGC
>DASRSG010000228.1:0-4054 GCA_035656595.1 Jatrophihabitantaceae bacterium | reverse complement strand
CGAGCGACTCGAGATCCTCAACGACCGTGAGGGCGTGTGGCGGTGCCGCACGACGTTCAACTGCACCGAGGCCTGTCCGCGGGGCATCGAGGTCACCAAGGCCATCGCCGAGGTCAAGAAAGCCCTCCTCTACCGCCGCGTTTAGCCGTCAGACGCGACCGTAATAGCAGATCGCGACGAGATCCCCACAGGTCACGCGCACGCGTGCGAGCACGTTGCGGATGCGCCGCCGCCCGACATCGCTGGGCACCTCCGGCCAGAGATCCTCGATGACTACGTCGATGCGGAGCGGCAGGCGGACGATTGGCAGCAGGATCAGCAGCTGGGCCGGTTTTGCCCGGCGGGACCGGTACCGCCGTGTCGCATGGCGACTCGATGGGCTGCCGACAATGAACGCGCTGCGGCAGGTCGCCGGGCGGCAAGAATTCCGGACGGTCCGGGTCGACGATGAACTGTCGCGCCGGCACATAGGTCGTCCGGCCCGACCAGATCACGGCGAACGTGGCCGACGCGATGAGAGCGCTGCAGCCGACTCGTCCACTCACCTCAATCACCGGCCCGAGCGCAAGGAGCGACGTCGGACTGAAACGTGTGGAAGGCGTACACGGACCGCGCACGCTCGACGCCCTGATCACCGACTAACGTCAGAGGTTGTGTTCACCACTCGCCCGGAACTGCACGGAAGCGTCGGAATGGTCTCCTCGACGCACTGACTCGCGTCGGCGGCCGGCATGGCGCTGCTCGAGGCCGGCGGCAACGCGTTCGACGCAGCCGTCGCAGCAGGCTTCACGTTGCAGGTCGCCGAGCCGCATCTCAACGGCCCGGGCGGTGACCTGCCGCTGATCTTCGCCGGCCCGAAGCAGGCGCCGACAGTCCTTTGCGGGCAGGGGACGGCACCGGCCGGCGCGACGGTCGAGCACTATCGCGATCTCGGCATGGAGCTCATCCCCGGCTCCGGCCTGCTCGCCGCCGTGGTGCCCGGCTCGACGGCCGCGTGGCTGACCCTGCTTCGTGATCACGGGACGGCCACGCTGCGCCAGGTGCTTGAGGCACCCATCCACTACGCGCTGACCGGCATTCCGGTGTTGCCGCAGATCGCGGCAACGATCGACCGGGTCAGCGACCTGTTCCGCAACGAATGGCCGTCGTCGGCGCAGCTCTACCTCGGGCACGGTGAATGGCTGCGCAACCCGTTGTGGGCAGGCACGTTGCAACGGCTGCTGGACGAGGCGGAGGCAGCGTCGTCGGATCGCGTCGCACAGATCGACCACGCGGTGGCCTCATGGCAGCGCGGCTTCGTGGCCGACGAGATCGACGCGTTCGTCCGGACTCCGCTGTGGGATTCGTCCGGCGGTCGCAACCCCGGCGTGCTCACCGCCGACGACATCGCGGCGTGGCAACCGACCTACGAGCAGCCGGCAACCCTCGACTTCCGCGGCGCGACGATCGCCAAGACCGGTCCGTGGGGTCAAGGCCCGGTGCTGTTGCAGCAGCTCGCGCTGCTCGACGGGTTCGAACTGCAGCCCGGTACCGCCGACTTCGTCCACACCGTGGTCGAGTGCGCCAAGCTTGCTTTCGCCGACCGCGAAGCCTGGTACGGCGACGCCCCCGACGTCCCACTCGAGACACTGCTGTCAAAGGCATACGCCGACGAGCGTCGCGCGTTGGTCGGCGAGTCCGCCGACGGAAGCCTGCGCCCGGGCAGCCCGGCCGGCCGCACGCCGCGACTACCCGATGCGCTTGTCGACGCCGCGGCACGAGCGGACAGTTCCGCCGAGTACGACCCCACTACTTCTGAGCCGACGGTGTCGCGCACCGGTGAGTCGAAGGGCGACACCTGCCATGTCAGCGTGGCCGATCGGTTCGGCAACCTGGTCGCGGCGACGCCGAGCGGTGGCTGGTTGCATTCGTCGCCGGTGATCCCGTCGCTCGGGTTCCCGCTGGGTACGCGGCTGCAGATGATGTGGCTGCAGGACGGGTTGCCGAACTCGCTCGCGCCCGGTCGCCGTCCGCGCACCACACTCTCGCCTTCGCTCATGTTGCGGGGCGGTGCGCCGGCGATGGCGTTCGGCACGCCCGGCGGCGACCAGCAGGATCAGTGGCAGCTCGGGTTTCTGCTCAACCATCTGCTCGGTGGGATGAACCTGCAGGAGTCGATCGACGCACCGGCCTTCCACAGCACGCACTTCCCGAGCTCGTTCTATCCGCGCGAGTCGTATCCGAAGCAACTCGTTGTCGAGGAGCGCCTGGGCGTCGATGTGGTTGACGAGTTACGCCGGCGCGGGCATGACGTCGTCGTCAGCGGGCCGTGGTCGCTCGGCCGGATGTGCGCGGTGTCCCGCGATACCCAGGGCCACCTGCGCGCGGCCGCGAACCCGCGCGGCATGCAGGGCTACGCCGTCGGCCGCTGAACCGCTAACCCGTTTGCGCCGATACCGGCGCGGGTTCCGCGCGCCGGTTCGTGCGTGGACGACTCACGAAGTTCGCCGCGGCAGGGGCCACGATCGTCGGGACGACGAGCGGAAGCAGCAGAAGCTGCAACCAGTCCCACAGGGTGTTGCCCTTATAGCCGGTCCACTTCCAGCCCCACACATAGCCGCCGAGCACTGTGATCAGCCACCCGGTCGCCAGCACGCCGAGCGCAATGACATGGCGGCGACGGACGGTGCGTCCGGTGCTCGACCATGTGGTCACGACGACCAGGGTGGCCGGCAGAAGGAGTAGCACGAGCCAGTCCCACAACCGGTTGCCGCTGAACCCGGTCCACCCGAGGGGCGCGGTGTAGCCCACGATCACGAACACAGCGAAGGCGAGCGCGATCGCGGCATGTGCGATCCGCTTGCTCCGGCTGAATATCTCGGGGCTCCGCAGCCAGAGCGGGATCGTGGCGAAGGCCAGCGGCAACACCAGGAGGCTGAGCCAATCCCACAACTGGTTGTTGTCGCGAAACCCGGTCCATGTCCATCCCGCCCCGTAGCCGCCGCTCAACGTGATGATCGCGGCGAGTGCGACAACGCCGAGCAGGGCCGATCGCAACATCGGTCTGTCCCACCACCCGCCTGATGTGTTCGCCGCTGAATCGCGCCGTGACTCGGCCGCGCCCGGCCACGGGAGCCCGAGCACATCGAGCCGTGCCGTCAGGGCTTCGCGCAAGACGTCGTGCGCGATCCGCTCGGGCGATTCCGAGGCGCCAGCCAATGCACGGACGGCCAAGGTCTCACCAGGGTCCAGGATGATCGTCAGGTCGTCCACGCTGCGGGTCCTCCGAATCTTGATGGCTGGAAAACCATACGTTCCTCGCCAACGCGGCGCGCGCCCGGAGCAGGCTCAGGCCCGCGGAATGTCCTTGCCCGTCGGTCTGAACTCAATGAGGAGCACCCGACCGTCCAGCGCCCGATGCTCGACCAGCTCGAGGTCAGCAGACGACATGGTCGCGAATGCCGGCTCGCGACCTGCGTCCCCGGCGATCAGCGGGAACGTCATCAGCCGCAGCCGATCCACCAGGCCAGCGTTCATGAGCTGACGTGCCAGCGACAGGCTGCCCATCGTGCGCAGCGCCACGTCGCTGCCGGCCTTCATCGCGCGGATCTCCTCGACAAGGTCCGCACTGCAGATGCGCGTGTTCGGCCAGGTCGCCTGACTCAACGTGTCCATTCCGAAACCTCTGGGCCGAGATAGCCGAAGTAGCCGGGCAGCCCGTCCGAACCGGCCCACCCGTCGACCGAGATGAACGTGTCCACCGTCAGGATGCTCATCGGCACATGATGCCCGACGAACTATGTTGATCAACGCTGAGTTGTGGTCGCATGTGGCCGCAACTCGGCTTTGATCAAGTTGCGGGCGTGGGGTCGTAGACGCGGTCGCCTGCTTGCGGTGCGGGCGGCGGCCGATGGCGCTCAGGGTTGTTCGGATTGTTCACCTGAACGACCACACACCGAACGCCACCAGGAACCAGGAAACCCGTCGCGAAAGCATCACCAAACAACTTTGGTATGGCGCGGAACGCAGCGGACGGTAGCTACCGAATGGCTCTCGGCGCCACTGGTGTGGCGTC
>DASRSG010000227.1:0-6180 GCA_035656595.1 Jatrophihabitantaceae bacterium | reverse complement strand
ACGGCGACTTCGGCAATGCGCAGGACCTGTCGAACTTCGACACCTTCGTGCTGCCCGAGCCGAACGTCTTGTTCAGCACTGCCGAGAAGAGCGCGATCCTGGCGTTCGTGCATGCCGGCGGCGGCCTGTTCATGATCAGTGACCACAACGGCAGCGACCGCGACAACGACGGTGCCGACTCGGTGAAGGTGCTCAACGACCTGATGGGCAGCTCGGATCCGTTCGGCTTCTCCATCGACGTCTCGGACATCTCCTCGGACAACCCCGCCGTCCTCGGCTCGTCCGACCCGGTGCTGGACGGGCCGTTCGGCGCGGTCAGCGGCACGATCATCCGCGACGGTACGACCGCGACGTTGCACCCCGCGGACAACTCGAACGTGAAGGGCGAGGTGTTCCGCACCGGCTCGTCCGCGTCGGGGACGACCGGTGCCGCCGTGGTCACCTCGCGCTATGGCGCGGGACGGGTGGCGTACTGGGGCGACAGCTCGCCGATCGACGACGGCACCGGGCAGCCCGGTAACGATCTCTACAACGGCTGGAACGACCCTGCCGGCACTGACGCGGCGCTCGCGCTGAATGCCACCGACTGGCTGGCCGGGAGCGGGTCGTCCGGCGGTGGCGGCGCGCCGCTGGCCAACGGCGGTTTCGAGAACGGGTCGGCACCGTGGACCCTGTCGGGTGCGTCGTTGACCTCGTCCCGCGCACACACCGGCACCTCGTCGCTCCAGCTTGGCGGGACGAACTCGTCAACCACGTCAGCGGCACAGACGATCGTCGTGCCGTCGTCGGGCACGCTGCGCTGGCAGACTTACGTCACCACGCAGGAAACCGGGACGACCGCGTACGACACCCTGGTGGTCAAGCTCGGGACGACGACAGTGCAGACCTTCTCGAACACCTCGACCACCGGAGCGTGGTTCTCGACCTCGGTGTCGCTGGCGCCGTATGCCGGGCAGAACCTGCCGCTGTCGTTCACCGCGACCAACGGGACGAAGCTACCGACCACATTCTGGGTCGACGACGTGACGGCCGGCTGAGTACGACCTCACAGCGACCCAACACGACTCGGTTTCGGCGTAATCTGAGAACCGTGAGCCTGCCCGATCTGCCGCCGTTTCCGACCTCTCGTCCCCGTCGCCTGCGCCGGACCGCCGCGCTGCGCCGCCTGGTCGGCGAGATCGAGGTGCGCCCCGCTGATCTCGTCCTGCCGATGTTCGTGCGCGAGGGCATCAATGAGCCGGTCGCGATCTCGTCGATGCCCGGCGTCGTGCAGCACAGCTTCGACAGCCTGGTCAAGGCGGCGGTCGACGCGACCTCGGCCGGCGTCGGCGGTTTGATGATCTTCGGCGTCCCTGCGCAGAAGGACGCGCAGGGTTCCGGCGCCGACGATCCGAACGGCGTGCTCAACGTCGCGTTGCAGCGGTTGGCTGACGAGCTGGGCGACGACACCGTGCTGATGGCCGACCTGTGCCTGGACGAGTTCACCGACCACGGGCACTGCGGCGTGCTCGACGAGCACGGCAACGTCGACAACGACGCGACCCTCGAGCGCTACCGCGCGATGGCGATCGCGCAGGCCGAGGCGGGCGCCCACCTGCTCGGCACGAGCGGCATGATGGACGGCCAGGTCGGCGCGGTGCGGCAGGCGCTCGACACGGCCGGATTCGTGGACACCGGCATTCTCGGCTACGCGCCAAAGTACGCGTCCGGCTTCTACGGCCCGTTCCGCGAAGCGGTGAACTCGAGCCTCAAGGGCGATCGCAAGTCCTACCAGCAGGACGCATCGCGCACGGTATCCGATGCCCTCGCCGAGGTGGCCCTCGACGTGCAGGAGGGCGCCGACATCGTCATGGTCAAGCCCGCGCTGCCCTACCTCGACATCCTGCGCGCAGTTGCCGATGCCTGCCCGGTGCCGGTGGCCGCGTACCAGATCAGCGGCGAGTACGCGATGGTCGAAGCGGCTGCGGCCAACGGCTGGCTCGACCGCGATCGGGTCATCGTCGAGACCCTCACCTCGATCAAGCGGGCCGGCGCTTCGCTGATCCTGACCTATTGGGCCGCCGAGGTTGCGGCCGCCAGTTAGCGTCGTGGCCGCGCGCCGGTACGTCGAGCCTGCGCGGACGTACGTCTCGTCCCTCGCCCTGCTGGTGATCCTGGTCGCCGGCTACCTGTTCGATCTGCTTGCACTCGGCGGCGGGCGGGTGCACGCGCTGGCGTGGCTGATCGGGGCGGCGATCGTGATCGGGTTCGACGCGCTGATCGTGCACGCGGCCCGCAGCGTGCGATCGATCGTGGTGACCGATGACGAGGTGCGGGTCGGCGACGACGCGGTACAGCGTGCCGATATCGCCGGCGTGCGGCTGGGCATCGAGGAAGGTTTGCACGTGCTCGGTCGGCGAGGCGGCGAGGGCATGCCGCGCCAGACTGCTCCGTTGACCCTGCAACTGACCGACGGCACCGCGATCGTGGTGGCCACCCGGCATCCGCAGCGCCTGGCGGAGGTGCTCGGCGCGGAGGAGGTGCTGCCGGAACTCCGGCCCGCTGATGCAGCCGATCTCGAGCAGTTGCCCGAGATCGACAGCCGGGCAGATTCGCTGTTCCGCGTGGCCGGGATGGATGTGCCCGACGTCCCGTACCCGGTCGACGCGCTGCACGACGCCAAGGCGGTATTCGTCGCCGGCAGGCCGGCGGTGGCGTTCGTGCAGGTGGACGAGGTCGGTGGCATCGCGCACGTGCAGGAGCTGGCCGTGCTGCCTTCACACATGCGGCAGGGGCTTGGCTCGGCGCTGCTCGACACGGCGTGCACGTGGGCGCGTGACGCGGGCTACCCGGCGATCACGCTCACCACGTATGCCGAGGTGCCCTGGAATGCACCGTTCTATGCCGCGCGTGGCTTCGTCGAGCTGACCGAGCTGACACCTGAGCTCGCCGAGCTGCGGGACTGGGAGCGCGACATCGGCCTCGATTCGGTAGGGCGCCGGGTCGCCATGCGGCGGGAACTCTGAGGCAGGATGCGTCGTGCTCGACTACCGTCGGCGGATGTGATACAGAACCGCACCCGCCCGCCGTTGATTGCCGACGAGCGCACGCAGCTGATCGGCTGGCTCGATCTGCAACGCGCGCTCCTTCCTTGGAAATGCGAAGGATTGAGTGAGGACGACGCGCATCGTGCCGTGCTGCCGACGTCACCGTTGATGACGATGGCAGGCCTGGTCTCGCACATGCGCTGGACGGAGCATTGCTGGTTCGAAGTGCTCCTTCTCAACCAGCCGCCTGGTGGCAATCCGCAGTTCTCCGGCGAGATCGAGGATGCCGACCTGCTCGTCGACGACATTCCGGTGCAGCAGCTGTTGGACGAGTACGCGCGGCAGTGCGAGCGCTCGAACGAGATCGTTGCCGCGCACTCGCTCGATGAAGCGGGCAGCAATACCGAATTCGGTGCGGGGTCAGCGTCGCTGCGCTGGATGGTGATCCACATGCTCGAAGAGACCGCGCGGCATGCCGGTCATGCCGACACCATTCGCGAGCTGCTCGACGGCACGAAGGGTTACTACTAGCGGCGGCTAGCGCGGCGCCATCCGGATCGCGCCGTCCAGGCGGATCACCTCACCGTTGAGCATCGGGTTGGCGACGATGTGCGCGACGAGCGCGGCGAATTCGCTGGGATCGCCCAGCCGGCTCGGGTGGGGGACCTGACTGCCCAGCGAGTCCAGCGCGTCTTGCGGCAGTCCGGCCAGCAGCGGCGTCTTGAACAAGCCGGGCGCGATCGTCATGACCCGGATCGCCTTGTCGGCGAGATCGCGCGCGATCGGCAACGTCATGCCGACGATGCCGCCCTTGGACGCCGAGTAGGCGGCCTGCCCGATCTGGCCGTCGAAGGCAGCGGCCGATGCGGTGTTGATGATGACGCCGCGATCGCCGTCGACGCGATCATTGGTGAGCATCCGCTCGGCGCCGAGCCGCAGCACGTTGAACGTCCCGATCAGATTGACCAGCACCACCTTGCTGAACTGATCGAGCGGCAGCACACCCTTCTTGCTGATCACTCGCCCTGGTGTGCCGATGCCGGCGCAATTGACCACCACGCGGATCGGGCCGCGCTCTGCTGCGATGTCGAGGGCGGCCGCGACCTGCGCTTCGTCGGTGACGTCGGCCGGCGCGAAGATGGCGTCGAACTCGGCGGCGCGCTCGACGCCGGCCGCCGACGGCAGGTCGAGCAGCACGGCCTTGGCGCCGGCCGCGGAGAGGGTACGTGCGGTGGCTAGGCCGAGCCCGGATGCTCCGCCGGTGATGACCGCGACGCTGCCAGCAATATCCATGGCCCCGATCTTTCCGTACGCCGTGGTCACCTGCTCAGGCGGCAGCGGTCCGGCTGGATCAGCTTTGCCCCGCCCACGCACGTTGCGCGGCGCTGCCAGCGTGGCTACGCGGGGCAAAGCTGCCGGTCTAGTCGCGGGCCAGCACGACGTGCCAGGGACGTACGCGCACGTCGAGCACGCCGGTTGCCACGGCCTGGTCGTCGACGGTGGCCAGGCGCTGCGCTTCGTCCTGCGACGCGACGTCGAGGATCGTCATGCCGGAGCCGCGCTCGTCCAGCAACGGTCCGGCCGCGACGAGTTCACCGGCGGCCATCCGGCGTTGCAGAAACGCGTAGTGCTCGGCGATTCCGGGCTGGTCGAAGACGTCTTCACCGTCGGGGACGGCCGGCCCGCGGGTGTGCTGCAGGACGTACCAGGCCCGGGTGCTGTCATCGCTCATCGCAAGAGCGTTGCAGACTGGGGGACGTGGCACAGGCACCGAGGTCAGCGGAATTGTTCGAGCGGGCACAGCAGGTGATCCCGGGCGGGGTGAACTCGCCGGTGCGAGCATTCCGGGCGGTCGGTGGCACGCCGCGGTTCATGGTGAGCGGCACCGGCCCGTACCTCGTCGACGCCGACGGCGTGCAGTACGTCGACCTCGTCTCGTCCTGGGGGCCGATGATCCTGGGACACGCGCACCCGGCGGTAGTTGAGGCGGTGCAGCGCGCGGCCTCGTCCGGACTCTCGTTCGGTACGCCGACCGAGGGTGAGATCGAACTCGCCGAAGAGATCGTGTCGCGGGTTGCCCCGGTCGAGCAGGTCCGGCTGGTCAACTCCGGCACCGAGGCGACGATGTCGGCGATCCGGCTGGCTCGCGGTGCAACCGGACGGCAGCGGGTCGTGAAGTTTGCCGGCTGCTATCACGGTCACGTCGATTCGCTGCTCGCGGCGGCAGGCTCAGGCGTCATCACGTTCGGCCTGCCGGACACCCCGGGCGTCACCGGCGCGCAGACCGCCGAGACGATCGTGCTGCCCTACAACGACGTCAGCGCCGTCGAGGCATGTTTCGCCGAGTTCGGCAGCGAGATCGCCTGCGTGATCACCGAGGCGGCAGCCGGGAACATGGGCGCGATCGCGCCGGTCGACGGCTTCAATGCGGGTCTGCGCGACATCACCTCGCGCCACGGCGCACTGCTGATCATGGACGAGGTGATGACCGGTTTCCGGGTGAGTGCGACCGGTTGGTACGGACTCGAGCCGATCGACGCCGACCTGTTCACCTTCGGCAAGGTGATGAGCGGCGGCCTGCCCGCCGCCGCGTTCGGTGGGCGCGCCGATGTGATGTCGAAGCTGGCGCCGGCCGGCCCGGTGTATCAAGCGGGCACGCTGTCCGGTAACCCGGTGGCGGTCGCGGCCGGCCTCGCCACGCTGCGTACCGCCGGCCGCGAGGTCTATGCCGCATTGGACGCCAACGCGCGCTCGCTCGGCACGCTGGCAACGGCCGCTCTCGACGAGGCGGGCGTGGCGCATCAGGTGCAGTACGCCGGCAACCTGCTCTCGGTCTTCTTTGCCGAGAAGCCCGTCACCGACTTCGCCGAAGCACAGGCCGCGCAAACCTTCCGCTACAAGCCGTTCTTCCACACCATGCTCGATGCTGGCGTGTACTTGCCGCCCAGCGCGTTCGAGGCCTGGTTCGTCAACGCGGCGATGGACGATGCCGCGATGGCGCGGATTGCCGACGCGCTTCCCGCCGCGGCGCGCGCCGCGGCTACTGCACCCCGCCCCTGATCATCGCTTCGAACTCGCTCGCATCACCGTCGACGGCGACCGCGCCGACGGCCGGCCGGTTCCACAGCCACGCGTCGAGATCGCGTGCGGTCGT
>DASRSG010000226.1:0-19113 GCA_035656595.1 Jatrophihabitantaceae bacterium | reverse complement strand
CGCCTGGTTCGCGCGGGTGAGCAGCTCGCCGGTGCTCTCGAGGACGTACCGGCGGTCACCGACGTAGAGGCTGATGATCTTCATCGACTGCGACACCGAGATCACCGGGTGGCCGGTCTGCCGGGCGACCCGCTGTGCGGTGCGGTGGCGCGTGCCGGACTCTTCGGTGGGGATCGCCGGATCGGGCATAAGGTGCGTGGCGGCCCGCAGGATCTGGGTGCCGTCGGAGGTGAGGACGACCGCGCCGTCCATCTTGCACAGCTCGCGCAGCCGGGTGGCCGAGAACTCGACGTCATCGAGGGGGAAGCCGCCGGTGCACAGCGTCTCGACCGTGCGGTCCCAGCCGATCACGATGAGCGCGCCGGTGTTGCCGCGCAGGATCCGCTCGAGCCCGTCGCGCAACCAGGTGCCAGGCGCGACCGTCGCGAGGACGCTGCGCAGCATCTCGTCCTGTTCGGTCGTGACCATCGGTCGAGTCTCCCGGCTCGTCGGTTGCGAGAAGTCTATTGCGCCGATCCGCCGGATATCGTTCGCAGCGTCGGACGGCGCACCGGGCCGGCGCGCCGCACCAGTGCCTCGATGGACGCGACGGCGTCGGCGATCGTCGCGATCGGGACGGTGCGGATGCCCTCGACAGCGCCCGGCGCGAGAGCCTCACCGGCGTGCGCGGCGGGCACCAGCGCGACGGTGAAGCCGAGCCGGGCCGCTTCGGCAAGCCGGCGGCCGAGCGCGGAGACCCGGCGCACGTCGCCGGACAGGGAGACCTCGCCGATCGCGCAGACCGTCGGCGGGATCGCGATTTCGTGCACCGCAGACGTGAGGGCCAAAGCGATGCCCAGATCGGCGGCGGGCTCGCCGGCGGCGATGCCGCCGACCGTCGCCACGTAAACCTCGAGATCGTGCAGCGGAAGCTTGCAGTGCCGGGTGAGGACGGCGAGCAGCATGGCCACGCGCGCCGCGTCGAGGTCGCTGACCGCGCGCCGAGCGTTGCCACCACCGGTCCATCTGTTGACCAGCGCCTGCACCTCGGTGACCAGGGCGCGACGCCCCTCCATCGTGATCGTGACGCAGGTGCCGGGCACGGCGACCGCGCGATCGCACAGGAACAGCCCGGACGGGTCGGTGAGCCCGACGATGCCGTTCTCGGCCATCTCGAAGCAGCCGACCTCGTCGGCCGCGCCGTACCGGTTCTTCGTGGCGCGCACGAGCCGCAGTGACGAGTGCCGGTCGCCCTCGAAGTGCAGGACGACATCGACGAGGTGCTCGAGCACCCGCGGCCCGGCGATCGAGCCGTCTTTGGTCACGTGCCCGACCAGGACGGTGGCAATGCCGCGCTCCTTCGCCGTTGCGATCAATGCGGCCGCGACGCCGCGGATCTGCGGGACCCCGCCGGCCGCGCCATCGATCGTTTCGGTCGAGATGGTTTGCACGGAGTCGACGACGAGCAGGCCGGGGCGGACGTCGGCGACATGGGTGAGCAGCGCCCCGAGGTCGTTCTCGGCGGCAAGGAACAGGCGGGGATGCACGGCGCCGATGCGCTCGGCGCGCAGCCGCACCTGGGCGGTCGATTCCTCGCCGGTGATGATCAGCGCCGTGCCGCCGCCCGCGGCGAAGCGGTGGGCGACCTCGAGCAGCAGGGTCGACTTGCCCACGCCGGGTTCACCGGCGAGCAGCACGACCGAGCCCGGCACGAGCCCGCCGCCGAGCACCCGATCGAGTTCACCGACGCCGGTCGCCTGTGCGCGCGCTTCGTCGGGGGACAGGTCGCCGATCGGCTGGGCCGGCCGCGTCACCGCAGTCGGTGTCACCGCGCGCCGAACGCTCGCCCCGAGCTCGGTGACCGAGCCCCAGGACTGGCACTCGGGGCACCGCCCCACCCAGCCCAGCGTGTCAGCGCCGCACTCAGTGCAGCGATACGCGGGCTTGCCGGCTTTCGCACCGGCCTTGGCAGGCTTGGTCACGCCGACACCGTACGGCCGGCCCCCGACACAACCGCTGTCGGCGCGCCGGGCTCAGGCGGTGGGCGCCCCGCTGGCCGGCACGATCTGCTCGTCGGGCGCCTTGCTGATCTGCACCGGGACCGTCAGCGTGGTCTGCCCGGCGTTGGCGAAGGTGAAGGTGATCTTCACCGACATCCCCGGAGTCAGCGGCGCGCTTTGCTTGGCCAGTCCATTCAGGACGAGGGTCTGCTTCGAGGTGCCGCCGCCGGTGTTGAGGCCGGACAGGCCGAGACCCACTGCGCTGCCGGCCTTGATCGGCACCGTGGTGGCGCCGCCCGAAGCGGCGCTCGGCGACGCAGCCGGCGTGCTGGCGGCGCCGGTCAACGTGGACGTGCTCACCACCTGCCACCCGCCGGGGAAGACGGTGCTGGTCACGTTGGTGAGCGTGTCGGCGCCGTTGCCGGTGTTGGCGATGTACACCGTCATCGGCACGTCCGCTCCGGCCGCATACGACGATCCGGTCGGCGAGTGCAACGAGACGTCGACCAGTTTGATGTTCCCGACCGAGCCCTCGGTGCCGTCGATCGACGGCTTCTCGAGCGCGGTCTGGGCGTGCTGCCCGGCCGCGCACGCAGCGGTCAGGACGGCGGCGCTCAGCGCGACCAGCGCGGCACGAAGTGCACTCACGCAGGACAGCGTATCTGGGGCGCTCGCGAGCGTGTCTGCGGGCTGCTGGGCTTGCGAACTTGCGCCGAATGTGCTTTGCGAACCGGGGTTGTCCTGGCGTTCTATACCGAACGCACGACCGGATTGATCATGGCGCCCCGTGTTATCCTGGAGGGAGCGAAAGGGGCTCCATCACATGACGTTCAACGTCGGCGAAACCGTTGTCTACCCGCATCACGGCGCCGCTCTGATCGAAGCAATCGAAGAGCGAGTACTTCAGGGAGTGACGAAGACCTACCTCCGACTGAAGGTGGCGCAGGGCGATTTGACGGTGCTGGTGCCCGCCGACAACGCCGAGATCGTCGGCGTCCGTGACGTAGTCGGACAGGAAGGTCTTGACCGCGTTTTCGAGGTGCTGCGCGCTCCGCACACCGAGGAGCCGACCAACTGGTCGCGCCGGTACAAGGCCAATGGCGAGAAGCTCGCCTCTGGCGACGTGAACAAGGTCGCCGAGGTCGTTCGTGACCTGTGGCGTCGCGACCGAGATCGTGGCCTGTCGGCCGGCGAGAAGCGGATGCTGGCCAAGGCTCGGCAGATCCTCGTCAGCGAGCTTGCGCTCGCCGAAGGCACGAACGAGGACAAGGCCGAGATCGTGCTCGACGAAGTGCTGGGCGAGGCTGTCGCCTGACCACACCCGAAACCGAACTGCAGCGATGGCGGCGAACGATCAATTGATCGTCGCCGCCATTGTCGTTGCTGCCGGCGATGGGCGCCGACTCGGTGCTGACGTGCCGAAGGCGTTCGTCCCGATCGGCGGACGGACGTTGCTCGAGCATGCGGTCGAGCGCCTCGCCGCGCATGCCCGCGTCAGCCGGATCGTCATCGCCGTTCCCGCTGCGTCGGTGTCGATCGCTCAGGAGCTCGTGCCCGATGCCGTCGTCGTCGCGGGCGGCCCGACCCGCCAGCAATCGGTTGCCCTGGCGCTCAGCTCCGTGCCCGGTGACGTCGACTTGGTGCTCGTGCATGACGCGGCGCGCGCATTCGTCCCGCTCGACGTGATCACGCGCGTCGTCGCCGCTCTCGAGGCCGGCGCTGACGGCGTGGTGCCGACGTTGCCCGTCAGCGACACGATCCGCACTGTCCATCCGGCCTCCGGCGAGCTCGGCGAGCTCGTCGATCGGTCGCGACTACTCGCGATGCAGACCCCGCAAGGCTTTCGCCGCGACGTGCTGGCGAAGGCGCATGCTGCAGGCGTCGACGCGAACGCGACAGACGATGCCGCGCTGGTCGAGGCACTCGGCCATCAGGTGATCGCGGTGCGCGGTGACGAGCGCGCGTTCAAGGTCACCGTGCCGCTCGACCTCGCGCTGGCCGAGGCGATGCTGCGTGCCTGAGCTGCGCACCGGCATCGGCGTCGATGTCCATCCCATCGAGGTCGGTCGGCTGTGTTGGCTGGCCGGGCTGGAATGGACCGAGTCCGAGGGCTGCGCCGGGCACTCCGACGGCGATGTGGCCGCGCACGCGATGTGCGACGCGCTGCTGTCCGCGGCGTCGCTCGGTGACCTCGGTGCTGTGTTCGGGACGGCGGACCCGCGCTGGTCGGGTGCGTCCGGCGTGACGTTGCTGCGCGAGACGGTGCGGCTGGTGACCGGCGACGGCTGGACGATTCACAACCTCGCGGTCCAAGTGATCGGCGAGGATCCGAAGATCGGTCCGCGCAGGGCCGAGGCGCAGGCCGTGCTATCCGCAGCCGTCGGGGCGCCGGTGTCGGTCGCTGCGACGACGACCGACGGCCTGGGTCTGACCGGGCGCGGCGAGGGGCGCGCCGCGGTCGCGACCGCGCTGCTCAGTCGCTGAGTGCTTGCACCAAGTCGTCCCACAGGTCGTCGACGTGCTCGATGCCGACGGAGAACCGCAGCAGCGTCGGGGGAGTGCCGAAGCCCGCATCGATGGCGTAGCGGGCCCGCCGCTCGATGAGCGACTCGACGCCGCCGAGGCTGGTCGCGTGGGTGATGAGCCGGACTCGCTGGCAGACCCGCTCGGCGTCGTCCGGGGTCCCGGCCACCTCGATGCCGATCATCGCGCCGAATCCCGGGTACAGGCGCGAGGCGACGGCGTGGCCCGGGTCGGACGCGAGCCCCGGGTAGCGCACGCGGGCGACCTTCGGGTGTTGCGCGAGACGGTTGGCCAGTTCCAGCGCGTTCGCCTGCGCGCGTTCCATCCGCAGCGCGAGCGTGCGCAGGCCGCGCAGCGCCAGGAACGACTCGAGCGCACCAGGGATCGCGCCGGTCAGCGTCCGTCGGTCGAGCAGCGTCTGCGCCAGCTCATCCGATGCCGTGGCGAGCACGCCCATCAGCACGTCCGAATGGCCGGACAGGTACTTCGTGGCCGAGTGCATGACGATGTCGGCGCCGAGTTCGAGCGGGCGGACGTTGACCGGCGTCGAGAACGTGGCGTCCACTCCCACTACTGCGCCGGCCGCGTGCGCCGCCTCGATCAGGGCGGGCAGGTCGGCGACGGCGAGTAGCGGGTTGGTCACCGTCTCGAGCCACAACAATCCGGCCCCGTCCATGGCCTTGATCACCGCGTCGGTGTCGGCGAGATCGACCGGGCGGGTGGTCAACCGGCCGAGTTCCTGCGCGCGCGCGAAGATCGACACGGCGCCGGAGTACGCCGCGTCCGGGACGACCGCAATCGTCCCGGTGGGCTGCACGTCGACGACGGCGGCGAGCGCGGCCATCCCGCTCGCGAAGGCCAGTGCGGTGCCGCCCTCGAGCTCGCCGAGCGCTGCTTCGAGGGCCGCGCGAGTGGCGGTCGGCTCGTCGCGTGAGTAGGCGTTGTCGTCACCGCCGTGCCGGTAGGGCGCGGTGAGCACGATCGGCGTGTTGAGCGGTGCACCCGGGTCTTCGGGACGGCCGCTGGCGACCACGCGCGACTCGAGCTTCATGACTGACCTCGTAGCGATGCCAGGTTGACCACGATGGCCTCTTGCGTGCTGCGGGCAAGCACGACGACGGCTTCGGTGTCGGGATCGTTGTTCTCTTCGCGATGCGGTGTGTACGGCGGGACGAACACGTAGTCGCCGGGCTGCGGTCGCAGGCGCACCTCCTCGCCGGTGTGCTCGTCGAGGAACACGAACTCCGGCGATCCGCTGACCACGTAGATAGCGGTCTCTGCCTCGCCGTGATGGTGGTCACCGGACCGTTGCGCAGGCGCGACATGCGTTTGCCCCATCCACAGCTTCGCCGAGCCGACGCGGTGGGCGCTGATCGCAGAGAGGCGGCGCATGCCGCTCGTCTGCGCCGTCTCGGCGTCGAGTTCGGAGGCAGGGATGTGTCGCAGATTGGGATGGAATCCGTCCGAGGCCATGTTCCTACCGTAGAGATGCACGCCCGCGCCGCGAACCGGCCAACGGAGAGGATCTGGCTTGAGCACCGAACTGCCGCAATACGCCAAGGACCTGATCGACCGCCCGTCCTACGTGACGGTCGCGACGATCAATCCGGACGGCGGCCCGCAAACCACCCTGCTATGGGCGGCCCGCGACGGCGACGACATCCTGCTCTCGACGATCGAGGGACGGCAGAAGGCGCGCAATCTGCGACGCGACCCGCGGGTCAGCGTGCTGATCCACGACGCACAGGATCCGTACCGGTTCGTCGAGGTGCGCGGCTCGGTCACGATCACCGGCGATGGTGGTCCGGAACTGATCGAGGCGCTCTCGCAGGCCTACGAGCACGAGCGCTACAGCGGTGACGACAACACCGACCACGTGCGTCTCGTACTGCGCCTCGCGCCGGAGCGCGTCATAGTGCGGTGACCTCCGTCCCTACCATGGACGGGTGAGCCTGCACCTGTACGACTCGGCGACCCGGTCGCTGCGACGCTTCGAGCCGCTCGAACCCGGCAAGGCGTCGATCTACCTTTGCGGTGCCACGGTGCAGGGCGCTCCGCACATCGGGCACGTGCGCAGCGAGGTGAACTTCGACATCCTGTGGCGCTGGCTGGAGTACCGCGGCTGCGCGGTGACCTTCGTCCGCAACGTCACCGACATCGACGACAAGATCCTCAACAAGGCCGCCGATGCCGGCGAACCGTGGTGGGCGTGGGCTTCGACCTACGAGCGTGAGTTCTCATGGGCCTACGACGAGCTGGGCTGCCGACAGCCCAGTTACGAGCCGCGCGCGACCGGCCATGTCAGCGAGATGGTCGAGTTGATGCAGCGGCTCATCGATTCCGGACATGCATATGCCGTCGACGGCGACGTGTACTTCGACGTGCGTTCCTTCCCGTCGTACGGCTCGCTGTCGAGGCAGAAGGTCGACGCGATGCATCCGGCCGGCGAAAGCGCAGGTGATGACCGCAAGCGCGATCCGCGCGACTTCGCCTTGTGGAAGCGGCACAAGCCCGATGAGCCGGCCACCGCATCGTGGCCGACACCGTGGGGACGGGGCCGTCCGGGATGGCATCTTGAGTGCTCGGCCATGGCGACGAAGTACCTCGGGCCGACGTTCGACATCCACGGCGGCGGCCTCGATCTGATCTTCCCGCACCACGAGAACGAGCTCGCCCAGTCGTCGGCCGCCGGCGACGGGTTCGCCCGCTACTGGATGCACAACGCGTGGGTCACGATGAGCGGCGAGAAGATGTCGAAGTCGCTCGGCAACACGCTGCTCGTGCGCGAGATGGTCAAGCGATGGCGTCCCGTTGAGTTGCGCTACTACCTCGGCGCCGCGCATTACCGCTCGAGCATCGAGTTCAGCGAAGGCGCCCTGAACGAAGCGGCCACCGGCTACCGGCGCATCGAGAACTTCCTCGAGAAGGCGTCGCCGTCGCTCCACGCTGCGGAGGTGGAACTGCCGGACGCGTTCGCCACCGCAATGGACGACGACCTCGGCGTCCCCGCCGCGCTCGGCGTCGTGCACGACACGGTGCGTGCCGGGAACACCGCGCTTGCTGCTGGTGACGACGATGCTGCTGCCGCGGCGGCTGCATCGGTGATCGCCATGACGGCCTTGCTGGGCATCAATCCGCTGGACTGGCAGTCAAACGCAGCCACCGACCTCACCCCGGTGATCGATGCCCTGGTGCACGTAGCGCTCCAGCAGCGCACTGCAGCTCGGGAGCGCAAGGACTACGCGGCGGCCGACGGCATCCGTGACGAACTGACCGCTGCGGGGGTGGTCGTCGAGGACACCGCTGACGGCCCGCGCTGGACGCTGAAGGAAGACCGCTAGTGGCAGGCAATTCGCAACGTCAGGGCGCGATCCGCAAGTCCAAGAAGGGCGCGCAGGTCGGGTCGGGTGGCCAAGCGCGCCGAGCGCTCAAGGGCAAGGGGCCGACGCCGAAGGCCGAGGAGCGCAAGGGGCATCCCGCTGCGCGCCGCGCAGCCTCGGCGTCCCGCCGCGCCGAGAAGCGTCCTGACAAGCGCGGTGAAGGTCCCGAGTTGCTGGTGGGTCGCAACCCCGTGCTCGAGGCGCTGCGCGCGAAGGTTCCGGCAACCGCGATGTACGTCGCGATCGGCATCGAGAGCGACGAGCGGATCACCGAAGCCATCCGCATCGCGGGCAACCGCGGGCTGTCGCTGCTCGAGGTCACGCGCGGCGAGCTCGACCGGCGCACGGGTGGTTTGCTGCATCAAGGCATCGGGCTGCAGGTGCCGCCGTACCAGTACCGAACGCTGCACGACTTGCTCGACATCGCTCGCGAGTCGACAACGGCGCCGCTTCTTCTGGCTCTCGACGGCGTCACCGATCCGCGCAACCTCGGCGCGGTGATCCGGTCGGCAGCCGCGTTCGGTGCGCACGGCGTGATCGTGCCGGAGCGGCGCGCTGCCGGGGTTACCGCGGTGGCGTGGCGCACCTCGGCCGGCGCCGCCGCGCGAGTGCCGGTTGCCCAAGTGACCAACCTCGTGCGCGCGCTGAAGGAGTGTCAGGAAGCCGGCATGTTCGTGCTCGGGCTCGATGCCGATGGTGACGTGTCGCTCGACGATCTCGAGGCCGCCACCGACCCGATCGTCGTCGTCCTCGGCTCGGAGGGACGGGGGATGTCTCGGTTGGTCGGCACGACCTGCGATCTGACCGTAGCGATTCCGATGTTCGATGCCGCCGAATCGCTGAACGCGTCGGTCGCCGCGTCGGTCACGCTTGCCGAGATCGCGCGCCGCCGGCGTGCTGCTGCTCGCAGCGGTGCTTGATTGTCGAAAGCAGTCGCGGCACGGCTACCGCGTGGCCTCGCCGGCACTGGCCGCGATGGTCGTTGCATGCTCGTCCACGTATGGCAATTCGGCGATCGGATCGACGTTCGTCATACGTCCTCGTCGAGTGGATCGGCCCAGCCCGGCCGCTTGATCAGGCAGAACGGATGCCCAGCGGGATCGGCGAACACGTCGTCGCCATCGAGCTTGGTCGCGCCGAGCGCAAGCACTTCTGGGGTTGCATCCGCGACGCTTTCGACCATGACGTCCAGGTGGATCTGTTGCGGGATGGTGGGTGCCGGCCACGTCGGACGTCGATGGTCGGGGGCGCGCTGGAACGCGAGCCCAGACCTCGTGTCGTTCGAAGCGACCACGACGAAGTCGTCGCTGGCGTAAGTGATCGGCTGGTGCAACAGCGCGGAGTAGAAGCGGGCGAGCGCAGTTGGGTCAGGGCAGTCGAGAATGACGTGGTGAAGTCTTGCGTGCACAACGTCATGATCCCAGTTGCGTTGTCCGGCCAGTTGGCAGGATGGCTCTGATGACTGCCTGGCGCCCGATGCCAACGTCGCTGTCGACGCATCGACTCAGCCTTGCGGCGTGGCGTGATGATGACCTCGACGACTACGAAACGCTCGTGAACGAGCGTGATCCGCGAACCGCGGCCGCGCCACGTGATGGCCGACCGACGAGGACGGACCTGCGCGAGGGCATCGTGCGCCTCCAGAACGCGACCGCCGAAACGGGGATCGGACTGCTCGTTGTGCGGGTGGCCGATCGCTTTGCCGGCTACTGCGGCCTGGTGGTGGGCCGCGCGTCGTTGGACGAGCCGGAACTCGCGTACGAGTTACTGTCGGCCTATCACGGCAACGGGTACGCGACCGAGGCAGCGCGCGCGGTGGTCCGAGCCGCAGCGGGTACCGGACGCAACCGGCTGTGGGCCACGGTGCGGGACTGGAATGCCGCGTCGTTCCGCGTGCTGGACAAGCTCGACTTCGAACGCAGTGCAAAGATCACAACGGACGAGTTCGGCCAGGTGATCTGGTGCACGCGTGAGCTCGGAGCGATCGAATTCGGAACCGCACGGCCGGGTGGCGAGCGACGGGTGGGATCGGCGACCGTGCACTGTTCACGTGAACACTGTTCCCGCATCACAGATGCTCTCGGGCGGTCCGGGGAGCCCGTGGGCATCACTGATGCGAGGCGGGCGAGCATGGGGGAGCCGGTCCGTCCTCAGCACCGCACTGTCAGACGATCTGGACTCGCAGGCGGCGGAAGCCGCGGCCCTTGTTCTCGAGCTTGGTGACCTCGACCCGTCCGATCATCGCTGTCGAGGCGACGTGCGTGCCGCCATCGGCCTGGGTGTCGAGTCCGACGATGTCGACGATGCGCACGACCTCGATGTCGGGCGGCAGCAGGTTGGTCGCAGTGCGGATGATGTCCGGGATCGCGAACGCCTGCTCGCGCGGCAGCGACGCCACCCGGATCTGCCGATCCTGCGCGATCTCGCTGTTCACCGACTCGGCTATCCGCTCCTTGAAGTCGGGCGGCACCTCGGTGAGGTCGAAATCCATCCGCGCCGACAGCGGTTCCATGTTGCCGCCGGTGACGAGCGCACCGAAGTCGCGGAAGACCACGCCGGTCAGCACGTGCAGGCCGGAGTGGGTGCGCATCAAAGCGGTGCGGCGATCGTCGTCGAGCGCACCACGCACGGCCGTCCCGATCGGCGGCAGCGGATCGCCCTCGGTCGGCAACAGGTACTGCTCGTCACCGCGGCGCGTGCCGACTATCCGCGTGCGCACACCGCCCCACAGCAGCACGCCATGATCGGGCGGCTGGCCACCGCCACCGGGATAGAAGGCAGATCGATCGAGGACGATGCCCGACTCAGCGTCGGACGCGAGCACCGTGGCGTCCCACTCGCGAACGCTCGCGTCGTCCATTTCGAGGCGATGGGTGTGACCGTGCGCGGTAGCCATCCGGTGAGTGTGCCGCACAACACGAAGGGGCCGCACCGAGATCGGTGCGACCCCCAACGCGTAGTGCGGATCAGCCGAGACTCTCGCCGGTCTCTGGGTGGAACGCGTGCTCCTCGCCGGTACGTACGTCGATGGTCAGCACATCGCCGATGCGCGGCGGCACCCGGCCGTCAAATCGGACGACGTACGGGCGCGAGTCGGCGGTATCGCCGGGCAGTTCGCCGTACACGTAGGCGTCGGCACCGAGCTCCTCGACCAGCTTGACCTCGATCTTGAGGCCCTGTGCGTCGCCCTGCTCGTGGTCGTTCTGGCCTGCGGCGTGGAACGACTCGGGACGGACACCGAGGTTGAGCTGCTTCAGCCCCGCTGCGTTGGCAGCCTGGCTGATCGCCGGGCTGAGCGGCAGCACGATGTTGCCCAGCTGTGCGCCACCGCTGACGAGGTCGACGACGCGAAGGTTCATCGCCGGCGAGCCGATGAAGCCGGCGACGAACGCGTTACCCGGCTTGTCGTACAGGTTGCGCGGCGTGTCGACCTGCTGCAGCTTGCCGTCCTTGAGCAACGCCACCCGGTGCCCCATCGTCATGGCCTCGACCTGGTCGTGGGTGACGTAGAGCGTGGTCGTGCCGAGACGGGCCTGCAGTTGGGCGATGTTGGCGCGGGTCTCGACGCGAAGCTTCGCGTCGAGGTTCGACAGCGGCTCGTCCATCAAGAACACGGCTGGCTCACGCACGATTGCGCGACCCATCGCGACGCGCTGGCGCTGTCCGCCGGACAGCGCCTTGGGCTTGCGGTCGAGGAAGCGGTCGAGGTCGAGCAGCGCCGCGGCTTCGCGGACCTTCTTCATCCGCTCTTCCTTCGACACACCCTTCAACTTGAGTGCGAAGCCCATGTTCTCGGCGACGCTCATGTGCGGGTACAGTGCGTAGTTCTGGAAGACCATCGCGATGTCGCGGTCCTTGGGCGGCTTGCTCGACACATCGACGCCGTTGATGTGGATCTCGCCGCTGGAGACTTCTTCCAGCCCTGCGAGCATGCGCAGCGCGGTCGACTTGCCCGAGCCAGACGGCCCGACCAGCACCATGAACTCGCCGTCCTGCAGGTCGAGGGTGAGCGAGTCGACCGACGGTGCGGTGGCTCCGGGATAGATGCAACTGGCGTTGACGTAGTCAACAGTGGCCATGACGGCACTCCCATGTCGGTGTGTGTGCGCCGCACCGAATACGGGTGGAGCCGACTGCCGCTAGGGACACGGGTCGGACACCTCACGGATTTCCGGAACGCGAGGGTGGCTCCGCCCCACCGAGATCAAGACGGCCCTCGCAGACCGGCATAGCGGCCTGACTCTCCCATTCCACCTCGGATGTCACGTCGCAGTCAATCTTGTGAACGCGACGTGAAGCGGGTTCGAATTACTTTGCCGGTCGCGGTGCGTGGCAATGGCGCGGTCGTGATGCGCCACCGAGCGGGCACTTTGTAGTGCGCAAGCCGTTCTCGGGTGTACGCGCGCAGGTCGTCGGCAGCCAGGTCGGTGACCACGATCGCCGCGACTTCCTGGCCGAGATCGGCGTGGTCGACCCCGAACACGGCGCTCTCAATAACCCGCGGATGCTCGTCCAGCACCGCCTCGACCTCGGCCGGGTAGACGTTCTCGCCGCCGCGCAGGATCAGGTCGGTGCGCCGCGCGGCGATGTAGAGCCGGCCGTCGATCAGCGAGCCGAGATCACCAGTGCGCAGCCAGCCGTCCGGCGAGATCGTGGCTGCGGTCGCTGCGTCGTCGTCCCAGTACCCGAGCATGGTGAACTGGCCACGCACCCAGATCTCGCCCTCGACTCCGTCGTGGACCGGCATCGCATCGCCGTCGCGGATCTCGACCTGCACGGTCGCGACCGGCGGCCCGACCGAGGTCGGGAATGCGGCGAGGTCGGCGGCCGAGGCGACGGTCGCCGCGGTGCCGATCTCGGTGAGCCCGTAGCTGTCGACCAGGCTCGCGCTGATGCCGGGTATCGCGGTGCGCACGCGGTCTTTCAAAGCGGGCGAGGACGGCGCGGAGTTGACGCTCATCGCGCTCAACGAGGACAGGTCGTAGCGCGCGAGGCCTGCAGCGAGCAGCCGGTGCGCCATGGTCGGCACGACGGCCCAGTTCGTGATGCGCTCACGCTCGACCAGACCGAGCACGCGGTCCGCGTCGAATCGACCTTGGTCGACGACGACGGTGTCGCCGGTTGCCAGCCGCGGAATGGCCAGGTTGTGCAGGCACGCGATGTGAAACAGCGGCATGCTCATCAAGAACCGTCGTGGCGCGAGCGGGCCGGTCAGTTCGCGCAGGATCGCGTCGCCGAGGCGGTGGTACTCGATGATCGCGAGCAGGTTGCGATGCGAGTGCGCAGCGCCTTTGGGATGTCCGGTGGTGCCGCTGGTGTACATGATGACGGCGGGCTCGTCTTGATCGCGCGGGACGTCCGGCAGCTCGGCAGCACTCGACGCGAAGTCGGCCAGCCGATCGAGCGACACGACCTCGCCGTCGACCAGCGCCGCTCGCTCCGCATCGGCGATCACCACGGCCGGTGCGCAGCGTGCCAGCGCATGCGCCGCCTCGCGCTCGGTCCACCATGCGTTGCCCGCAACGGCAATCCCCCCGGCGCAGATGATTGCCCAGAACGAGACCACCCACTCGACCGAGTTGGCCCCGAGCACAGCGACACGATCACCCGGACTGACACCACGATCGATCAGTGCGTTGGCAACCGCGGCCACCTCGTCGGCATGTTGGGCGAAGGTGATTCGACGTCTCTGGTCGACGAGGTGTTCCCGTTCGCCGTGGCCGCGTGATTCGTCGAGCCAGCTACGCAGGGACGTGCGCTGGTTGGCGAACACGGCGAGCCGCTGGCCGCGAACCTCTCGCTCGACTATCTCGAACTCGCCGCCAGCAGCGGTCAGTCGCGCGCGGACATCGGCAGGTGTCTGCATCATCGCCGCGGCGGGTCAGCCGGCCCGCTTCTTGTCGACGCGGTGCTCGGTCGGTTTGAAGAAGACCGCCGGCGGCAGTTCGCCGCGCACCTCGGCAACCTGCGCGCGTACCGCGTCCATGATCACGTCAGTGATCTCGCGCAAGGTCTCAGCGGACGGCTCGCGGTCGCGGTACTTGGACAGGTCGAGCGCGGTGCCGACCGACGCGTCGGCGCGACGCCGTCCGAGCTTGCGCCACCACGGTAGGGAGGTGCGGTGCTGCGCACCCCACTGCCCGACGGGCACCACCGGAGTGTCCGGCGACTGGAGGACGAGCCGGGCGACGCCCGTCCTGCTTTCCATCGGCCATTGCGCCGGATCCTTGGTGATCGTCCCTTCGGGATAGATCACCACCGCTTCGCCCTGCTCGATCGCGACCACCGCGTCGTGCAGCGACTTAGCGGCGTCGGTCGTGCCGCGATAGACGGGGATCTGCCCGGCGCTGCGCACGATCTTGCCGATGATCGGAATGTGGAACACGCCGGACTTGATGAGGAAGCGCGGCACGCGGCCCGACTGCCACACCAGCCGGGCCATCACGCAGGTGTCGATGATGGATACGTGGTTCATCGCGATAATGACCGCGCCGGCCTCCGGCGGTGGCACTCGGTCGAGGTGTCGGTACCGAATCCGGAACACCACTCCGATGGACGGATAGATGAGCATGACGCACAAGCGGATCGCCCAACCCGCTTTCGGCCTGTGCAGGCGGGTCATGCTGTTCCCTTCGCCCGGTTACGACTGCGTAGCTCAGTCTGCCTGCAGTTCGTGGGAAGTGACGTACCGGGTTCCCGACACCGCGTGCCGGTCCGGTCTGTCCACGACGCCGGGTTGGCGCGTAGTGTCCGCCGCGGTGATCGACTTCTCCAGGGGGTACTAGGTGGCACGACGCTGCATACGTTGGTTCGAGTTCGCGACGGTTGCGATTGTCGTCGCATCGGGCGTGGCGGCGTTGCCGTCCCCGTCCGGAGCGGCGGGTTCGACGTCGTCCCGGCCGCCGAACCACTACGTGCGGATCGGTACGTCACCGGCGCTGCCGCGCGGCGCGCGCGATGTCTCGCCGGCAGCGTCGGCGCGCCCGGTTCACGGCGCGATAGCTCTGCAGCCGCGCGACTCGGCCAAGCTGGCCGCCGACGCGCACGCCGTGTCGGATCCGCACTCGCCGCAATACCGCCACTACCTGGCGCCGCACCAGTTCGCCGCGCTCTACGGCCCCACCGCGACCACGGTCAATGCGGTGCAGCGCACGCTGCGCGCGGCACACCTACACGTCGGTTCGGTGTCGGACAACGGTCTGCTGATGCACTTCCGAGGCACGGCCGGCACGGTGGCGTCGGCGTTCCACACCCGGCTGCAAACCTACCGGCTCGCGGATGGGGCGACGGGTATCCGCACCAGTTCGGCACCGGCGCTGCCGTCATCGATTGCGGCACACGTCACCGCGATCACCGGTCTGAACAGGTCGTTCCGGCTTCAGCCGATGTACCGGCGGGTGACGCATCAACAGCAGCGGACAGGTCCGGCACCGAAGGTCCCGCACTTCGCGGGGGAGGCGAAACCGTGCCAGGCCGCGGCGCAGACCGCAAAGCTCGAGAACGGCCTGACACTGGATCGCATCGCGCATGCCTACGGCCTCGATCCGCTGTACAAGTCCGGCGACCTGGGCCAGGGCACCACGATCGGCATCTTCGAACTCGCCCCGTTCGTCCGCAGTGACGTCCGAACCTTCGATACCTGCTATTTCGGCAAGTCGGTCGCGACGGCAATGTCCGGCCGGTTGCACAACATCAACATCGACGGCGGTAGCGGCACCGGATTTGCGCCCGGTGGCACGGCCGAAGCCGATCTCGACGTCGAGTTCGCATCGGCCCTGGCGCCGAAGGCGACGATCGACGTCTATTCCGGAAACCCGGGCGACACCAACGACGGCTTCGTCGACACGTACAACGCGATCGTCACTGCGGATGTGGCCAAGGTCGTCTCGGTCAGCTACGGGTCGTGCGAGCAGAACTTCCAGGAGATCTTGGCGGCAGGCGCGCTCAACGTCGAGAACCAGATCTTCGAGCAGGCTGCCTTGCAGGGCCAGACGTTTGTCGCCGCCTCCGGTGACTCCGGCGCGGATACCTGCTCGCCGAACGGATCGGGGGCCCCGACGCAGCCGTACCTGTCCGTCGCCGACCCGTCAAGCCAACCGTTCGTCATGTCGGTCGGTGGCACCGCGATCACCGATGCGGTCAAGGGCCCGGTCGAGCACGTGTGGAACAACGGAGCCTTCGGCGGAGCGGCCGGTGGCGGCGTGTCGTCCATCTGGGGTGCCCCGAGCTGGCAACAGGGTGCGTCCAACAGCACCGACCAGGCAGCGCTCGCCAGGGCCTACGCCGACGGCGCGCCGAAATGCCTCGACGCGGTCAACGGCGGCGTGTGCCGACAGCTGCCGGACGTGTCCGCCGAAGGCGACCCGAACACCGGCGCACCTGCCATGTTCGACGCGAACGACGGCGGCTGGTTCGACATCGGCGGCACCTCGGTCTCGGCGCCGCTGTGGGCAGCCATGCTCGACCTGGTCAACGGTTCGGCCGGCTGCCAGGCCACCAGCCCGGTCGGGTTCGCGCCGCCGGCGCTGTACAAGGCCGCTGCCACCGCGAGCGATTACGCGACCGACTTCAGTGACGTGCAGACCGGCAACAACGACATGTTCGATCTGAACAACGGTCGTGACTTCGCGGCCGGGCCGGGCTACGACATGGGGTCGGGCCTCGGCTCGCCACATCTGGCGGCGCTGGCCGACAACATGTGCGCGCAATCGGGAGCAGCCAGCCGTCCGGTCATCACGTCATTGCAGCCGACGACTGAGAATGTCGGGGCGGAGGTTCCATTCACGATTCATGGGACGAACCTCAGCGGCGTCACCGCGCTGTCGATCGGCACCTATGACGTGCCCGCGACGGGATGGACCGTGAACAACGACACGACGATCACCGTAACCAGCCCGCCGGCGTCAGCGCAGACCGGCGGACAAGGTCCGCAGGACGGCAGCGGCCGCGCAATCGTGAGCGTCACGAACGGCAACGGCGCGACGTCACCGCAAACGAGCCAGAGCGCGCTGTACTACCTCGATGCCACGTCGGGCAACAACGTGCCGTCGGTGTCGGCGGCCTCGCCCTACGGCGGTCCGCTGGCGGGCGGTAACACCACCGACGTCTACGGGTCCGGCTTCACGACCAGCGGACCGGATGCGATCACGAGTGTCACGTTCGGTGGTGTTGCGGCGAGCACCTACTCAGTAGTCAACGAGACGGACCTGCGTGTCGTGGTGCCGGCCTACGCATCGGGCACGACGCAGTGCGCGCCGGGCAATGATCCGGTGCATGACATCTGTCAGGTGCAGGTAGTTGTCAGCAACGCCAACGGAGCGAGCGCGACGCTTCCGATTCTCAAGCCGGACGAGGCCGATTCGGGAAGCTGCGCGACGGGCTGCGAGGATCACGCGGCACCGACGGAGTACGAGTACTTCCCGACGCCCACGATCACCAGCATCGCGCCGAGGTACCTGAGCGAGAACGGCGATTCGATCGCGGTGCTCACCGGCCATGGCTTCGACCCGCTCGGGTTGCAGTGGGTCAACGTCGGCGTGCCGGGACCGGCGCTCAACCAGGACTTCTTCATCGACACCTCGACGATCAGCTCCTCGCAGATGACGATCCAGGTCATCCCGTCCGCGCGGCTGACCGTCAAGGCGCAACCGGTGCCGATCACGGTGAATTCAATGGGCGGTCTGTCCGCGCCCAAGCAGGCGGTGTACGCCGGTGGACCCCGGCTGATCAGGGTCAGTCCAAATGCCGGTCCGGCAACCGGCGGCACGCATATCTCCTTGCACGGCGAGGGGTTCAGGGGGACGGAACCGGAAAACGGCGGCGCAATCCTGTATGAGGCGGGATTCAGCGGCACCGTGCAACTGTCGGGCTACACCGTGTCGCCTGACGGCACCACCATCACTGCCACGACCCCGGCTGTCTCTGCCGGGCTGGCCTCGGTGCTCGCCTGCACCGTGACGGACTGTTCGTTCCCGAGGACGGACAAGCAGTTCAACGACACCTCCTTCGATTTCTTCGAGGCAGGTGATCCTGCGGTGACTTCGGTTTCTTCCCATTCCGGCCCAGCGTCGGGTGGCGGCAGGGTCACGATCAGTGGACGGAACCTGGCCGACGTGGTCGCGGTGAAGTTCGGCTCGCGGCACTCGCCGCAGTTCAGCAACGCCATCTTCAGCACCGATCGGTATCACCTGACGGCAGTCGTGCCGCCCGGGGTTGCCGGCAAGCGCGTCGACATCCGGGTGATCACCGCGGAGAGCCAGCACGGCGGTGCGCCGAGCCCGGTCACGTCGGCTGACCGGTACACCTACAAGGCCAGTCCGCCGTCGCCGCCGCGCAACGTGCAGGTCAGCAAGCAGCGCACCTCGGTGAAGGTGTCGTGGTCGAAGCCGCTGAGCAATGGCGGCAGCAGGGTGACCGGGTATCGCGTGATCGCTCGTGCGTTGCCGACGCACAAGGGCAAGGCGCCAAAGCCCGCCGCGGCAAATACGAAGCGGCGCTCGCTGACCCTGACGGGTTTGGTCGGCGGGTGGACATACCGAATCGTGGTACGGGCGCGGAACAAGCACGGGCTGGGGCCGGCCGGCTCGACTGGGAAGCTCTATCCCATCGTCGGAGCCAGGTAACGGTCGTGACGGGTAAGGGCGGACGGCGGCGCGGTAATCTCGACCGCGCTGCCGCCTTAGCTCAGTTGGCCAGAGCAATCGCCTTGTAAGCGATTGGTCGCGGGTTCGAATCCCGCAGGCGGCTCCAGAAAACGGGGGCTGCGGCACTCTCAAGATCGTTTCCGCACCTCGTGGGGGCCAGCGTGGGGGCCACGCGTCGACACCGGTGGACGGTTTCGACGGCCGCCCGGACGCCCGGTTTACCCGCCGCCCCGCCCTTCTCGGTGTGGACGGCCCAGAGAACCGGTCCGACCGCCTCGCGCAGCTGGCCGAGATGATCGCGGAGCTCGCCGCTGCCCTGGCCGAGCCCGATCCGCCGCCGGCGGCCGAGGCGGTCGTGCTGCTCGACGTCGAGGAGGCGGCCCGGCTGCTAGGGATTTCGCGGGCCAAGCTGTACGACGGCCCGGTCAAGCGCGGCAAACTGCTCGCGGTACTCATCGACTCCCGCCGGCTCGTCCCGCGGTCCGCGCTCGACGCCTACGTCACGGCGCTGATCGAGCGGGCATCGTGACCGCCCGCAAGTCCGCGGCCGGTCGCAGCACGCTGTACCGGGAAGGAGATGGGTCCTGG
>DASRSG010000225.1:0-9519 GCA_035656595.1 Jatrophihabitantaceae bacterium | reverse complement strand
CCGGTGCGGTGATCGACTGGACGATCCGCGGCTCGACCTGGACGCCGGCGTTGGCGAAGGTCTGGTAGACGGACGCGAGCCGCAGCACGGTCATGCTCTCGCCCTGCCCGAACGGCAGGTTGGCGAAGCTGGAACCCGACCACGTCGACATCGGCGGCAGGTAGCCCGCGCTCTCGCCGGGCAGTTCGATGCCGGTCGTCTGCCCGACACCGAAGCGCCGCTCGTAGCGGTCCCACGCCTTGGGGCCGAGTCGCTGCGCGATCTTCAGCGTGCCGACGTTGGACGATTCGGCGAGGATGCCGGTTGCGGTGAACCGCTCGGTCGGGTGGTACCACGCGTCGCTGACGGTGGTGTCGCCCATCGTGATCTGTGGGGGAACCGAGATCACCGTGCTGGGTTTGATCACGCCTTGCTGGATGGCCGCGGCGAAGGTGATCGCCTTCTGCACCGACCCGGGCTCGAAGGCCGACATCACCGGCGGGTTCATCGGTGTGGTGTTGCTGATCGTGTTGGGGTTGCTCGCGTCGTAGGTACCCGACGACGCCATCGCCAGCACCTGCGCGGTGTGCGCATCCAGTACGACCATCTCGGCGCTGCGCGCGCCCGACTCGCGCACCGCCTGGTCCAGATACTGCTGCGCGGTGAACTGCAGGCTCTGATCGATGGTCAGCTTGATCGCGCCACCGTTGCGTGCCGGGACGGACACCGTGCGACTGCTCGGGTTGACATTGCCCGCGTTGTCGACGCTGTAGGTCAGGCTGCCGTCCTTACCGGCGAGCACGCTGTTGTACTGCGCTTCGACGCCGGCCGCGCCGGTGCCGTCGGAGTGGACCGTGCCGATGATGTTTGCCGCGGTCGTGCGGCCCGGATACTCGCGGCTGGTCGAGGGCTGGGTATAGATCCCGATCAGATTCAGCGCGGTGATCCTCTGCGCGGCGACCGGCGAGATCGCGGTCGCGATGAGCGCGTAGCGACCGGTGCCGTTGATCAGCTTCGCGACCGCGTACTCCGACTTGCCGACCAGCGGCGCGAGCGCCGTCGCGTAGGTGACGATGAGATTCGGACGGCCCTTGGGCTGCTTTGCCGCCGCGGCGGTGATCTGGCTCGGGTCGGCGGTGATGTCCTGCGCGGTCGAGGTGTAGGCCAGCGTCACCCCGTCGCGGTCGAGGATCGGGCCGCGCATCGCGTGGATGACCACCTGGTCGGTGCGCTGCGCGGCGGCGGCGCCGGCGTACTTGCTGCCGTCGACCCCCTGCAATTGCACCAGCCGCCCGCCGATCACCAGCAACAGCGTGCACATGGCGGCGAAGCCGAACCGCAGCCGGCCGTTGAGGCGGCCCAGGCGCAGGCCGCGCGTGCGGCCACGCCGCGCCGGTGGACGCGCCGGACGCGGTGCCGGACGTCGTGCCGGCGGCGGTCCGAACCGCGCTCGCGGCGGAGGCATTCCCCGCCCCGTCATCGCGCCTCCTCCCCGCCGGAAAGGGCGGGTCGTCGGCTCGAACGCGCCTTCGGCGCGTCGATCACATTGTTCGCTCCGCAAGCGTCGCTCATCGGGTGCCTCCGGGGAGGAACGTGTTCGGGGTCGGGGTGGGCGTCGGAGTAGGTGTCGGAGTAGGTGTAGGGGTAGGGGTCGGGTTCGGGGTGTGCTGGCCGGTCTTCTTCGTTGTCTTCCTTGTGTTCTCGGCGTCGTGCTCGGCGGGATGCTTGGGGACGTTCTTGGCGCCGTGCTTGGCAGGGTGCTTCGATTTCGCGGTCTTGGTCGGGGTCGGCGTCGGGACCGAGACTGGGACGTAGCTCGCGGCCGCCGGGCTGCCCATGACGCGCACGCGACCATCGGCGGCGACCTCGAGGAACGCCGGGTTCCCGGCCGGCACCATGCCGAGCGCGATCGCGGCCGCGGCGAGGTTGCCCGGCGCCGCGCTGCCCTGCGCGTCGTTCTGCAGTTGCACCAGCTCGGCCGCGACGTTCTGATCCTGCGCGGCGATGCCATGACGCTGTACTTCGTTGGCGGCCGAGGCGGTGTTGAGCGCCAGCAGGGCGCACATCGCGCCGACGACGAGGCCGAGCAGCAGCAACGCGAACGGCGCGCGGCGCGCACCCGGCGCGTGCTTGGCGGCAGGCGGTCGGGTCATGCCGATCTCCGAATCCGTTCGGCGGCGCGCAACCGCACCGAGGCCGCTCGTGGGTTCTGTGCCGTCTCGCTCTCGGTGGCCGGTTCGCTACCCCGGGTGAGCAGCCGCAGCTGCGGTCCGCGGTCGGCGAGCGGAACCGGCAGGTCGATCGGCGTGCTGTCGGTCGCCAGCACAGCCAGCGCCGCCTTGACGATGCGGTCTTCCAGCGAGTGGTAGCTGAGCACCACGATCCGTCCGCCGACAGTCAACGCGTCCAGGGCGGATGGGACTGCCGAGCGCAATGCGCCCAGCTCGCCGTTCACCTCGATGCGCAGCGCCTGGAACGTGCGCTTGGCCGGATGGCCGCCGTGCCGCCGGGTCGCCGCCGGGATCGCGGTGCGCACCAGTTCGGCCAGCTCGGCGGTCGAGGTCAGCGGGGCGGCGCGGCGGGCGCGGTCGATCGCCTGCGCGACTCGCAGCGCGAAGCGCTCCTCGCCGTACTCGCGCAGGATGCGTGCCAGCTCGGGCACGGAATAGCCGTTCACGATGTCGCCGGCCGTCGCGCCGGCGGAGGGATCCATTCGCATGTCCAGGGGTGCGTCCTGGGCGTAGGCGAAGCCACGCTGCGCGACGTCGAGCTGCATCGAGGAGACGCCGAGGTCGAAGAGCACCCCGTCGACGCCGTCGAGCCCGAGTTCCTCGAGCACCTCAGGCATCCGGTCGTAGACCGCGTGGACCAGGTGCGCGCGCGACGAGAACCTGGCCAGCCGCTCGCCGCTGCGCGCCAGTGCCACCGGGTCACGATCGAGCCCGACCAGGGTCAGCCGCGGATGCGCGTCGAGCAGGGCTTCGGCATGCCCGCCCAGCCCGAGGGTCGCGTCGACGACGACCGAGTCGCGGTCGGACAGCGCCGGTGCCAGGAGCGCGAGCACCCGGTCAAGCAGCACTGGAACGTGCACGGCCGACTCCGCCGAACGGCCCGTGGCGTGAGCCGCCGGGCCTGGAGTGCGGTCGGATGCGTCCATGCGCTGCCTCTCCGGTCGGGTCGGGTCTGGTGGCGGGTGTGACGGTGGGAGCGGTGGGGAGGCGCGAGATTCGACTTGGTCCCCGCCCGTCCCGTCCGCCTGACACCGGGGAAGGTGCGTCAGGAGTTGGACGGGAGGAGGCCGAACCGAATCTCAACGGTGGTCGGGGCACGCGCGCTCAGAGGACGCCGGGCAGCACCTCCTCGGCGATGTCGGCGAAGGCCTGCTCGGAACCCTCGAGGTAGCTCTGCCAGGCCTCGGCGTTCCAGACCTCGATGCGGCTGTTTGCGCCGATCACGACGCAGTCCTTGACCAGCCCCGCGTAGTCGCGCAGCTGGGCGGGAATCGTGATCCGGCCCTGCCCGTCCGGCGTCTCGCGGGACGCGCTGGCGAACAGCACCCGGCCGTAGTCGCGGACCCGGCGGTCAGTCACCGGCGCGGCGGCGAGGGCTGCGGTGAATCGGGTGAACTCGTCGGTGGGGAAGACGAACAGGCAGCGGTCCTGGCCCTTGCAGATCACCAGTCCGCCCTCCAGTTCTGGCCGGAATCTCGCTGGGAGCGCGAGGCGGCCCTTGTCGTCCAGTCGCGGGGTATGGGTGCCGAGGAACACGGGCACTCACCTCCGACACCGACCCCATCCAGCACATTATCCCCACTGCTCCCCACCGTACCCCACAACACGCCACCGTCAATGACCAACGCACCGCTGTCACCCGCATCGGGGAAGATCATCGAAGCGCCCGCTGGTTACCGGATCGCGACCCGCGTCGGTGATACTCGACACTCAACAAAGAACGCACTCGACGACGAGGACGGATCCTGGTGGAAGACGTGGCAAGCGGCGCGGCATACGGGCAACGATCGTTCGGCAGCCATTCGGCGCCGGCTGACTATGCGGCTGACGCTGGACAACCCGCCGGCATCCAGGACGTGCGCATCGTCGGCGACCGCATCGTGGCCAACATCGACCAGGTCATCGACGGCAAGCACGACATCATCCGGCTCGGTGTGGCGGTGCTGCTCGCCGAAGGTCACCTGCTCATCGAGGACGTGCCCGGCGTCGGCAAGACGAAGTTCGCCAAGGCGCTGGCGCGCTCGATCGACTGCTCGGTGCGGCGCATGCAGTTCACCCCCGACCTGCTGCCCAGCGACGTCACCGGCGTGAGCGTGTACAACGCCGAGGAACGCGACTTCGAGTTCAAGCCCGGTCCGGTCTTCGCCAACATCGTGGTCGGCGACGAGATCAACCGCGCGTCGCCCAAGACCCAGTCCGCCCTGCTCGAATGCATGGAGGAGCGCCAGGTCACCGTCGATGGCGTCACCTACGCACTCGAGTCGCCGTTCCTCGTCCTCGCCACCCAGAACCCGATCGAGATGGAGGGCACCTACCCGCTGCCCGAGGCGCAGCGCGACCGGTTCACCGCGCGCATCTCGCTGGGTTACCCCGACCGGCGTTCCGAGATCCAGATGCTCAGCGAGCACGCGTCGGTCGACCCGCTCGAGTCCTTGCAGCCGGTGTCGGACGCGAGCGAGGTGCGCGCGCTCATCGGCGGCGTGCGCAGCGTGCATGTGGCCGAGGGAATCAAGGCATACGCGGTCGATCTGGCCGAGGCGACCCGTTCGGCCGCCGACGTGCGGCTCGGCGCATCGCCGCGCGCCACCCTGCAACTGCTGCGTGCGGCCAAGGCATGGGCGGCGATGGAGGGCCGCGAGTACGTGCTTCCCGACGACCTGCAGTTCATGCTCGTCGCCGTGCTCGCCCACCGCATGCTGCTGACCGCCGACGCGCACGTCGCCGGCCGCACCGCCGAGGACACCCTGCGCGAGATCATGCGCACAGTCCCGATCCCGAGCGCTGTGACCGCTCGGACCGTCTAGTGGCCTCGGGACGAGCCGGGTTCACCACTCGGGCCAGTTGCCTGATCGCGGCAGGCGCGACCGCGTTGCTGTGCGGGTTGCTGCTCGGCATCGTCGACCTTGCGCGTGCCGGCGTGCTCGCCCTCGCGGTACCGCTGCTGTCCTATCTGGTGGTGCTGCGATCGCGCGTGCAGATCGCGAATCGGCGCAGCGCCGAACCGCCCCGCGCGGTGGCCGGTGAGACCGTCGTCGTGCACCTGACGATCTCGAACCGATCCTTGCTCCCGACCGGACCGTTGATGCTCGAGGACCAGCTGCCTGGTCAGCTGCGCGGCAACGCACGGTTTGCGATCGACGGGCTGCTCAGCCGCGAGAGTCGCACGGTGTCCTACCGGATGCCCCGGCTGCCGCGCGGGCGGTATCGCGCCGGCCCGTTGCACATCCGGCTCACCGATCCGTTCCACCTCATCGACGTGCGCCGCTCGTTCACGGCAACCAACGAGATCATCGTGGCGCCGATCGTCGAGCGGCTGCGTGGCGTCGACGCGCCACGATCGCTCGATGTCGGTGAGGACGCCGGCAGTCACTCGATCGGCGTGCGCGGCGCCGACGACGCGTCGACGCGCGAGTACCGCACCGGCGACGACCTGCGCAAGATCCACTGGCGCTCCTCGGCACGCACTGGTGCCCTGATGGTGCGCCAAGAGGAACGGCCTTGGCAGGGGCAGATGACGGTGCTGCTCGACCTGCGGCGCAATGCCCATGTCGAGCGCACGACGTCGGCCTCCGCCGCAGAGGACGAGCGGCTGACCCACAGCCTGGAATGGGCGATCAGCGCGGCGGCAACGATCGCCTCCTACGGCATCGCGCGCGGTCGTGAGGTCGGATTGATCGCCGATCCTGCCGCGCCGTCGCGGCTCGCGATGTCAGCGACGGCCCAGGTCGCTGAGTATCTGGCCACCGCGCGCGCCTCGGCGCGTCCCCGCCTCGATGCCTTCGAAGGCCTGCTCGGCCCGATCGCGCGCGAATCGACGCTGGTGGCCGTCCTGGGCGAGCTCGACCCACGCAGCCTGCACCTGCTCGCCGGGGTGCACCCGCGCGGGACGTCGAGCACCGCACTGGCGCTGCTGCTCGATACCCCCACCTGGGCGGTGGGCCCGGGCACGCAGCAGTCGGCAGCCAGTTCGCAGGTGCAGAACGCGGCACGGGTGCTGCGGGCGGCGGGCTGGCACACCATCGTCGTGCATTGCGGCGACGGCGTGGCCGCAAGCCTGCAGACATTGCTGACCAAGCACGGACCCACCGCTGTTGGGGGGTGGATCTCGCGATGAGCATCCTGGCCAAGGCTAAGGAAGCCACACCGGTGGGCATCGTGCGACCGAGCGCCCACGACCAGCGCCGCACGCTGCTCGCACTGCTCGCGAGCGCCCTCGGGGTGTTCCCCCTGTGCCAGCTGTTCACCGATACCGGCTGGCTGGTCGATGTATGGCTGTCGATGATCGTGGTGGTCGGTCCGGCCGCCGCGTTGCGCCGCACCCGGCCGGCCAGCGCGGGCCAGATCTGGATCGGTGTCGCGCTGCTCATTCCGTGGCTGACCGTCAACTTCGTCCGCGCGCATGCGGTAGCCGGCATCCTGCCGCTTGCGGGCGCGTGGCACGACGTCGGCCGGCTGATGACCAACCTGCATCACACCACCTCTGACCAGGCCGCGCCGGTGCACTCCACGGTGGCGATCAGGCTCGCGCTGTGCGCGTTGCTCGGCCTGATCGCTGCGCTCGTCGACCTGCTCGCCGTAGTCGGTCGGCGCGGTGCGCTGGCGGGCGTCCCGCTCCTGGTCGTGTTCACGATCTCCGGCGCCGTCCCGCGCAAACCCGTCTCGTTGGCGTGGTTCGCCCTCGCGGCCGCCGGCTTCCTCATCCTGCTGGCGCTCGACTCGAGCGACGACCTGCAACGCTGGGGTCACTACGTCCCGCGCCCGACCCGTGCCGGGCGCCGAGCCGCCAATGCGGTGTCGGGACAGCGCATCGCCGCGGCAGCGATCGTGCTCGCGGTGGTGCTGCCGATCTTCATCCCGGCGAACTCGCGAAACTTCGTCGCCAACCTCTTCCATTCCAGCAACAACACGGGGGTCGGGTTCGGAGCGGGCGACATCAATGGCAGCGGACGGGGCGGGATCGATCCTTTCGCTGCCTTGTTCGGACAGCTCAACCGAAACCAGGCGCTCGCCCTGCTCACGGTTCGCGTGTCCTCGGCCGATCCGCAGTTCGGCGCAGCCAAAGGTGACCAGCCGTTCTACCTGCGCACCAACGTGTTGCCGATCTTCACCGGCGACGGCTGGCGCCCAGGCCCGTCCGGAGGGCTGCAAACTACCGACGACACGCAGTTCGGCAGTTCGCCGGGCACCGAGTTCGAACCACACGTCACTCAGTTCAACGCGCAGATCACCGTTACCGGGCTGACGTCCAACCCGCCGGTGTTCGCCTCGCCGCGAGCGATGGGCGGGCTGGACAGCTCGACCAAGTGGAGCACCCAGGACCAACTTCTCGTCGGCTCGTCCATCTCATCGGGCCAGGTGATTCAGGAGGACGTTGCCCAGCCCGACCCGACCATTGCCGACTTGAAGGCGGCAACCCAGACCGACCCGGCAATGGCACCGTGGTTGAAACTGCCGGCCGTCACGCCGTTCGTGCGCACGCTGACGGCACGAATAATCGCCAACGCAAAGACTCCGTACACCAGGGCGCGCGCGATCAGCGACTACTTCGCCAACCCGGCCAACGGCTATACCTACAGCCTGCTGGCGCCGAAGGGTGACTCCGGCGACGCCTTGACCGACTTCCTGAAGAACAAGGTCGGCTACTGCCAGCAGTACGCCGCGTCGATGGGTGTCATGCTGCGGCTGGCCGGCGTACCGGCGCGCGTGGTGCTCGGGTACGCGCACGATGTCCCGGATCCGACGGGCACGTTCAAGGTCTCGACCTTCGACGCGCACGCGTGGGTCGAGGGGTACTTTGCCGGGATCGGCTGGGTGCCCTTCGACCCCACCCCGATCACCGGGATCTCGGGTGGCTCGACGAACGATCTGGCCTGGGCCCCGCACGACAGCGCGAAGTCCAATCGTGAGCCGCGCGTGCCCGACCCGACGGTCCCCCGCCAAACGGTGCCGCCGCACCAGACGAACCCGGGCGCACCCGCCCCCCGCGCACACCCGGCGAGCCAGGGCATGTCGACCACGGTCGTGGTGGTGCTGCTCGTCGTCGTGCTGATCATCGCCGTGCTGCTCATCCCCGGCCTGGTTCGCTGGCGACGCCGCAGGCATCGCATCCGGCAGGCCCGCCACGGTGATCCCGACGCGCTGTGGGCCGAGCTCTCGGCCACCGCGACCGATCTCGGGTACGTGTGGTCGCCCTCGCGCACCCCGCGGCAGGTGGCGACCTGGCTGGGCGGGACGTCGCGCGCCGCCGACTCGTCGCTGGCGACGCTCACCTCGGCTGTCGAGCTCGCCCGCTACGGCCCCGGACAGCCCGGAGTCGGGCCCGAGCTCGTGCACGACCTGAGCGCGATCGAGGACGGCCTGAAGTCACGGCGCACGCCGCGCGAGCGTTTCCGGGCCATGTTCTGGCCGGCCTCGCTCAACTGGTCACGCGTGCCGTTGATCGGTGGGTGGCTCCCCGGCTCGGAAGTCGATCGCCGGCACTGACCGGGGTTGCCCGTGTGCGCGACTGCACATGCAGATGCGCCGCCCGTTCGGGCGGCGCATCGGGGGAAAGGCTCAGTTCTCGTCGAAGCGGCGGCGCATCCGGTCTTCCATCCGCGAGCGCAGGCTCCCCGGCTTCGGTGCACCACGCGAGGCGGCCGGCCCGGCATCGCTCGGCGTTGCGGTGCTGCGGTGGCGCAGCGACTGCGCGCCGTACCCGAAGCCCCCGACGAGGAGCACGAATCCGACGACGCTCAAGACGATGAAGTTCGCGAGCAGCCCGACGAGCACCAGCCCCAACCCGACCAGCACGCCGATGACGCCCAGCAGCAAGGAACTACCGAATCGGCGATGGCGACGCGCAGAGCGCACGGACGAAGCGAACTTGGGGTCCTCGGCGTAGAGCGCCTGCTCGATCTCGTCGAGCAGTCTCTGCTCATGCTCGGAGAGCGGCACAATGCCCTCCTTCACCGCCTCGACCGGTCGGCCGCGGCATATCTCTGATCCTTCTATAGTACTTGCCTGACCTGACGCTCGGCCGGGAAAAATCGCGCCGGCTGCGCGTCCTGTCTGCTTCGAGCATACGAGGCGTTTCGCCGGATCGAAAGTTGTGTTTCGGTTACGGGTGGAACTGATGTGACCAGGCAGGCTCCGCTTGGTCAGCGATCATCGTCCGGCACGGGCATATGTACCGGTTCGGGTGGTGCTCCGGGTGGTCGCAGCAACGTGGCGAAATCGATCACTGACGCGCCGAAACGACTGCGTGCGGCGTCGACCACGTGATCGGTAGGGCGCGCGGCGTGCGAGGCGACCAGGTCGTCGAAGCTCA
>DASRSG010000224.1:0-3316 GCA_035656595.1 Jatrophihabitantaceae bacterium | reverse complement strand
TTCACGAACCGGCAGTTGACCTTCGTACTCGCCATCGTCGCGGTGGCCACCTGGCTGGTGGCCATGGCGCTGCGCCGCGAGCGAGCGCTGGCCACCACTGCCGCACTAGGCATCCCGGCCCAGGCAGTGCTCGGCGGTCTGACCGTGCTCACCCATCTCAACCCCTGGCTCGTGGCGCTGCACTTCATGCTGTCGATGGCGATCCTGGCCGTGACGTTCGTGCTGTGGTGGCGGCTACGGGACATCGCGGCTACCGGCACGCCGGCAGGCGGTGCGCTCTGGCTCGCCCGGGCCGCGGTGGCCGTCACCGCGGCGACGCTGGCCGTTGGCACCGTGGTGACCGGTAGCGGTCCGCACGCCGGCGACAAGGACGCCAGCGGCAAGGTGCACCGCACCGGTCTGCAGGTCTCGTCGGTAGCCCAGTTGCACGCGGATCTGGTGATGGTGCTGGTCGGGCTGACGGTCGGTCTCGTTGCCTTGACCTATGCACTGGGCGGTACCCGCGCCGTCCGGCGCGCTGCGACGGTGCTGCTGGCAGTCGTGCTGGCGCAGGGCGTCATCGGCTACACGCAGTACTTCCTGCACGTCCCGCCGTTGCTGGTCGCGGCGCACATGCTGGGCGCCTGCCTGGTCTGGTTGGCCGCACTGCGCGCGCTGTTGACGATCCGTGGTGTCCGGTTGGCGGCTTAGGCCGGGATGGTTGCGGGTAGACCTTCGGCATGACGATGCGAAGTGACTACCGCCGCCGGAGTGGGATCTCGCGAATCGTGGGGATTCTCGTGATCGTCTGGTTGATCATCGGAGCCATCGCGGCCGGACAGCGCGGCTACTACGGCAGCGCCAAGTCGAACTGCGCATCGTTCGCGACGATCGCGGTCACGATCATCGCGGGGCCGCTCAACTATGTGGGCGTCAACCCCAAGGTGCACTGCTCGGTGCCGCAGCCGAGCAAGTAGCTGTCCTGCTCGGTGCGTGACCGAGCTCTCCGCTCGTCCTTGTGTTCAGCAATTGCTTCAGCGATGCCGAGAGCTCGTTGATCAATGTGGAGGCAGCGTGGTTAGGCGCGCAGGGACGAGCGGGCGCGCTCGATCGCGGCCGGCTCGGCACCTGCCAGCGCGAGCGCGCTGACCAGCGGGCCCACGACCGGCGCGACATCGAGCACGTGCAGGGTCGCCCTCGGCGCGAGCGCGGTCAGTCCGGCCGAGATGCGCGCGAGCAACTGCGGTTGTCGCGACTGCAGCGTGCCGCCGCCGAGCACGACGTCGACGTCGGACTCGGCCAGCTCCATGCGCCGGATCAGCGCCGCCACGAAGCTGAGCACCTCATCGGCGAACCGCTCGACGATCGCCACGGCGACTGCGTCGCCGTCGGCTGCGACTTGGAAGACCGCGGGCGCGAACGCGAACAGCTCGGCGTCGGTGATCTCGCCGCGGTTGGCTGCGATCGCAGCCGAATCCGGGTCACGGCCGAACGTCGAGGCGACGAGCGCGCGCAGCGCGGTGTCCGGGCCGCGCCTGTCGCCCGCACGCACTGCAGCGCCGAACGCGGCCACCGCAACAGACTGACCACCGCCCCAGTCGCCACTCATCTCGCCGATGCCGAGAAAGCGCTCCTGCCGACCGTCGGGATACCTGCCGACCGCATTGATCCCCGCACCGCCGACGACCGCGATACCCCAACCCCGCGAGCAGCCCGCCTTGAGTACCGCGAGCGTGTCGTTGCAGACCTCGAGCCGGTCGGCCACACGAAGGGCGGTGAGCGCTGCGAACATCGCCGCCTCCTCGTCGTCGAAATCGACATTGGCCAGGTAGAACGATCCGATCGCGGCACGTGCGTCGGGTGCGAGGCCGGCGGCGACCAGGCCGGCGCGGGCGAGTTCGGCCAGTCCCGCGGCGGTCGCCGGCAAGCCGTTGATGTACGGCCGGGTGCCGGCGCCGGTCACTCGGGCCAGCACAGCACCGTCAGCCGCGGCGACAACCAGGTCAGTCTTCGAGTTTCCGCCGTCGGCTGCGATGACGAAGGTCATGTCGCTCGGGTGGTCAGCGACGTCCAGGCCTGATCGAGCCCACTCGCCAAGCAGCCGTCAACGACCGAGTCAGAGCCGAGCGCGCTGACGCGCACCTCGGTCGGAACCGGCGCCAACCGCGCCAGCTCGGCGCACACCGTGTCGACCAGCCCGGCCGCCTTGCCGATACCGCCGCCGAGAACGACGAGATCGGGGTCGGTCACCGCCACGACCGAGCAGATCGCGCGCGCGATCAGCACCGCTTCGGTCGCGACGACCTGCTGCGCCCGCGCGTCACCACGCGCGGCAGCCTCAAACACCTGCCGTGCCGACGACGCGCGGCGCAGGCCGGCTCGGCGCGCCGCATCCACGATGCCCGCAGCAGAGGCCGCCGCCTCGAGTCCGCCGCGCCTGCGAACGTCGGCGGCGTCGGTGTCGTCGGTCTCCAGCGGCAGGTACGCGATCTCGCCGGCCGCTCCGTGCGCGCCGCGGCGCAGCTTGCCGTCGAGCACCAGCCCCATCCCGATACCGGTCCCGATGGACACGAAGGCGAACGAGTCGACCTCGCGGCCGTGCCCGTGGGCACGCTCGGCCAGCGCCGCCGCGTCGACGTCGTTCTCGATCATCAAGGACGATCCGAACGCCGCGCGCAGATCGGTCAGCAGCTGCGGATGGTCCCAATCCTCGAGCGCGCCGGCCAGCGACAGCGCGTCGCGCCGGCGGTCGTACACGCCAGGACTGCCCAGCACGACCTGGGTCACGTCGGTGATCGACAGGCTGACCGACGCGCACAACCGATCGGCCAGCCGGGCCAGCTCGGCCACCCGGCCGCGGCGGGTCTTGGCACGCGTGTGCACGGCATCGCGCACGCGCACCGTCCCCGCGAAATCGCTGATCGCCCCGCGCACGTATTCACGGCCGACGTCGAGCGCCAGCACGTAACCGGCTTCGGGCCGCACTTCGTAGAGCACGGCGTTCGGGCCGGGGGTGCCGGTGCGCACGCCGGAGGTGCGGACGAGCCCTACCCGCTCGAGGTTGGTGAGCGCCAGCGAAACGGTCGGCTTGGACAATCCGGTCCGCCTGGCCAGTTCAGCGCGCGAGATCTTCTCCGCGCTCCGGATGTGGTCGAGCAGCAACTGCTCGTTCATCGCCCGGATCAACTGCGGGCCTGCTGGAACGCCCACTGCACCGGAGCCAGCCGATGCGGTCACGGTGCTCCCTCAGGTCTGTGTGAAGTGGTCGAGACAAATCTGTGCCACGGTCTTGCTTGGCGCGTGATTGATAGTCTACTTTCCTAACGATCAGAACGTC
>DASRSG010000223.1:0-40705 GCA_035656595.1 Jatrophihabitantaceae bacterium | reverse complement strand
GTCTGGATGAACGCGCTGACGCTGCCTGGCGTGATCGAGCCGAGATTGCTGATCAAGCTTTGGGTGGTCGAGTGACCGAGCAGGCCGAGGATCGAGACCAGCACCAGCAGGCCGGGGAAGATCGCCTGCACGCCGTAGTAGGTCAGCGCGGCAGCGCGATCAGTCAGTTCGTCCGGCCCGATCTGCCCGAATGCCCGCTTGACGGCGCTGAACCACGATCGCTTCGGTAGGCCGGTGGGCGAATCGGGTGCCTCGCTCATGCCGAGGTCGGTTCGGCGTTGCCGGGCCATACCCCGGTGGCCCGCTCGAATCCCTTCGCACCAGCGCGGTCGACCACGGCCTTCACCGTGCCGAAGACCGCGCCCTCGATGGCGGCGGCACCGACGATCTCAACCCATCCGCGCTCGCGATCCTTGGCGTCCGGGGTGTCGTCCTCGCCCGCGACCGCGCGCCACACCTGCTTGAACAGCGCACCGGCAAGCAGCCCGCCCAGCACGCTGATGAGCAAGCCGAACGGCTTGTACATCGCCTTCATCGCTGCGCACGTCGCTTCCGCACGGTGATGAGAACGACAAGAGCCGCCGCAGCGCCGGCGATGATCTTGCCGCGGTGCGGTGCCGCTTTCTGCGATACCTGCGAGACGACCGGCGCCGCCTTCTGGCCGGCAACGTCGAGGGCGTGCTGCACCGGCGGGGGAGCCGCTTGCTTCGCGCGGACCGCGGTCTCGGCGACCTTCGCCTTGGCGTCGCTCACCTTGTCCGCGGCGCGCGCCTTCACATCGAGCTTGTTCGAGAGCGCATCGACGGTCTCGGCGAGTTCCGCGCGAGCCTGCTCGATGTCGCTGCGTACGATGTCCTGCTTGCTGAGCCCGGCCTGCTCGGCCGCCTGCTCGATCGGATCCTGTGCCTCACTCATGAGCGCTCCCGGACTTGAGGGTCTGCACGTCCTGCTTCACGCCGCTCACCGCTTCCTGTGGGACGGGCGGGGTGGCTTCGCTGACTTCGCGTTTACCGACCAGCGCGGCGACGCCGGCAATCGCGAACAGGATGACGCCGACGATGATCGCGGCGAGCCAGTCCGGAACCGGCCCAGCCAGCCCGAGGATTGCTGCCGTGACCAGGCAGGCCAATCCGTAGAGCGCGAACAGCCCGGCGCCGCCGACCAATCCCGCGCCGATGCCGGCCTTCTTGCCCTTCGCTGCCAGCTCCAGCTGAGCCAGCCGAAGTTCGTCGCGAATCAGCCGCGAGGTCTGCTCCGACATCCGCGACACGAGTTCGCCCAGCGAGGCGTCCTGCGCTGATCCGGAGGTGACAGGTTCATTGGTCATGGTGATTGACTCCCCGGTGCCAACAGCGGGTGCCCTGCTTTTCAGGGAACAGGTTTCGCCTCGGCGCCGGCCGCGCCGTCATGCCGCTGCTTGAGTGCTTACCCAGGTCAGCGCGAAAGTCACTGGGTGAATTTTCTGTGCGCGCTCAGGCCTCGGTCTCGGTAAGCACGATCGGCAGCTGATCGACGAGTTCGCGCGCCAGGAAGCCGAGCCGGCCGACCCGCGCGGCCAATCGCTCACCGGCCACGGCGTGAAGGAATGCCGCCCAACACGCGGCCTGCGTTGCGTCCGCCCCACGCGCCAGCAACCCGGCCACTGCACCGGCCAGCACGTCGCCACTTCCTGATGTGCCCAGTCCGGGATGACCCGCCGGCACCCGCCACGCCTGCCCACCGGGTTCCGCAACGCAGCCCTGGTAGCTCACGACCGCCTCGAACTTGTCCGCGATCCGGCGGGTGGTGTCCGCGTCCTCAGCGTCATCGTCGAGGTCGTCAAGCAACAGCCGTGCCTCGGCGGTGTTCGGGGTCAGCACGCAGCGTCGGCTGAGCGCAGCCGTGCTCTTGGCGCGATTCAAGACACCCAGCGCGAACGCGTCGGCGACGAACAACGTGTCGTCGTCGGCAGCGGGAACCATGCGGTCGATGAGACCGAGCGCCGCGTCAGCATCATCCAGTCCAGGTCCGAGCAGGACGACCGCGCAGCCGGACAGTTGCGCCTCGAGTGCGTCGTCCGGCGGGTCACCGTCCAGTTCGGGCAATCCGGTCACCGACGATTCCGGAACGGCAGCGGCGACTGCGGTGCGAACCGACTGGGCAACTGCGAGACCGAGCACGCCGGCGCCCACGCGCAACGCGGCGAGGCCGGCGAGCATGACCGCTCCGGGTGTCGACGGACTGCCGCCGACGACAAGCACCTGGCCGCGGCTGCGCTTGTTGCCGCCGGGCTGTGGCAGCCGCCAGTCCCGCAACAGCGACGATGTGACCAACTCAGCGCGGGTGGACATCGTCCTCGGCTCCGTGGTGCGTGAGGGCGACACCGAAGCGTCGCAAATGATCGACTGCCCCGAAGTCCGCGGTCTGCCAGGCGCTGTCGAGGCTCGGGCGAACCAACCGGGTGACCGACGCATTGGCCACCGAGGAGGTGGCGGCGAGTTCCAGCAGGGTCGACTCGTCCATTCGCTCCAGGATGTAGCGGAACAGCAGGATCACTGCGTCATGCGCGCAGATCAACACCGCGCCGGTGATCGCCGATTCGGCTTCCAGGTCGTGCAGGAACGAGCGCAGGCGCAACGCTACGTCGGCCCAGCTCTCACCCCCGGGCGGCCGGTAGTACAACTTGCCGAGCGTCCGGCGGCGCTGCGACTCGGCCGCGAACCGCTGCCGGATCCCGATACTGGTCAACCGATCGAGCACGCCCAGCTCGCGATCGCGCAGCCGCTCATCAACCTGCACCCGCTGATTCAGCTCAGCTGCGTCGAGGGCGATCGACACGGTGTCGCTCGCTCGGGTATACGGCGACGACCACACCGCGCGGATCGTGCCGGGCCGCTCGGACAGCCAGCCACCGAGCGCGCGCGCCTGATCACGCCCGTGCTCGGACAGCGGTGTATCCGCGTCGCGCCATTCGATGTCGATCACCTCGGCACCGCCGGACTCGGCTTCCTCGCGCGCGACATTGCCGGCGCTCTCGCCGTGGCGGATCAGCAGCAGTTCGGTCAGGGCCATCACCGCTACCTACCCAGGAGGCACCCGATCCTGATCAACCGACTTCGGGCGGCTCGGTCGAGCCCGACTGGGGAGAGCCGGTGAAGAACGACAACCGGCCGTTTGCCTCGAGCACCGCCAGCTCGATCTGGCCGAAGCGCTCGATGCCCTCGCTGCGCGCTGCGGCCATCAGGTCGTCGAGGGACAAGTGCTCGGCACGCAGGTTCGCCAGCACTGGTTCGCCGTGGTCGACGACAACGACCGGAATGCCGTGGGTCAACGGGCGCACCGCCCGGAACCGGCTGTTCAGCCAGGCGAGGCCCACCGTCAGCAATGCGAACACGCCGACTGCCAGCACTGCCGAGGTGACCGAGTAGTCCTGCTGGGTCACCGCTTGCTGGACGAGGTCGCCCATCGTCACGTACAGGATGAGGTCGAACGTGCTCAGCTCGCCGAGCGTGGCCCGGCCGGTAACCCGGGTGATGAACCACAGGAAGCCGAACACGAACAGTGCGCGAAAGATGAGTTCCATCAGGGCATCAGCCAGGTGTGCAGCGTGGCGCTGACCACGACTCGCTTTGCCACGATCAGCTCGACAGTTGCCGACTTGCCGATCTGGCTGCTGGGCTGGATGTAGGCGTCATAGTCGACCAGGAAGTCGTCGCCCGGCTGGGTGGTGAAGGTGAAGTAGACAAACGTGCCGTCATTGGTCATGCTCTGCGCGTCCGGATAGAAGCCCTGCGTCTCGAACATCCGGAAGTAGTCGGTGCTCACGGCGATCGTGAGCGTCTTCGGCAGCCCGCCGGCATGGTGCACCTGTGCGCGCCACGGCACGTCCAACCCGGCTCGCGCCATCTGTGGGTAGGTGATGCGCAGGGTGTAGCCGTCCTTGTTCGCGGAGATCGTGCGCGACCGCACGCCGAGATACCCCACGGCGCCGAGCACGACGACGATCAACAGGGCCGCGAGGCCGAGGCGGCGTCCCCAACGCGGCACCGGCCCGTCGGCGACGGGCCGGACGTCGTCAAGTGTCGAATCAGCAGCCACGGGTCCGTGGTAGCAGCCGGACGCCGTCCGAGGGCGGCGACACGCGGTTGCCGCGATCTGCGGTTTTGTCGCGCGCGATGCCGGGTAGCTACCCGGTGAGGCTCAACCTGATGCCGCACAGAGGCCAGCACGGCGACCACCGGGGGAGTCATGCGTGCAGTGACGTGGCAAGGCAAGCGAGAGGTTCGCGTCGAGGAGGTCCCAGACCCGCAGATCGAGCAACCCACCGACGCGATCGTCCGGATCACTTCGACCAACATCTGCGGTTCGGACCTGCACCTCTATGAGACGCTGGGCGCGTTCATGGACGCCGGGGACATCCTCGGTCACGAGCCGATGGGCATCGTCGAAGAGGTGGGTGCCGAGGTCACCGACCTGAGCGTCGGCGACCGTGTCGTCATCCCCTTCCAGATTTCGTGCGGGCACTGCTTCATGTGCGACCAGCAGCTCTACACGCAGTGCGAGACAACGCAGGTGCGCGAGTACGGGTCAGGTGCGGCGCTCTTCGGCTACTCGAAGATGTACGGCCAGGTGCCCGGCGGCCAGGCCGAGTATCTGCGCGTGCCGCACGCCGGGTTCACCCATATCAAGGTCCCCGAGGGCCCTGACGACGACCGGTTCGTCTACCTGTCCGACGTGCTGCCCACCGCGTGGCAGGCGGTGGAATATGCGGCCGTGCCGCCGGGCGGAACCGTGCTCGTGCTGGGACTTGGTCCGATCGGTGACATGGCCGCACGGATCGCTCAGCACCACGGCGCGCGAGTGATCGCAGTCGATCTCGTGCCGGAACGGCTCGAGCGGGCACGCACGAACGGTGTTGTCGTGCTCGACCTGCGCGACTATGACAACGGTGAGCTCGGCGACGCGGTGCGCGACTTGACTGATGGACGCGGCGCGGATTCGGTGATCGACGCGGTGGGCATGGAGGCGCACGGATCGCTCGGACCGAAGCTCGCGCAGACGCTGGTGGGGCTGCTCCCCGACGCCATCGCGCAGCCGATGATGCAGCGCGCAGGCGTGGATCGGCTCACGGCGCTGTATACCGCGATCGACGCGGTGCGTCGCGGCGGCACGATCTCATTGAGCGGCGTCTATGGTGGCGCGACCGATCCGCTGCCGCTGCTCACCATGTTCGACAAGCAGATCCAGTTGCGGATGGGCCAGGCGAACGTCAAGCGCTGGGTCGGTGACATCATGCCGCTGCTCGAGGACAAGGACGTGCTCGGCGTTGACGGCTTCGCTACCCACCACCTGCCGCTCGACGATGCACCGGCAGCGTATGAGAAGTTTCAGAAGAAGGAGGACGGCATGATCAAGGTGGTGCTGCGCCCGTGAAGATCGGGTACTTCCTGTCCTGCGAGGAATACAGCCCGCAAGAGTTGATCAGCCAGGCGAAGCAGGCCGCCGAGGCCGGCTTCGAATCGCTGTGGATCTCAGACCACTTCCATCCGTGGAACGACGAGCAGCGACAGAGCCCATTCGTCTGGTCGATGATCGGTGCGATCGCGCAAGTGTGCGATCTGCCGATCACGACTGCGGTGACCTGCCCCACGATCCGCATCCATCCCGCGATCGTCGCCCAGGCAGCGGCGACCAGCGCCGTGCTGACCCAGGGCCGCTTCGTGCTCGGCGTCGGCTCCGGGGAAGCGCTCAACGAGCACGTCGTCGGGGCGCGGTGGCCCGACGCGGAGGTCCGGCTGGCGATGCTCGAAGAGGCCGTAGACGTGATGCGCGAGCTGTGGAGGGGTGACTTCGTCGACCATCACGGTCCGCACTACACGGTCGAGAACGCGCGGATCTACACGCTGCCTGACCAGCCCCCGCCGGTGTATGTCAGCGGCTTCGGGCCGCGCGCTGCGGCGCTGGCCGGGCGGATCGGGGACGGCTTCATCACGACGTCGCCGGACAAGGACATGATCGCCCAGTTCCGAGACAACGGCGGCGAGGGCAAGCCGGTCCAGGCCGGCTACAAGGTGTGCTGGGGACCTGACGACGACAAGTGCATCGACGTCGCGCACCGGCTGTGGGCCAACAGCGGTCTGCCCGGCGAGCTCTCCCAGATCCTGCCGAGCCCGAAACACTTCGAGCAGGCCAGCGAACTGGTCAGCAAGCAGTCAACCGCCGATTCGATCGCTTACGGCAATGACATCGACCGCCACGTCGAGGCGTTCCGGCCGTACGCCGACGCGGGGATCGACGTCATTCACATCTCGCAGATGGGCGGCAGCTTCGAGCAAACCAGCGCGGCTGGGTTCTTCGAGTTCTATCGAGACGACGTCCTGCCGCGCTTGCGCGAGATCGGTTGACCTCCATGGCGACCAGCCAGACACAACTCGGCGTGCTCTTCGATGTCGACGGCACGCTCGTCGATACCACCTACCTGCACACCGTCTGCTGGGCGGAGGCCTTCTTGGCCGAAGGAAACGTCGTCCCGATGAACGACATCCACCATGCCATCGGCATGGGGTCGAGCGAGTTGCTCGATCACCTGCTCGGCGAGGAGCGCGACACCGACGCCGACGATGCGCTGATCGCCGGACACCTTGCGCTGTACCGGCAGCACTGGGGAAACCTCGTGCCGCTACCAGGTGCGACCGACGTTGTCCGCGCGTGCGCCGAGCGCGGGCTGAAGGTGGTGCTGGCGTCCTCGGCATCCGAGCCCGAACTCGAAGCGTTGCGCAAGGCACTCGACGCCGACGATGCGATTGCCGTGGCCACCGGCTCATCCGATGCCGGCTCGGGCAAGCCGGAACCCGACATCTTGCAAGCCGCCCTCGATCAGTCGGATCTGGCCGCGCAGAACGTCGTGTTCGTCGGCGATGCGGTGTGGGACGGCGCGTCTGCCCAGAAGGCCGACGTCACATTCGTCGGCTTGACCTGCGGAGGGACGAGTGGTGCTGAGTTGCGCGACGCAGGGGCAGTCGAGATCTGGCGCGACCCGGCGCACCTGCTGGCCGAGTTCGACAGCAGCGCGCTAGGAGCACTGCTCGCCCGGTAGGCGGCGCAAATAGCTCGAGAATCCGTACGGTGCCCGCGCATGCAGCCGGGTACTAGTGGTCACCGGGAAACGGGCCGTGCGCGCAATGCTCAATTCGGGGATCGCGGCTGCGCGCGCAGCCAGTTGCTCGTCTTCGCCGCTAGCCAGCGCAGACCAGCCGCCGACCGCTTCGTACACGCTGCCGCGCACGCCCAGATTCGCGCCGTGGATATGGGGGTGCCCGTCAGCGAGAACATGCCCGTCGTACCAGGCAGTCAGTGTGCTGTTCGACAGCCCGTCGTCGGGACGGACAGTGCCGAGCACGAGATCGGCGCCTTGATCGGCGAGCTCGACCATTCCCGCGAGCCAGTCGGCGGGCACCTGCGAATCGGCGTCGGTATTCGCCAACCACATGGTCTGTGCCCGAGTAGCCGTGCGCAGCACGTGATCGGCGCCGGCCCGCCGTGCCGCGCCGACTCGACGAGCAGAGATCACCACCGTCTCGACGCCGGCCGACGCGGCGATGCGCGCACTGTCGTCGGTGCACGAATCGAGCACGACCACGACGCGCGCGCGGACGCCAGGGTGCCGTCGCGCGAGCTCGGCGCGACTTCGTCGTAGCGCCGCGAGGCAGCCGTCCAGCAGCGCTTGTTCGTCGGCGGCCGGAACGACGGCCGCGATCGTCCTGATCAACTCACTATCCCTTCGGTCTCGGCGACCGATCGGCCATCGGCCGACCAGACGTCGAGCACGAAATCAGCCTCGACGTGCTGGGCGATGCGAAGCATCCGGGGCAAGCCGCGGTCGAGCGCCTCGTGCACCGCCTCGGCGGTGTGCGGATGATCCGGCGCCGGTCGGCGCCAGTGGCAGGCCACCAGCACGGCGTCGGCGTCCAATGCCTGGTCGAGACGATCGACCAGCGCGGCGAGGTCAGTGCAGTAGTAGCCCACCTCGCTGAGCACGACGAGGTCGAAACTGCCGGGCGGCCACTCGTCCGGGATCCGGCGTTGCTCGACGCGAATGCGGTCGTTGCTCTCGAAGCGGCCGCGGGTGTGCGCGACGGCCGAAGCCGCGCCGTCCCAGGCGACGACGTGGGCACAACGCTGGGCGAGCAGCGCGGTCAGCTCGCCGGTTGCGCAGCCCGGCTCGAAGGCCCGGCCGAAGAGTTCGCGCGGCATGCTAGCCATCAGGATCGACCGCTTACGCTGCTCGTAGAAGCGATCAGCCAGGCCCCATGGGTCATCAGCGGTCGCGTACAGGTCATCGAAGTACCCGGCCGACGCGGCGGGCTCCGCGCCGGACACGACGAATGCCTCGGTATCGCGTTCGAAGTGCGCCACCACGTGCGGCGGCACGATCGCCTCGTCTCCCGGCGCGTCCGACAGCGCGCAGTGTTGCGACACGTGTGCCGCGATGGCGGCCCGTTTGGCTGCCAGGGCCGTCTCGTCCAGGCGGACGCGGGCCATGCGCGACCAGGGCAGGTCGCTGTGCGTGCCCCAGTGCCACGCCCAGATCGGGTACTGCCAGTGCGCGAGACCGGACCGGCCGGCAAGCACGGCGGCTACGGCAGTCGCGCAGGCCTCGTGATCGGGATGTCGATCACCGGTCCACGGGGAGACCACGACAGTGGCATCGACGAGATGCGGGGCGAGCCGGTCGACCAGCCGGGTGTGGTCGTCGGTGAGCGAGCTGTCCGGCAGGCCGAGAAAGATCGGCTCGAGTGTCGGTCCGAGAGCCGCGGCTGCGCGCCGCAGTTCGGCGCGGCGGATTCCGGCCAGCTGCACCGGGCTGTGCGTCGGCGAGCGCGGATGCGACGCTTCACCGTCGGTCGCAACGATGAGTCGCAGTCGCGCGCCGGCGGCGGCGGCGGCTGTGATCAGGCCGCCGGCACCGAGGGATTCGTCGTCGGGATGTGCCGCGACGACAACGACCACGTCGCCGGCACAGGGCAGCGGCAGGTGCGGCAACTGGTCGAGCTGCTCGGTCCAGGCGTCCTCGGACGTGCCGGCCTCGGCCGGTGAGAACGTGTCGGTCATTGCGCCCGGCCGTCGAGGATCACGGCGCCCAGTGCGGCCAGATCGCGTTCGGCGTGGTGCTGGCGCGCGTAGAGCTCGAGGTCGGCCACCCGCCGCGCGTGCTCCTCGTCGAACGCGAGCGGAGCCGGTCCGAGGGCGTGCCCGGCCTGGTTGATCGTGGTCTCCACCGCGGCGGCGACAGCGCCACGCACGCGCAGGGCGAGCACCGCGCCGGCTGCGCCTTCGGCCGTTCCGGCGTCGATCTGTGCCGCCCCAGCATGCAGGGTTGCGGCCGCTGCGTGCAGCGCCACGTCGACCGTGCCGACGTGCAGGTTCGCGATCTCGCCACCGCGCTTACGAGACGCGTCGACCAGACGTTGGTAGATGCCGAGCGCACCGCCGTACCAGCAGGCAGCGACGCCGATGCCGCCCCATGCGAAACCGGATCGTTCGAGATACCAGCCCGCTGCCCCGACCGGCCGGGCCGGCGTGGCCGCGAAGTGCACCGGTCCGCTGGTGACCGCGGCCAGGCCGCGAGCCACCCACCGGCTCGGCGGGTCTGCGGTCACCGTCGGGTGCTGCAACGCGACGGCATAGAGCCGCCGCTGGTCGCCAGAATGTGCGGTGACCAGCGCGTGGTCGAGCTGGCCGCCGAGCGAGCACCACGGCTTGGTGCCGGTCAGCACGGCCGCGTCACCGCGATCCTCGGCGTCGAGTCGCACGTCCGGCGCCTCAGCCGCGAAGACCCCCCACGTCCCTTCCGCGATCGGCGCGTGCGCCTCGTGCAGGATGGCGAGCGCGTCACTGTGCGCTTCGAGGATCCGGGCCGCAGTCAGATCGCCCTGCCCCGCCGCGGCGAGAATCGACCAGCGCAGCTGGGTACGGCCCTCGCCGGGCTGCGGCAGCAGGGCACCGACCCGGGTCGCGAAAGCTAGCCCGCGGGCGACGTCGTTCGCCGCGTCGCGCGCTTCGCGCAGAACCTGCTCGGGTTCGAGCACTGGGACCGGTGGCACGGATTCCTCACGCTAGCGAGGCGTCGCTGAATGACGTCCGTCCTCGGTTGCCTTCCCAATATCTGCTCGTGGCGAACCACAGCTGGGTAGTAGATCACTATCGATCTTGGTGAGGAGAGGAGTCGACATGCCGCCGCAGGCCTGGAACAAGAAGCGCGAGCGACAGTACGAGCACATCAAGGAGGGCCTGGAAGAACGTGGCCGCAGCGAGGACACCGCCGAGGAGATCGCCGCGCGCACGGTGAACAAGGAGCGTGCTCGTTCCGGCGAGTCCAAGCAGAAGACCAAGACTTCCACCGATGACATCTCGTCCTCGCGCCGGGGCGGCTTGCGCTCGCACTCCGGGTCGGGTGGACGCACGAAGGCGCAGCTCTACGAAGAGGCCAAGCGCAAGAACATCGAGGGACGGTCGTCGATGAGCAAGGCCGAACTCGAGAAGGCCGTCGGCCGCTAGATCTCTTCCCCGCGCGCGTCCGGTGCGGCTCAGCGAAACCGGACGTCCGCGGGGAAAACCTGAGCGGGGCCAGCCGGCTTTGCCCCGCGTATCCACGCTGCCGGCGCCGCAGGGCGCGCCCACGCGGGGCAAAGCTGATTGGGATCAGGACGGCAGCGGTGGTGCGGGCTGTCCGGGGTCGGGCGCGGGTCCCGGCGGCGGGCCGGGGGCGGGCGCCGGATCGGGATTCGGCGCGGGCGGTGCCGGGTCCGGGTTCGGCGCGGGCGGTTCGGGATCGATCGGCGGCATCGTCATGGCTAGGCGCTCACCCGTTCGGCGGGCTGGTCAACACCGAGGTGCTCGTACAGGTTCGCCGAGAACTTGTCGCCGGTGCGGCCCATCATGCGCGTCATCACCCGGGTGACGGCCGGCGAAGCAGCGCGCGGCAGCGGCAGATCAACGTTCAACGTCAACTTGATCTTGAGCCTGGTGTCGTCTTCGGCATCGGACAACTCGTAGCAGCCCTGCGCGCTGGTGCGCTCGGTCACGCCCTCCGGCGGCTCGTGCGCGTATTCGATCCGACGTCCTTCGGTGAAGGTCATCCGCTCGGTGAACGAGGGCGTGATCCCCACGCCGAGCGCGCTGATCCGCATCATGTGCCAGGTCCACAAATCGCCGTCGGCGTCGATGCTGCGCAGCAGCGGGGTCAGCTTAGGCAGCAGCACCGGATCGGTGAGCACGGCCCAGATCGCCATCCGGTCGGCCGCAACGATCGCCTCGTCGTCGGTGCTCGCACTGAATCGGGTCATACCGGAAGGCTTCCCATCGCAACCGGCGGCTAACAGCAACGGCGCCGTCCCGGTGAGGGGACGGCGCCGCGTGAGCTGTGCCGGCCTGTCAGGCGCCTCTCGGCGAGCGGCCGCTCTCGGCGGCGAAATGTTGGGGCCCGGGGCTTGAATCAGTCCGGCAGTGGTCCCAACGACCCGGGGTTGGAAACAATTCCCGACTTGCTGATCAACAGTCGCGCGAGCGGGATCCGCGCATCTGGCGGTGGACTTCGTGCGCCATCCGCAGCGCCTCGGACGACACGACCTCATAGCCGGCGCCCACTCGGGCCCACACGCCGGCCAGGCACAACTCCAGGACGGCGGGCGCGGTGTCCGGGCCGAACGTGGCGAGGTACCGGTCGCTGACAAAGCCCGCGTGCCCGGCCTCGAAACTGGCCAGCAAGCCCTGCGCGTGCAGGCGCAGGGCGGCCAGGGAGATCGCGCGATCGCGATTCGGCAGCGCCGTGCGTTGCTCGGATCGCGGGTCAGATCGCTGGTGCGAACTTGCCATGAAGGTGATCATTGCGCGATCTGTCCGGATTCGCACGATGAAATCGCGCTCATCCGTTGCGGTGCCGCTGCCCGACGTCCTGGAACCAGTTGATCAGCGCGGGATCGTCGATGCTGCCGGCGTCGAACGCACCGGCGGTGGCCGCGCCCTGCAGCATCCGCTTGACCGGCACTTCGAGCTTCTTGCCGGTGCGGGTATGCGGGATGCCGGGCGCGGCGTACATCTCGTCGGGCAGGTGCCGGGGCGAGGCGTGCTCGCGGATCGCGCTGCGGATCCGTGCGCGTAGCTCGTCGTCAAGTTCGGCGCCGGGCCGCAACGTGACGAACAGCGGCATCCAGTAGCCGCCGTCGGCCTCGTCGACACCGATCACCAGTGCCTCGGTGATCTCGGGGAGCTGCTCGACCGCTGCATAGATGTCTGCGCTGCCCATCCGGATGCCGTTGCGGTTCAGCGTGGCATCCGACCGACCATGGATGATCACGCTGGCGTGCCCGGTGATCGTCACCCAGTCGCCGTGGCGCCACACGCCCGGGAACGTGTCGAAGTACGCGTGGCGATAACGCGCGCCGTCCGGATCGTTCCAGAACGCCACCGGCATCGACGGCATCGGCTTGGTGATCACCAGCTCGCCGACCTGGTCGCGCACGCTGCGCCCCTGCTCGTCGACCGCATCAAGGGCGACGCCGAGGCACGCCGTGGAGATCTCGCCGGCCCACACCGGGACGGTCGGCGCCGAGCCGGCGAAGGCGGTGACGACGTCGGTGCCGCCGGTGATCGAGGCGATCTGCACCTGCGCGCCCACATTGTCGCCGACCCAGTGATAGGAGGCGGCCGGCAGTGTCGAGCCGGTAACGCCGAGCGTGCGCAATCGGGTCAGGTCGTGCTCGGCGCCGGGGTGCACCCCCGCGCTGCTGCACGCGGACAGGTAGGCCGGGCTCGTTCCGAGCAGCCGTACGCCGAGCCGGGCGGCGTGTCGCCACAGGGCGTCGGGCGAGGGATAGGCCGGGCTGCCGTCGTAGCAGACGATCGTCGCGCCGACGAGCAGCCCGGCGAGCTGGAAGTTCCACATCATCCAGCTCGGCGTCGTGTACCACCAGAACCGATCGCCGGCGCGCAGGTCGCAGTGCAATGCCAGCATCTTGAGGTGTTCGAGCAGGACGCCGCCGTGGCCGTGCACGATGCCTTTGGGCAGCCCGGTCGTCCCGGACGAGAACAGCACCCACAGCGGATGGTCGAACGGGACGGCCACCGAAACGAGGTCGGACGATCCGCGTTCGACTACGTCGCTCCACGCGAGCGAGTCGGGAATCGGCGCGCGGCCCAAGCGGTCGACCGCAACGGTCGCGCGCAGGGTGGGCAGCTCCGCGCGCAGCTGCGCGATCGCCCCGGTGCGGTCGTAGGTCTTGCCGCCGTTGCGGTAGCCGTCAGCCGCAAAGAGTGCGACCGGTTCGAGCTGGGTGAACCGGCCCAGTGCCGCGCTCGGCGCGTAGTCCATGCCGCAGGCTGACCAGATCGCACCGATGCTCGCGGTGGCCAGGAAAGCGATCGCGGCGTGCGCGCTGTTGGGCAGGTATCCGACGACGCGGTCGCCCACCGCGACGCCGAGGTCACGCAGCGTCGCGGCGACGGCGGCCACCTGCTGGCGCAGTTGCAGCCAGGTCAGCTCGCGATAGGTGCCGTCCTCGTCCAGCTCCACCAGTGCGATGCCGTCGTCGGGACGGTCGCGGAAGACCTGGTCGACGTAGTTGAGCCGCGCGTCGGGAAACCACGCCGCACCTGGCATCGTGCTGGCTGCGAGCACGGTCTCGCCGCGGGCCTCGGCGACGACGTCGAAGTAGTCCCACACGCAGCGCCAGAAGCCGACGATGTCATCGGTCGACCACGCCAACAGGTCGGCGTATTCGTGCAGGTCACGCCCGATCCGATCGCCGGCCAGCTTCGCGAACGCGGTGATCTGCGCGGCCGCCACGTCTGCGGGGTCGGGCAGCCACATCGGCGCATCGCTCACTGGCCTGCCTCGCTGCGGTCCGCAAGCGTCGCTCATCAGGCCAGTATCTAGCCCGCCGGGATGGTGATCGATACCTCACCCTGTGAGACGCCGTTCAGGTAGACCTCCATCGTGGTCTGGCCGGTGTTGCTCAGGCCGAGCCGGAAGTGGCTGTCGGGCTGCTCGACGCCACTTCCTACGAGCGTGCTGTTGCTCGAGACCACGGTGTCGGGGATCGACGCGATCGGATCGTAGGTGACGCCGTTGGCATAGAACCGCAGCGAAATGTGATCGCCGACTGCCAGGTTGCTGTAGGTGAAACCTATCGTCACGAACTTCGCGTACTGGCCGAGCTTGGTGGCCGACATCTTCAGGATCAGCCCGGTGATGTGTGCGCCGTGCGTGTCGCCGGGCGTAATTGACCCGAGCGCGCCGATGCTCGCCTCGGCCTCGCGCCCTTTGCGGAAGAAGTCGCTGACCGTGCTACCGGTGATTCCGGCACTCGCGAAATCTCGCTCGTCGCTGCGCAGTGCGGCGAAGAAGAACTGGTCGCGGAAGTACGGACCGTGCGTGGCGACGATGTTGAGAGCCTCGTCGAGAAACCTGTCGGCACCGGCCGAATCTCCTTTGGCCGCTGCGAGTTCGGCACGGCTGGCCAGGACGACCGGGTTCTCCGGGGCCAACTTGCCCGCGGTCTGCAGGTTCCGCTCGGCATCGGCGTAGTCCTTGTTGACCGTCTCGATGTACCCGAGGTTGTTGTACAGATCGGCCGACTTCGCATCCGACACGTCCAGGGCGGTCTGGAAGGCGTCTTGCGAGCTGCCTCGCGCTTTCGCGCTCGACGCGTCGAAACGAACCTGTCCGAGCGCGGTCCACGCATCGGCGAAGCCGCCGCAGTCGCCCACGACGGCGTCGAGCGTCTTGGTGGCGTCGTCCATCTTCCCCGAGTTCGCCACGGTTACCGCGGCGCCGTAACGCTCGATGCACGTGTCGCTGGCCACGACGATGGACTTCGCGGCGATCTGTGCGAGCCGCGCGCCGGCGATCACGGTCATCACGATGGCCAGTGCGGTGAAGCCGACCTGCACGGCGCGGCTGCTGATCGTGAGCGCCAGACCCAGCAGGAACAACGACAGAGCCAGCATGCTGACTACCGCGAGGGCACTGTTGTTCTTGCCGAGCCAGCCCACGCTGGCTTGTGCCTCGGCCTTGGCCTCCTCGGCACTGACCAGCGCAGGCTTGCGGAGGCCCGCCACGTAGCTGGAACCGTTCGCGCCCTTGGGCAGCGATGCGGAAATGGTGTTCTGCACCTGGGTGGCAGCCTTGGCCTGGGTCTGCAACGCGGTCACCAGCGTGCTGTCGGTGACCTCGAGCGAGTCGACGTTCAGAAACGCCGAACGCCATGCGGCTTCGGTGACGTCGTCGATGGTTTGGTCGACCGCGGCTTGCTGCGCAGTTGCCTCGAGGCTCGACTTGAGGCTGTCTGCGGTGGCCTGCTGGCGCGCGCGTTGCGATTCGGATTCCTTCGCCGACCAGATCGCGGCCATCACACCGGCGAGCGTCGTCAGCATCGTGACGATCAGAATGCTCACCGTGAGGATCACTTTCAGGCGCGAGGCCGCGACGTGCTCGAGGTGCTTGATCTCTTCATGTGCCTCGCTGAGCGGATTCTCCACCGTCACACCTCCGCCGTGATGAGGGCGGCGATGCCGCCGATCAGGCAGACCCAACCAGGGACGGCCAGCGCGAGCCGGCTCGATGTCGTCTTGCCCAGTCGGGCGAGGGTCAGCAGCGCGAGTGAGAGCACGAGAAACAGCGACAAGTAGAGCATGTTGTCCTCGTCGTGGCGTTCCTGCCCGGCCTGCGTCTCATACGTGTCCGGCTCGATGTCGTTCTGGGCCGCGTTACCGTCCTGCACGTCAAGCGCGTACTTCTCGATGTTGAAGTGCCCCTGCGCGTCGACGTACCCGGTGCCGCCGTAGCCGCCGAATTGGATCTGGGTGCTGCACAACACGCCGGCGTCGAGGGCGACGATGTTGGAACGCTCGTCGGACGTGCAGGCGTCTGGCATCAGCTCGTCTGCCTCGTGGCCAAGTCGCTGGTAGTGCGCGAACTGCGAGTACGCCTTCGCTGCCTCCGCCTCAGCCTCGCTGCGCAGCTGGGCCGAGCTGATCGTCGCGGCCACGGCGTCCTGCTCGTAGCGGCTGGCCTTGGCTGCGTGCACCTCCGCGCGCCAGCCGACAACTGCGCCGAGCACGGATACGAGCGCGATCGAGAGCGCGATCAGCAGCGCCAGCCGGGTGTGTTCATGACCGTCATGGTGCTGGTGGCCGGGCTCCTCGTGCTGCTGCGCAGCCGGTGGCGGATCGGCCGGAACGTGCTCTGCTCGATGCGGCGGTGGCGGCGGCTGCCACGCGGGCGGCGGTGGGGGCGGGCTCGACATGGCCGGGACTATAACCAGCGCGAGGCCCGTGCACGGGCCTCGTCGGCGATAGGCCGGAAAGGTCGTTTATTCGGCGCTCACACCGGTTCGCAGACCACGACCGGGATCTCGCGGTCGGTCCAGGATTGGTAGGACTCGAAGTCCGCGTAGACGGCAACGAGGCGGGGCCACAACGTGGCGCGCTCGGCCGGCGTCGCAGTGCGCGCATGCATGGCGCGCTTCGTCCGGCGGAATTCGACTTGGACGCGAGGATCAGCCGTGATGTTGCGGTACCACTGCGGATCGGTGGGTAGCCCGCCCTGAGAGGCGACCAGCACGACGTTGTTGCCGTCGGCCATGTACAGCAACGGCACGGTGCGCGACCGGCCGGACTTGCGACCGGTCGTTGTGACGAGACAGATCGGCACGCCGTGACGCAGCGCGCTGCCGACCCGCCATTTGCGGCCGAGGCGGCCGCGCGATTTGCGATACAGCCAGGTGTGCACGGCCGACATCGTCTTGATGATCTTCACCGTGCTGGGGCGGTCGAGCCCTTTCGGTCTCTGCTTGCGCGTCGTCATGACGGCACCTGTTCGGCGAACCGGTTGGCCGTGAGTTGCCAGCTTTCGTCGAGCTTCTCGACCGATTCGTAGCTGCGGGTATATGCCGTCGCGGCGATCTGCCAGCCGCCGTCGGTGCGCACGTATCGATCGGTGTAGAACGCCGCGCCGCGTAGCAGCATCCGGTGCTCGGTGATGATGACGGTGTCCTGCAGGTACCACGTCCCCGTCGCCTCGTCGCCGGAGATCGTGATCTCGGGATGGTGCACGTGGTGGACGGTGATGATCGCCGGGCCGAGGGAATTGCGCATGAACGTCACGACGTCGTGGCGCCCGCGGAAGCTGAGCTTCGCGCCGTAGCTCGCCGAGACGTCGGCGGTCAGCGTAGCGGCGAATTCGTCCCATTGCTTGAGGTCAAGGGCGCGGGTGTAGCGGTACTTGAGCTGCTCGATCTCGCGGACGGCGACCAGATCCATAGCTGGACGGTAACCCAAAACAAGAACACGTTCTACTCAGCCGACGCCCTCCGCCTTCGGGGCAGCCGCGCCATCGGCGCCGTCGAGCCAGCCGCGCAATTGGCCGTACACGACGGGATCGTTGAGCAGGTGGAAGTGCGTGCGCCGCCCGACGTGCAGCAGCCGGTCGACCTCGAACTCGATGCGCCGGGTCGCGTTCGGCGCTCCGGTGCCGTGCGCGCTGATGTGCTCGACGAGCAGGTCGTGGGCCAGCCGACCGTCTGGCTTCTGCGACAGCGTCGCCGAGACCATCGAGTACGCGACGCCGGGCAGCAGCGTCGCCGGCGTGCAGCGGTCCAGCCGGTCGTCCGGGTCGATGCCGAACCAGTCGTCCTGCAGGACCGAGCCGTAGCGCAGATCCTTGATGCCGACACTGCGCCGGTTCAGCCAGATGGCGATCGGGCGGGTTTCGGGCAGCCGGGCCATCGCGTGCGTGCGGGCGTTGACCCACCGCTCGAGCGGGGCGCCGAGGTGCGGCGCGCCCAGCCCGACGATGTGCCGCAGCGCTTGGACCCATACCAGCTTGTGGTCGGCCGCCTGGTGCGCCGCGGAGCGTGCGGTGAGCCCACCCATCGAGTGGCCGACGAGTGCGATCTCGGTGATCGGCAGCGGCCACTCGTCCACAAGCGTCTCGAGATAGCCGGCGAGCAGCCGGCCGTTCTCGGAGATGTGCAGGCCGGTGTTGTAGTGCGCGTACAGCGGAGTCCACCGCCGCTCGGCGTTGAGCATCGCGCCGTAGGTGACATCACGGTCGGCCCAGCTCTTCTCGGCGCCGTACCACCAGTATCGGTCGGTCTCGCACAGGCCGTGCAGGAAGATGACGAGTCGATCGGTCGGTTCGCCGACGTCATGCACGACGTTGCCGGGCACGCGCCGCAGCCGACCGTCGTGCGTCCGCATGGTCAGGACGGGAGCCAGCGCGGTGCGCTGCTCGGCGAGGCGGTCACCCCAGAACCCGTTGATCGCGCTCATCGTGAAATGACCGCGGGGTGTGTCACTGATCGAATCGAGGCTGGGCGCGCTGGTCTGCGCGGCGACCGCTCCGGCAGCGGCGGGCAGCACTTTCACGCCCACGCGTGCGCCCGCGTAAGCGGTGGTGGAGATGGCGTCGTGCAGCACCTTGATCGGTGCCGCGGTCGGGCCGAGCAGGCCGAAGATGCGTCCGGCGAGCGCCTTGTGCACGTCGCGGGCCAGCTCGGTGAGTTCGCTCAGTGCGGTTCCGATCAACGCGCCGCCGTCGCGCATCTCCGCAGGTCGCATCGTCTGACCATAGCCACGACCGGCGCGTTGAGTGAATAGGTGTTCACTCAACGCGCCGATGTCTTTTCGCGATTGTTACATGGGGACGGCCAGCGTTCTCGGCATCGTCCGGCCGGCGTGGATCGGACGATCCGACCCGGGGTCAGCGGGGGTTCACGCAGGTTTCCCTCGGCTGGCAAGCTGGAGGTATGACGTTGCCCAGCGGTAGCCCCACAGAGATGTTCGTCGACGGCAAGTGGATGGGCGGCTCGGCCGGATCGTTCACCGTTTACAACCCGTCGACCGGCGCAGAGATCACGTCCGTCCCGCGCGCCGGCGCCGACGACGTGGCGGCTGCGGTGTCTGCCGCCGCGTCGGCGGTGCCGGACTGGGCGGCGACCCCGCCGCGCGAACGGTCCGAGGTGTTGCGCCGCACCTTCGAGCTGATGATCGAACGCAAGGAAGCCCTTGCCTATCTGATGTCGCTGGAGATGGGCAAGTCGCTGACCGATGCCCGCGGCGAGGTCGTCTACGCCGCGGAGTTCTTCCGCTGGTTCGCCGAGGAGGCGGTGCGGATCGGCGGCGAGCTGCGCACCGCGCCGTCCGGTGCGAACCGCATCCTCACCTTCCGCAAGCCGGTCGGCGTTGCACTGCTGCTGACGCCCTGGAACTTCCCGGCCGCGATGGCAACGCGCAAGATCGGACCGGCGCTCGCAGCCGGTTGTGCAGTGATCCTGAAGCCGGCCGGCGAGACGCCGCTGACCGCGCTCATGCTCGGGTCGCTGCTGGCTGAGGCGGGTGCGCCGGCGGGCGTGGTGAACGTGCTGACAACCGATAAGGCGGCCGATCTCGTGTCGGCGGCGCTGGCGGATGCACGGGTGCGCAAGCTGTCGTTCACCGGGTCGACCGGAGTCGGCAGCCAGTTGCTGAAGCAGGCCGCAGACCGCATCGTGAACTGCTCGATGGAGCTCGGCGGCAACGCGCCGTTCATCGTGCTCGACGATGCCGACCTCGACGCTGCGGTCGAAGGTGCGATGCTGGCCAAGATGCGCAATGGCGGGCAGGCGTGCACGGCGGCGAACCGCTTCCTCGTGCAGTCGTCGGTTGCGTCGGACTTCGCGGCGAAGCTGGCCGCCAAGATGGGGTCGCTGGTGATGGGTCCCGGCACCGATGAGGACACCCAGCTCGGCCCCATGATCAACGAGCGCGCCGTCGACGGGATCGCCGACAAGGTCGACCGCTCGGTGGCTGCGGGTGCATCGGTGGTGTTGGGCGGCTCGCGGCCGTCCGGTGACGGCTTCTTCTACCCGGCGACGGTGCTCGGCGACGTCCCCAAGGACTCCGCTGTCGCGACCGAAGAGATCTTCGGCCCGGTGGCGCCGATCATCGCGGTGCGCGATGAGGACGAGGCGCTGGCGCTGGCCAATGCGAGCGAGATGGGCCTGTCGGGATACGTGTACTCGGGCTCGCTGGCGCGCGGGCTGCGGGTGTCCGAGCGGCTCGAGGTCGGCATGGTCGGGCTGAACCGCGGACTGGTGTCCGATCCGGCCGCGCCGTTCGGCGGCGTCAAACAGTCCGGGCTCGGCCGCGAAGGTGGCTACGAGGGCATCGACGAGTACCTCGAGACCACCTACGTCGCCACGTCGTGGTGACCTAGGACGATGGCGCGCGCGCTGGACGGTTACCCGCGCGTGGCTCCGCCATTACGACCGCCGGTCGTCTTCGATCAGCACTGGTGCAGCCTTGCCTTCCTGCACTGGCCGGTTCGGCCCGATGCGGTCGCGGCCATGTTTCCGCCGGGCACGCGCCCCGACGTCTTCGACGACGGGCACAGCTATGTCGGTCTCGTCCCGTTCGAGATGCGCGATGCCGGTCTGGGACGCCGCGCGTTGCCCTACTTCGGACGGTTCCTTGAAACCAACGTGCGGCTGTATTCAGTCGATGATTCAGGTCGGCATGGGGTGTTGTTCGGCTCGTTGGAAACGTCGCGGGCGGCGATCGTGCCGCTCGCGCGCACCCTGTTTGGCATTCCGTACACGTGGTCACGCATGCGGATGCACCAGGACGGCAGCGTCATCCACTACGAGAGCGTCCGGCGCTGGCCGCGCCGCGGCTTGCGCAGCTCGATCACGTTGCGGATCGGCTCAGCGACCCAGCCGACGGCGTTGGAGGAGTGGTTGACCGCACGGTGGGGCGCACATTCGCGAGTGCTCGGTCGAACCATCTGGGTGCCGAATGCGCACGAAGCGTGGCCGCTGCACGAGGCCGAGTTGCTCCATATCGCCGATGAGTTGGTGCCTGCGTGTGGGGTGTCTGTCGCGGGCGAGTTGCTGCGCGTGTTGTGGTCGCCCGGAGTGCATGCGCAATTCGCGCGCCCTTCGCTCGTACAGTCCCGCTCCAGTGGTTAGTTGCAGCTGACCACGGACGCCCGAACTGACCACGGTCAGACGGACAGCGTTAGGTGAGGGCGGCCGAAATGCGTTTGGCGCCGGCGAGCAGGACGGGCGCGTGGCGCGTCCCAGGCGTGCGGCCCAACCGCTCGATCGGCCCGGAGATCGAGATCGCCGCGAGCAAGCCGCCGCTGGCCGTCAGCACCGGAGCCGACACCGAGGCCACCCCCGCTTCGCGCTGACCGACCGATTGGGCCCAGCCGCGCCGGCGCACCTCGGCCAGCAGGCGCGGCGTGAACTGCGACGAAACCAGCACTTCGCCCAGCGCAGCGGGATCGGTCCACGCGCACAGCACCTGCGCACCCGACCCCGCGGTCAACGGCAGCCGCGCTCCGACCGGAACGGTCGTGCGCAGCCCCGACACCCGTTCGGCGGCCGCGACGCAGACCCGCTCCGACCCGTCGCGCCGGTAGAGCTGCGCGCTCTCGCCGCACTCGTCGCGCACCCAGGCCAGCACCGGCTGCGCCGCCGAGACAAGCGCGTCGGGCAGCGCATGTGCCAGCTCGCCGACTCGAGGCCCGAGCACGAAGCGTCCCTCGCCGTCGCGGCTGACCAGCCGGTGCACCTCGAGGGCGACAGCCAGCCGGTGCGCGGTGGCTCGGGGCAGCGCGGTGACCGCGACGAGTTCGGCCAGCGTGCGCGGTCGGTCGGCGACCGCGTCGAGGATCGCCACGCTCTTGTCCACGACCCCTATGCCGCTGCTAGGCTGTCCCATACAGCGATATTAGTGTCTCAAATTCTGAGATTGCAACTCCGAGGTGATCATGGGCAAGACACTGGCCGAGAAGCTCTGGGACAGCCATGTGGTGCGCAGCGCGCCCGGCGAACCCGACCTGCTCTTCATCGACATGCACCTCATCCACGAGGTGACCAGCCCGCAGGCGTTCGAGGGATTGCGTCTCGAGAACCGCACCGTGCACCGTCCCGACCTCACCCTCGCTACCGAAGATCACAACGTCCCCACCACCGACATCGACAAGCCGATCGCCGATCCGGTGAGCCGGCTGCAGGTCGAGACGCTGCGCAAGAACTGCGCGGAGTTCGGCATCGAGTTGTACCCGATGGGCGATGCGAATCAGGGCATCGTGCACGTCATCGGTCCGCAGCTCGCGATCACCCAGCCGGGCATGACGATCGTCTGCGGCGACTCGCACACGTCCACGCACGGTGCGTTCGGCGCGCTGGCCTTCGGTATCGGGACGAGTCAGGTCGAGCACGTCCTCGCCACGCAGACCCTGCCGATGGACCGACCCAAGACGATGGCCGTCACCGTCAATGGCGAGCTCGCCGACGGAGTCACGCCCAAGGACGTGATCCTCGCCGTGATCGCCCAGACCGGAACCGGCGGCGGACAGGGCTACATGGTCGAGTACCGCGGCGACACGTTCGAGCGGATGTCCATGGAAGGCCGGATGACGGTCTGCAACATGAGCATCGAGTGGGGCGCGCGGGCGGGCATGATCGCGCCGGACCAGACGACGTTCGACTACCTGCAGGGACGCGCGCACGCCCCCAAGGGCGACCACTGGGACGAGGCGGTCGAGTACTGGACGAGCCTGCGCACCGACGACGACGCCGAGTTCGATGCCGAGGTGACCCTCGACGCGAACGCGCTCACCCCGTTCGTCACCTGGGGCACTAACCCCGGCCAGGGCGCTCCGCTCGGCGACCGCATTCCCGACCCGAGCAGCTTCGAAGACGAGGGCGACCGGGTCGCGGCCGAGAAAGCCCTGCAGTACATGGATCTGGCGGCCGGGACGGCGTTGCGCGACGTCAAGGTCGACACCGTTTTCGTCGGCTCGTGCACGAACGGCCGGATCGAGGATCTGCGCGCCGCGGCAAACGTCATCCAGGGACGCAAGGTTGCCGACGGGGTACGGATGCTCGTCGTGCCGGGCTCCATGCGAGTGCGCGAGCAAGCGGAGCAGGAAGGCCTCGACGCGATCTTCACCGCGGCCGGTGCGGAGTGGCGGCAGGCCGGTTGCTCGATGTGCCTGGGCATGAATCCTGATCAACTGGCACCCGGTGAGCGCAGCGCGTCGACGTCCAACCGCAACTTCGAGGGACGGCAGGGCAAGGGCGGCCGCACCCACCTCGTCTCACCACTGGTAGCCGCCGCCACCGCAGTCACCGGCCACCTTTCGTCCCCAGCAGATCTGCGGTGAACCGATGAGCGAACGATTCAGGTTGGTGATCGGCAACGCGATGAGCGCTCGCGCGACGGCAAACGTAGCTGGAACTCAACCAGAGCCTGCGAGGAAATAATGCAGAAGATCACTACGCACACCGGAACAGCAATCCCGTTGCGGCGTAGCAATGTCGATACCGACCAGATCATCCCGGCGGTGTACCTGAAGCGGATCACCCGCACCGGCTTCGAGGACGGCCTGTTCAGCGCGTGGCGCAAAGATCCGGCGTTCGTGCTGAACAAGGAGCAGTACGACGGCGCGACGATCCTGGTCGCCGGACCGGACTTCGGCACGGGCAGCTCTCGCGAGCATGCCGTGTGGGCGCTGCTCGACTACGGCTTCAGGGCCGTGATCGCGCCGCGCTTCGGTGACATCTTCCGAGGCAACTCGCAAAAGGCCGGACTGCTCACGATCGTGCTGCCGGAGAAGATTGTGCAGCGACTGTGGGACGACATCGAGGACGACCCGAAGACCGAGGTCACCGTCGACGTCGTTGACACCCAGGTGCGCTGGCGTGGCGAAGTGCACGACTTCGAGCTGGACGATTACACCCGCTGGCGGCTGATCGAAGGGCTCGACGACATCGGCATCACGCTGCGCAGTACCGAGCAGGTCGAGGCCTACGAGCAGGCCCGCAAGCCGTGGTTGCCGTCCGTCACGATCGGAAACCCCTGAGAAATAAACGAAAAGTCCCGCGACACACGCGGATTTCGTTGTTGCGCACGCTAATTCGTCCTAGCGTGTGGGCGAATCGACCATCCGGTCGTAGTTCTGACTCGTCCAGGAGGACACGTGCCCAACAAGGCTCAGTTCGTCGAGCTGCTCGCTGAGCGCCTCGACGGAGACAAGAAGAAGGCGCAAGCTGCGCTCGACGCGTTCATCGACACGGTCTACGCGGCGGTCTCGAAGGGTGAGGACGTCGTCCTTACCGGCTTCGGCAAGTTCGAGAAGCGTGACCGCGCAGCACGCACCGCGCGCAACCCCGCCACGGGCGCGACGGTCAAGGTGAAGAAGACCAGCGTTCCCGCGTTCCGCGCCGGCGCTGAGTTCAAGGCGATCACAAGCGGTGCGAAGAAGATCGCGAAGGCTCCGGTGCGCAAGGCAGCCGCCGTCGCCAAGAAGGCAGCCGCTCCGGCCAAGAAGGCTGTCGCGAGAGCCACGGCTCCGGCCAAGAGGGCGCCCGCCAAGAAGGCACCGGCTAAGAAGGCCGCCGCCAAGAAGACGACCGCCAAGAAGACCGCCGCCAAGAAGTCGGCGGCCAAGAAGTCCCGCTAGCGCGCGTGCTGAGAAGGCCGCCGTCCGTCCCGGACGCCGGCCTTCTCACGCGTTCGGAGCCTCGTAGTGATCGGCACAGACCACTTCTCCGTCGACCACCGTGAGAGCCCACCACGCCCCCTTGCGGGTGTCGGACGAGCGAACGCCCGGCCCGAGCCGGTCGACGAGGCACGGGACCGTGAGCCCTTGGCTGCACACCACGGTCACCTTGCCCGGCTTCGCCAATGCCAGCAGGGCATTCTGCGTCCCGTCCGGACCATCCTCGTACGCCTCGTCGGCGAAGGCCGGCTCGATCCGAACGCGCAGGTCCAGTGCGGCCGCGAGTGGCTCGACCGTCTGCACGCACCGGGTGCGATCGGCGGCGTAGATCCGCGTCGGTGCGAACAGCGCGAGCAGGTTGGCCAGTTCGCCGGCCTGGTGCTCGCCCCTGGGGTCCAGCGGGCGCAGCCGGTCGTCGCCACGCCACTCGCTGCGCTTGCCCGCCTTCGCGTGCCGGACGAGGACGACCATCGAGTCCGCTACCGGCGTCGCCGCGAAGTCGGCCAGCACGCTGCGGTCCACCTCATAGCCGAGCCGGCGGTAGGCGCGTCCGACCCGCATCCACTCGATCTCGTCCACCTCGTCGTTGGGCACGAAGTCTCCGTCGCGGTAGCGCATCGCCCAGTAGGTGACGCGCTTACGGATGTCGCCGACGGTGTACTTGACCGTGCCGATGCGTTGCTGCACCGCCACGTTCGCGCCGACCTCCTCGCCGACTTCGCGCACCGCACCGATCAGCTCCGGCTCGTCCGGCAGCAGCTTGCCCTTCGGCAGCGTCCAGTCGTCGTAACGCGGACGGTGAATGAGCAGCACGTCTGGTGCACCCTCCCGCATCCGCCAAACGATCCCGCCGGCGGCGGCGACGGTTTTTCCAGGCCGAGGCATGTCGGCCATCATTCACCGCGATCGGCGAGCATGCGCATCAGCAGCTCTTGGTAGTCGTCCTTTCCGCTGGATCGGGTCCACTCGTCGTCAGGGCCGAGTTCCCACGCAGCGGTGTCGGGCGAGAACGCCAGGTCGAGGCAGGCGCGCAGGTGCGCGACGCAGCCCGGGTCGGCGACCGGGCAGAGTACTTCGACCCGGCGGTCGAGGTTGCGGTGCATGAGGTCGGCCGAGCCGATCCAGTACTCGGGCGATTCGTCGTTGCCGAAATAGTAGATCCGCGAGTGTTCGAGGAAGCGGCCGAGGATCGATCGGGTCGCCACGTTCTCTGACAACCCGGGCACCCCGGATCGGATCGTGCAGAACGTGCGCGCGAGCAGGTCGACCTGCACCCCGGCGAGCGAGGCACGGTACAGCGCGTCGATGACCTGCTCGTCGACGAGATGGTTGGTCTTGAACTGGACATGGGCATGACGTCCGGCGCGCGCGTGCGCGATCTCGCGCTCGATGCGGTCGATCAGGCCCGACCGCACGCCGTAGGGGGCGACCATCAGCGAGCGGTACTCCGTCTGGCGCGAATAACCCGTGAGCACGTTGAACAGGTCGGTCACGTCGGCGCAGATCGCTTCGTCGGCGGTGAACAGGCCGAGATCCTCGTAGGTGCGTGCGGTCTTCGGGTTGTAGTTGCCGGTGCCGATATGCGCGTAGCGGCGGATGTTGCCGCCTTCCTGCCGCACGACCAGCGCCGTCTTGCAGTGCGTCTTGAGTCCGACCAGGCCGTACACGACGTGGCAACCGGCGCGTTCGAGCGCTCTGGCCCACTTGATGTTGGCCTGCTCGTCGAAGCGCGCCTTGATCTCGACGAGTGCGACGACCTGCTTGCCGGCCTCGGCCGCATCGATCAGGGCATCGACGATCGGCGAGTCACCAGATGTGCGGTAGAGCGTCTGCTTGATGGCCAGCACGTTCGGGTCGGCGGCGGCCTGCTCGATGAATCGCTGCACGCTGGTAGCGAACGATTCATAGGGGTGGTGAGTGAGGACGTCGCCGTCGCGCATGGTTGAGAAGACCGACTTCGGCGTCTCGCCTTCAGCGAAGCGCGGGTTGGTGGCGGGGACGAACGGACGCTCCTTGAGCGCCGGCCGGTCGATGTCGTATAGCTGCCACAACGCACTCAGGTCGATCAGGCCGGGTACTCGCTGCACGTCGTCGACCTCGACGTCGATCTCGCTGACCAGCAGCTCGACCACCTCGTCGTCGATGTCATCGGCCACTTCGAGCCGGACGGCCGGGCCGAACCGGCGGCGCATCAGCTCACGTTCGAGTGCTTGCAGCAGATCCTCGTCGCGATCCTCGTCCACCTCGAAGTCGGTGTTGCGAGTGACGCGGAACAGGTGGTGCTCGACGACCTCCATGCCGGGGAACAACATCTCGAGATGTGCGGCGATGAGCTCCTCGATCGGCATGAACTCCGACTCGACCGACGACTGCGAGACAACAACGAATCGCGGCACGTTGTTCGGCACCTTGACCCGCGCGAAGCGCTGCGGACCGTCGTCGCTCTCACGGACGAGCACTGCGAGGTTGAGCGACAACCCGGAGATGTATGGGAACGGATGTGCCGGGTCGACGGCGAGCGGGGTCAGCACCGGGAAGATCTTGGTGCGGAAGTACCGGCCCAGCCGCGACTGCTCCTCGTCGTCGAGGTCGCCCCAGCTGCGGATGTGGATGCCTTCCGCGTCGAGGGCCGGGGCCAGGTCGTCGCGGAAGCACCGCGCATGCCGGTCAACGAGTGCGGCGGTGCGCTCGGCCAGCCGCATGAGCACCTCGCGCGGCGAGAGCCCGTCCGGTGAGGGCACCTGCAGGCCCATGTCGGCGCGACGCTTCAGCCCCGCGACGCGCACCATGTAGAACTCGTCGAGGTTGGTCGCGAAGATGGCCAGGAACTTCATTCGTTCGAGCAGCGGCAGCGTGACGTCCTCACCTTGCGCCAGCACCCGCTCGCTGTATTTGAGCCAGGACAGCTCGCGGTTGCTGAACCGACCCTCGGGCAGATCGGGCGCGAACTCGGCGGCGCTGTCGAGGTCACCGTCCGGTACCGAGTCCTCAGCCTCGATCAGTGGTTCGATGGTGCTCACCGGCTCATCATGCCGCGTCAAAGTTAACGGCGAACAGTTCCATCACTGCCGAGCAGGGCGCGGGTACGCGGGCCGAGGCCCACCAGAGCCGCGGCGGCGAGATCATCGGCGGTGTCGACGTCGGTCCGCAGACCTGCTCCGGCCTCGACCTGGGTGGCGATCGAGGCGTGCCGGGCTGCCGAACCGGTGCCGAACCGGGGATCCAGTACGGTGCCGGGCGTCGCGGCCAGCAGGGTCGTCCCCGTCCCTGGTGCGTCGGGGACGAAGGCAGATTCGTGAGCGGCAGCTGTGCGTAACGCCGCATCGAGTTCGTCGGCCCGCAGCGCCGGCAGGTCTCCGACCAGCGCGGCGATGCCGTCGTCTGGCCACTGCTCCGCGGCGAAGGTCGCACCATCGCGCAGGGCACCGTTGAGCCCGGCGGAGGTCTGCACGAGGGTTATGCCGGCGCCTGGTGCATCGCCGATGACCACCACCCGGGCGACTGCCGGTGTCGCGTGCACTGCCTCAAGGGTGTCGGCGCGGATCGCCTCGACGAGGTCGCCGTGCAGCTCGGGCGCGACCGACTCGGCCAGCCGGCTCTTCGCATTCGGCAACGCGCGCAGCGGCACCAGCACCGTCCACCTCGTCACAGAGCTCATCGCTGGGAGGTCACCACTACGTGCACGAAGCGGAGCTTGTCCAGCACCTTAGGCGGCAGCACGAACGGATAGAGCGCGTCGTGCCCCATGCTGCGATTCACCGCATTGAGCGCGAAGGTGAAGGCGACCCAGGCGCGGGCGAGTTCGCCGAACGTCTCCGAGTCGTCGGTCGGGTCGACATCGAGTTGCGCGTCCCACGCGAGATTGAGTTCCAGATCGGGACCGTCGATGCGCAGCCCCCACGCGCGTGCCGTCTGCATGGTGTCGCGGATATGCAGGTAATGCGCGAAGGTCTCGGCCCAGTCCTCCCATGGGTGCGCAGCGGCGTACTGGCTGACGTGGGTCTTCGCCCAGGACTTGTTGTCGGGCTTGCTGTAATGCACCTCGAGCGACTTCGCGTAGTCGACCTGCTCGTCGCCGAACAGATCGCGGAAGCGGTCGAGGAACGGGGTGTGGTCGATGAGCACGTCCCAGTACCAGTGCCCGATCTCGTGCCGCAGGTGGCCGAGCAGCGTGCGGTAGGGCTCGGCGAGTTGCACGCGCATCGCCTCGCGGTGCGGGTCGTTGCCCTCGGCGAGATCGATGGTGATCACGCCGCTGTCGTGGCCGGTGACCACCGGCGTGATATCGCTCGACAGCAGGTCGAAGGCGAGTCCATGCTCGGTGTCGACCGTGCGCGGCGTCGTCGGCAGGCCGAGGTGATCGAGCTGGAAGACCAGCCGGCGCTTGGCTGCCTCGGTCGCGGCGAATGCGGCAAGTCCGGGGGCGTCGGCGTCATTGGGACGGGTGCGGGTGAGCTCGCAGCTTCCGCACAGCCCGTCCGGCGATGCCGGGTCGGCCAGCCAGTTGCACCGCGCGATCTCGCGATTGCTGCACCGCCGCGAGGATTGGTCGAGGACGACGAGCTCCGCTGCGCCGCGGTCGAAGCCCAGCCGCGATCCGCAGGTGACGCACATGAAGTTCTCGAAGAAGACCAGGCTGCGACACGTGCCGCAGGCAAAGGGGTGCATTGCGTCCACGCTAACGCAGGCATGACAGCCTTTGGCAGACTGCACCGCACGGGACGTCATGACGAAGGGGGACTAGGTGCCGACGGCGAAGCTGCGCAGGCCGGGCTACGGCGAGAGGCTCGGACCGGCCTGGTGGGTCGTCATCCTGGTGCTGTACACGCCGGCGTCCCTGCTCATCCGCACCCGCTACCGGAATCTGAACAAGTTGCCGCAGCAAGGCGGGGCCATCATCGTGACCAACCACGTGTCGCACGTCGACCCGATCCTGGTTGCCAAGCTCGTGCTCGACGGCGCGCGGCGGCCACGCTTCCTCGCCAAGGACACGATCTTCGACGTGTTCGCGGTGGGCACCGCGATGCACAAGATGGGGCACATCCCGGTCAAGCGGGGCACGATCGACGCCCGGCAGTCCTTCGACGCCGCCGTTGCCGCGCTCAACGCCGGCGGCCTGATCGTGCTGCATCCTGAAGGGACGGTCACCCGCGATCCGGATGGCTGGCCGATGACCGGCAAGACCGGCGCGGCGCGGCTGGCTTTGCTGGCACCGCACATCCCGGTGATCCCGGTGGCGCAATGGGGGGTGCAGGACCAGATCGACCTCTACCGGAAGAAGGTGAAGCTGTTCCCTCGGCCGCGGCACGTGTTGTCGGTCGGTGACCCGATCGACCTGTCCGAGTTCCACGGCCGCGCGCCAGACGCGGCCACCCTGCGCCAGGTCACCGAGGTGATCATGCGGCGGTTGCGGTCAGACGTCGCCGAGCTTCGTGGCGTTCCCGCCCCGGATGGCGCCCTGTACCGCTGGCGGAAAACAGCATGAAGGTGGCCGTCCTTGGTGCGGGCAACTGGGGCACCGTCTACGCCAAGGTGCTCGTCGATGCCGGCAACGACGTGACGCTGTGGGCCCGTCGCGAAGAGATCGCCCAGGTGATCGAGCGCGACCACGCCAACCCCGAGTACCTGCCCGGCATCGACCTGCCGCCGTCGTTGCGCGCGACCCACGACGCGGCGCTCGCGCTCGATGGCGCCGAGCTCGTCGCGATGGCCGTGCCGTCCCAGTCGTTGCGCGAGAACCTGGCCGGCTGGGCGAAGCTGCTGCCGTCCGACGCGATCCTGGTGAGCCTGATGAAAGGCGTCGAGCTCGGCACGTCCAAACGAATGAGTGAGGTCATCGCCGAGGTTGCCGACGCGGCGGTCGAGCGGATCGCGGTCGTGTCCGGTCCGAACCTCGCGCTCGAGATCGCGCAGGAGCAGCCCACCGCGACGGTGGTCGCCTGCGTCGACGAGAGCTGCGCCGAAGTCGTGCAGCAGGGCAGTTCGGCGCCGTACTTCCGTCCCTACACCAACACCGACGTGGTCGGCTGCGAGCTCGGCGGTGCCGTCAAGAACGTGATCGCGCTGGCGTGTGGCATCGCGCAAGGCATGGGCTTCGGCGACAACACGGTCGCGTCACTGATCACCCGCGGGCTGGCTGAGACGGCCCGGCTGGGAGCCGAACTCGGCGCCGACCCGCTGACCTTCGCGGGCCTGGCCGGTCTGGGTGATCTGGTGGCGACGTGTGCGTCGCCGTTGTCGCGCAACCGGACCTTCGGCGAGCGGCTGGGCCGCGGCGAAACGATCGAGCAGGCCCAGGAAGCCACCCACGGCCAGGTGGCCGAAGGTGTCAAGTCGTGCCGGTCGGTGCTCGATCTGGCCCACCGGCACGGCGTCGAAGTACCGATTACCGCCGCTGTCGAGGCGGTCTGCTTCCGCGCGCTCAGCCCGCGCGCGATGGGCGAGTTGCTCATGGCGCGCTCGACGAAGAGCGAAGGTCGGTAGGTTCTAGAAGTGGGACGGATCCGAGTTGCGGTGATCTACGGCGGGCGCAGCAGCGAGCACGGGATCTCGGTGGTCTCGGCGGGCAGCGTGATGGCCGCCCTCGATCCGGCGAGGTACGAGGTGGTGCCGGTCGGCATCACCCCAGCCGGTGCGTGGGTACTGACCGAGGGCGATTCGTCGGCGATGAAGATCACCGGACGGACCGTGCCGAGCGTCGGCGACGGCACCGCGGTCGTGCTGCCGGCCGACCCGACCGTGAAGGGCCTGATCACCGTCGAGCCCGGGAGCGGCGTGCGAGCGCTGGAGTCGGTCGATGTCGTCTTCCCGGTGCTGCACGGGCGCTTCGGTGAGGACGGCACGATCCAGGGGCTGCTCGAGATGGCCGGCCTGCCGTACGTCGGGCCGGGCGTGTTCGCCAGCGCCGCGGCGATGGACAAGGAGTACACCAAGAAGCTGCTCGCCGCCGAGGGCCTGGCGGTCGGCTCGTACGCGGTGGTGCGCCGCGGCGCCGACGTCTCGGCGATCGACCTGGCGCACCTCGGCCTGCCGGCCTTCGTCAAGCCGGCGCGGGCCGGGTCGAGCGTGGGCATCACGAAGATCAGCGACTGGGCCGACCTGCCCGATGCGCTCACGGTCGCGTTCGAACACGACACGAAGGCGCTGGTCGAGGCGGCAGTGTCCGGACGCGAGATCGAATGCGGCGTGCTCGAATCCGCGGACGGGTCGCCCGAAGCGTCCGTGCCGGCCGAGATCCGGCTGGTGGGGTCACACGACTGGTACGACTTCGAGGCCAAGTACCTCGACGACGCGTGCGAGTTCGACGTGCCGGCGCACCTGCCGGCCGACGTCACCCTTCGCCTGCGGGAGGCGGCCTGCCGCGCGTTCGCCGCGCTCGATTGTGCCGGTCTGGCCCGGGTCGACTTCTTCGTCACGCCGGACGAGCAGGTGATCGTCAACGAGGTCAACACCATGCCCGGTTTCACGCCGATCTCGATGTTCCCTCGGGTGTGGGCGGCGAGCGGCGTCGAGTACCCCGAGCTGGTCGATCGGCTGATCGCCGCCGCGCTGCGCCGCGCCGCGTTGTCCTGACTCTTTGCCACGCGTACCCACGCTGCCGGGCTCGCGCAGGGCGCGCACGCGGGGCAAGGCCGCGGCTTGCCATCGCTGATGGTGTTCGGCAGGCCCGACCGTCCGAGCGCAGCACTGATGGCGCCAGCGGGCTCATGCTGACCACCTCTTCCCCGCGCACCACCGGTTTGACTCCTCGAAACCGGACGCTGGCGGGGAAAACCTGACCGCCCAGCCGACTTTGCCCCGCTTAGCCACGCTGCGCGGCGATTCCAGCGAGCATGCGCGGGGCAAGGCGGACGACTCCGGTTTGCTCCCGGTCGTCCTCGTCGGGCAGGTAACCGGTGTAGCACCAGCCGGTCCGGCGAGATGCAGCGCACCGTTCGCACGCCGATCGTCCCCACGCCGGTGAGTGCGGCCGCGTCGTAACGATCGCTGGGGCGCAGCCGCCCTCGATCCAGATCGGGATCCGCAGCTCGTCGAGATCGAAGCACGCGAGCACGTCGGCCATCGACAGCTCGCAGGTTACTAAGCGATGGTGCCCGATTCGCGCAACGTGGTCAGCTCGGTCTCGGAATAGCCGAGCTCGGCGAGGATCGCCGCGCTCTGCTCGCCGATCGGCGTCAGCGCTCCGGCGGCACCTGGGGTCACGGAGAACTTCGGGGCCGCGTCGGCCAGCGTTGCCGGGCCGACCTGGGTGTAGGACGCGCGCGCCACGTTGTGCGGATGGTGCGGTGCTTCCTCGAGGGTAAGCACCGGCGCGACGCACGCGTCGAGCGGCCCGAAGACCTCGGCCCACTCGTCGCGCGTGCGCGACTTGAACGCGGCGGTGAGCGCGTCGGCGCACGCCGGCCACTGCGCCTGGTCGTACGGGGACGGCGCGTCGGCCAGCTGCAGCGTCGCGACCAGCGCCGCCCAGAACTGCGGCTCGAGCGCGCCGACTGCGACCCACTTGCCGTCGCTGGTCTCATAGCAACGGTAGTTGGGTGCGCCGCCGTCGAGCATGTTGGCCGCGCGCTCGTCCTTCCAGCCGCCCATGGCGAAGAACGTCCGGGTCATCGAGCCGAGGTAGGCGGCGCCCTCGGTCATCGCGGCATCGACGACCTGGCCGGTGCCGGTGGTGCGCGCGTGCAAGAGCGCGGCGAGCAGTCCGGTGACGAGGAACATGGCGCCGCCGCCGAAGTCGGCCACGTAGTTGGCCGGCGGCACCGGCGGACCCTGCGCCGGGCCGATCCCGTGCAGCAGCCCGGTGACGGCGAGGTAAGTGATGTCGTGCCCGGCGGTCGCGGCCAGCGGGCCGTCCTGCCCCCAACCGGTCATCCGGCCGTAGACGAGTTTCGGGTTAAGCTGCAGCGCTTCGGACGGCCCGATGCCCAGCCGCTCAGCGACGCCGGGACGGAAGCCCTCGATCAGCGCGTCGGCCGATTCGCACAGTCGCAGCAGCACGTCCGAGCCGCCGGGCGCGCGCACGTCCAGCTGCAGTGAGCGGCGGCCGCGGCCGAGCGGGCCCGCGGGCAACCCGTCGAACGGTCCGGTGGCGGCGAGCTTGTCGATGCGCACGACGTCGGCGCCGAGGTCGGCGAGCAGCATGCCGGCGAAGGGCACCGGTCCGATCGCCGGCAGCTCGATCACGCGCGTCCCGCTCAGCGGTCCGGACACAGCACCCCCAGGACGGACCACTGTCAGGCAGGTTCAGCGGATCAGAACGTTTCGCCGTTCTCGGCCTTCTTGCGCAGCAGCGGGTTGGGCTCGAAGCGCTGGCCATACTTCTGCGCGAACTCGTCAGCGCGCGCGACGAACGCGCTCACGCCGCCCGGGAACCCGTTGATGTACTGCAGCACGCCGCCTGTCCACGGCGGGAAGCCGATGCCCATGATCGAGCCGATGTTCGCATCGGCCGTGGTGATCAGCACGTTCTCTTCGACGCAGCGCGCCGACTCGACGGCCTCGATGACGAGCATGCGCTCCTCGAGTTCAGGCAGGTCGACGTCGGCCGGGTTGCCCTGGATCGGGAAGTGCTCGGCCAGCCCGGGCCACAGCCCGGTGCGCTTGCCCGACTCGTCGTAGTCGAAGAAGCCGGCGCCCTTGATCCGTCCCGGACGGCCCAGCTCGACCATCTTCTCGACGATCGCCTCGGCCGGGTGCGCCACGTACGTGTCGCCCTGCGCCTCGCGCGTCTCGTTGCGGATCTTCAGGAACAGCTCCAGGTTGAGCTCATCCGCGAGCTGCAGCGCCCCGACCGGGTAACCGGCCTGCGTGGTCGCCTGCTCGATCGTCGCCGGCGCGATGCCCTCGCCGAGCATGGCCAGCGCCTCGTTCACGAATGTCCCGATCACCCGCGAGGTGAAGAAGCCGCGGCTGTCATTGACGACGATCGGCGTCTTCCTGATCTGCTTCGAGTAGTCGAGCGCCCGCGCCAGGGCCGCGTCAGAGGTCTGCTCACCGCGGATGATCTCGAGCAGCGGCATCTTGTCGACGGGGGAGAAGAAGTGCAGCCCGATGAAGTCGGCCTTGCGCTGCACGCCCTCGGCCAGTCCGGTGATCGGCAGGGTGGACGTGTTCGAGCCCAGCAATGCGTCGGGCGCGACCAGTGGCTCGGTCTGGCCGAACACCTCGTGCTTGAGCGACACCTTCTCGAACACCGCCTCGACGACGAGGTCGCAGCCGGCCAGTGCCGCGTAGTCGTCGGTGGGCGTGATCCGAGCGAGTATCTCGTCGGCCTTGGCCTGATCCATCTTGCCGCGGCTGACCGCCTTGTCGAGCAGCTTGTGCGAGTACGCCTTGCCCTTCTCGGCCGCTTCCAGCGAGACGTCCTTGAGCACGACCTCGATGCCGTTCCGCGCGCTGACGTACGCGATGCCGGCGCCCATCATGCCGGCGCCGAGCACGGCCACCTTCTTCGCCGGACGAGGCTCGTAGCCGTCCGGCCGCGAGCCGCCCGCGTTGATCGAGTTCAGGTCGAACCAGAACGCCCGGATCATGTTCTTCGCAACCTGGCCCTTGGCGAGGTTGACGAAGTAGCGACCCTCGATGGTGAACGCGGTGTCGATGTCGACGTTCGCGCCCTCGACTGCCGCGCACATGATGTGGTGCGGTGCCGGCATCGGCGCACCCTTGAGCTGCTTGCGCAAGTTCGCCGGGAACGCCGGCAGCATGCCGGCCAGCTTCGGTGACGACGGCGTGCCACCGGGCATGCGATATCCGTCGGCGTCCCACGGCTGGACGGCATTCGGGTTGGCCTTGATCCAGGCCCGCGACTTGTCGAGCAGCTCGTCCGGCGTGGCGGCCAGTTCGTCCACGATGCCGACGCCGGCCGCGTCGGCCGGGTTGTAGCGGGTGCCCTGCAGCAGCACCTTCATCAGCCCGTCGGCGATGCCGAGCATCCGCACGGTGCGCACGACGCCACCGGCACCCGGCAACAGGCCGAGGGTGACCTCGGGGAAGCCGAACTGCGACTTCGGGTTGTCGAGCGCGACGCGGTGATGGCAGGCCAGCGCGATCTCGAGGCCGCCACCGAGGGCGGCGCCGTTGAGCGCGGCGACGACCGGCTTGCCGAGCGTCTCGAGCCGGCGCAGGTCAGACTTGATCTTGGTGACGCCGGCCGCGAATTCTGCCGCGTTGTCGTCGCTGACCTGGGCCAGCAGCTTCAGGTCACCGCCGGCGAAGAAGGTGTCCTTGCCGGACGTGACGATCACGCCGGTGATCGCGTCCTTCTCGCTGTGCAGCCGGTCGATCGTCGAGCTGAGCGACGAGCGGAACGCGTCGTTCATGGTGTTCGCGCGCTGGCTCGGGTCGTCCAGCGTCAGCGTGACGATGCCGTCGGCATCCTGGTCCCAGCGGATGGTCGAGTCAGCCATGTCAGACCCTCTCAACGATCGTCGCAACGCCCATGCCGCCGCCGACGCACAGCGTGGCCAGCCCGTACTGCAGATCACGGCTGTGCAGCTCGTCGATCACCGTGTTGAGGATCATCGCGCCGGTCGCGCCCAGCGGGTGACCGAGCGCGATCGCGCCGCCGTTGACGTTGATCTTCTCGTGCGGCACGCCGGTGTCTTTCATGAACTTCATGACGACGGCGGCGAAGGCCTCGTTGATCTCGAACAGGTCGATGTCGTCGAAGGTGAGCCCGGCCTTGGCGAGCGCCTTGCGGGCGGATGGCACCGGCCCGGTCAGCATGATCGTCGGCTCGGTGCCCACCACGCCGGTCGCCACGATGCGGGCCCGTGGCGTGAGGCCGAGATCCGCGCCGACCTGCTCGCTGCCGATGAGCATGAGCGCGGCGCCGTCCACGATGCCCGACGAGTTGCCCGGCGTGTGCACGTGGTTGATCTTCTCGACCCAGTGGTACTTCTGCAGCGCGACGGCATCGAAGCCGCCCATGTCGCCGATCGCCGCGAAGGACGCCTTGAGCCCGCTCAGCGACTCGACCGTCGTGCCGGCGCGGGGGAACTCGTCGACGTCGAGGACGATCTGGCCGTTGATGTCGAGCACCGGGATGACCGAGTGGCCGAACGCGCCGTTGGCGATCGCCTTGGCGGCCCGGTCCTGCGACTCGGCGGCGTAGCTGTCGACGTCGGTGCGGCTGAACCCCTCGAGCGTGGCGATGAGGTCGGCGCTGATGCCCTGCGGGATGAAGCTCGTCTCGTACGCGGTCTCGGGATCCATCGCCCAGGGCCCGCCGTCCGAACCCATCGGCACGCGCGACATCGACTCGACGCCACCCGCTACGAGCAGGTCTTCCCAGCCCGAGCGCACCTTCTGCGCAGCGATGTTGACCGCCTCGAGGCCGGACGCGCAGAACCGGTTGAGCTGGAAGCCCGGGCCGGATGTCTCGTAGCCCGCGGCCAGCGCAGCGGTGCGGGCGATGTCGGCGCCCTGCTCGCCGACGGGGGAGACGCAGCCGAGGATGACGTCTTCAACCCGGCTGGTGTCCAGGTCGGGGTTGCGCTTGCGCAACTCCTCGAGCAGGCCGACGACCAGCGACACGGGCTTGGTGCCGTGCAGCGATCCGGTGTTCTTGCCGCGCCCGCGCGGGGTGCGGATGGCGTCGTAGACGAACGCTTCGGTCATGGATTTCCCGTCCTCACGAATGGCTGCACGCGATACTGCCAGTATTACTGTCACAGTTGTCAAGCGCCAGTGCTGCTGTTGTGCTCTACGCTGCAGCTTATGAGCGCCGCGCCCGCTACCGCACAGCCCAGCGAGCAACCCAGCGCTGTCGAATATACGATCGACGAGCTCGCGGCCCGTACCGGGATGACGGTACGCACGGTCCGGTTCTATGCAACCGAGGGCCTGCTGCCGCCGCCGGCCAGGCGGGGACGGATCGCCTACTACGGCCCGGTGCACCGGATGCGGCTCGAACTCGTGCGCACCCTGCAGGAGCACGGGTACACCCTTGCCGCCATCGAGCGGGTGCTCGAGCGCATCCCGGCCGACGCCGCGCCGGCCGAGTACGCGGTGCACTCGGCCGTCCTCGCGCCGTGGCTGCCCGAGCAGCCCGAGGAGTACGACCGGGCCGGACTGGAGCGGCGGGTCGGCCGGCGGATCAGCGACGAGGAGCTGGGCTATCTCGAGCAGGTCGGCGCGCTGCAGCGCGTCGGTGACGACGCCTTCGGTGCGTCCTCGGCGGTGCTCGGGCACGCGGTGGAGCTGATGCAGCTGCCGGTGCCGACCTCCGTGCTGCACGACTCGGCCGCGATCATCGACGAGCACGCCACCGCGGTCGCCAACGGGCTGACCGAGGTGTTCATCAAGGCGATCTGGGGGCCCTACCAGCACGGCGAGATCGACCACGAGCAGGTGGTCGCGATGCTCGCCCGGTTGCGCCCGCTGGCCGTGCAGGGACTGGTCAGCGCCTTCGGACGCGCCGCCGACCGCGCCGCGCGTCGCGGCCTTGAAAAAGACTGACCCCGGCCAACCTTGCCCCGCGTAGGCAGGTGAAATCCGGCTGCCAGCGTGCATGCGCGGGGCAAAGTCGGCTACTTGCGGCGGGTGCAGAGCCTGCTCACGTCCGGGTCGTCGCCGGTGGTGCAGACCGCCGGTAGCACCTTGGCGATGGCCCGCGAGATCGGCGGCATGACGTCGCCACCCTGGTATTTCTGCGGCACCGTCACCGAGATGTAGATCGACCGGTCGACCGTCGTCCATACGTTGGCGCCGTCGGCCGGCGTCACGTCGTAGTACGGGCCAGCGCGATTGCCGCCGAGGATGTACTGCACGCTGCTGCCCGGCACCAGATCCTCGGGACGGGATACGCCGCACGCGAACACGATCGCCGGATCGCCCCAGGCCTGCACCTGGCCCGAGGCCGGCTGCGTCTCGGTACGCCGCAGATCCTGATGGTCCAGCGTCAGCGGTAGTGCACTGATCACCTGCGCGCAGGTCGACACGGTGGCGGCGTCGGTCCTCGGCGGCGCCGACGCCGTAATCGCAGGCAGTACCGACCCCGACGCGGACGGATGCGCGCCGCCGTCACTGGACCCGGCGCCTCCGAGCAGCAAGCCGAGGGCGAGCACGATCGGCAGCGTCACCACCGTGGCGATGAGCGCCGCGCGGCGCTTGTCCGGATCGATCGCGATCGCCTAGAGGTGCACTACCGGGCAGGTCAGGGTGCGAGTGATGCCGTTGACCGCCTGGATGTTGGCGACGACGAGCTTGCCCAGTTCGTCCATCGTCTCGGCCTCGGCACGCACGATCACGTCATAGGGGCCGGTGACGTCCTCGGCATTCGTCACTCCGGGCAGTTCGCCGATCTCGGCGGCCACCGAGGCAGCCTTGCCCACCTCGGTCTGGATCAGGATGTACGCATGGACGCTCATCGCTGCCCACCAGCGGGGTGGGGCATGATTCGCTCGCTCTGCTCGCTCATGTCTGGAAGCGTGTCCTTTCGTCGTCGCGTCGTCGGGACCGGTAGAACGTAGCGCAGGGTCTCGACAGGGCAGTCGGGTAGCAGGGTTAGGGGCGAGTCTCATCACCGTTTCGGAGCTTGGCGAGTTCGGGCTGATCAAGCGGGTCACCGCCGGGGCGGCGGGCGCACCGAGCACGCTCATCGGCCCCGGCGACGACGCCGCGGTCATCGCCACGCCCGACGGCCGGGTGGTCGCGTCAACCGATCTGCTGATCGAGAATCGGCACTTCCGTCGCGACTGGTCCTCGGCCAACGACATCGGGCACAAGGCGGCCGCGCGCAACTTCGCCGACATCGTCGCAATGGGCGCCGTTCCCACCGCGCTGCTGGTCGGCTTCGGCGGGCCAGGAACGCTCGAGGTCGACTGGGTGGACGGGCTGGTGGCGGGCCTGCGCGAGGAGTGTGGCGAGGTGGGCGCGGCGGTGGTCGGCGGCGATGTGACAGCGGCCGACGTCGTGATGCTCGGGATCACGGCACTCGGCGACCTGCAGGGCCGCGAGCCGGTCACCATCGACGGGGCCCGAGCGGGTGATGTCGTCGCGGTGACCGGACGGCTCGGCTGGGCCGCGGCCGGATTCGCCGTGCTCAGCCGCGGATTCCGTTCGCCGGTCTCGGTGGTCTCGGCGCACCGCCGTCCTGAACTGGCGTACGCGGAAGGGCCGAACGCGGCCACGCTCGGCGCCACCGCCATGACCGACGTCAGCGACGGCCTGGTCACCGATCTGGGCAACATCGCCGAGGCCAGCGGGGTGCGCATCGACGTGCGGGCGGACGCACTGGACGTGCCGGCAAAGCTGCGCGAGGTGGGGGCGGCGCTCAACGTCGACCCGCTGGTCTGGGTGGTCACCGGCGGCGATGACTACACCCTCGCCGCGACCTTCCCGAACGGGACGCTGTTGCCGGACAGCTGGCGGGTGATCGGCCTCGTCGGCGACGGAGAGGGAGTGCGCGTCGATGGCCGGCGCTGGCCGGTCGGCGGGCACGAGCACTTCCGCTGACGGCGCGCGCGCTCGACGTCGGGCGTGGATGTGCGGCGGGAGGCGCCGTGCGAATCCCACCCACTCGCACGCCGGCCCGACCGCCGCACAATGAGCATGGACCCTGAACAGGCTTTGTTCGACGCATAGTTGCGCCACTTTTCCCAATGACCGCAGGCGATTCGTCCTTATTCGGCCGCGGTGACCCCATTGCGTCGCGCCGCGACGAGCGCCTCGGACGTGCTCGTCGCGCCGAGTGTGCGACGCGCGGCAGCCAGCCGGCGATCGGCGGTGCGCCGCGACAGGTGCAGCGCGCGAGCGGCTTCGCCGAGTGACTTGCCGGCCATCAGTTGGGCGAGCACGGCCCGTTCATCGGGGGACAGCACGGGACCGGCCGCACCACCAGTACCGACCCGGTGATCGAGATCGCCGAGGCGGCGCAGGTCGTCGCACAGCTGGTCGATCACCTCGCGCGGCGCGGTCGCAAGCACCACCAGATCCGCGCCGCGGACGGCCGCGAGCACCGCCTCGCCGGCCGTGGCGGTGTCCGACACGCGGCGCACCGGCTGACCGAGACCATCCGCGACGCGCGCGGCGCTCGCGTCGTCGACACCGTCGAGGACGATGAAACGCGGCACGTCAGCCCGATCCGGTCGCGGCCAGGGCGGCCGCATGATTGCGGCTGGTCGCGCCCAGCTTGGCGACCGACGAGGCTAGCTGCGAGACCACGGTGTGCCG
>DASRSG010000222.1:0-4008 GCA_035656595.1 Jatrophihabitantaceae bacterium | reverse complement strand
CGGCGCCGCGTCGCTTGGCATCACTGATATCGCTGGACACCTCGGATGTGCCGAGGGCATCGCTGATGCTGTCGGCTGATCCACTACTTTCGCACCAACCCGAGCGTCCCGATCCCGTGCTTGGTGATGGTCAGCTGGTTGACGGTGATCGACCAGGTCAGTTGTCCGGCCAGGATCGTGCTGAGGGTGGCGCGGTCTGCCGAGCTGAGCAGCGGGTTCCGGCACGGCGAGCTGTAGTGGAAGTCGCTGACTCCGAGCTGCCCGTCCTCGAGCGAGATGAAGCCGATGGCCGGAGACGCGCAGCCGGTTACCGCGATCGTGCTGGCCAATCGCTGCAGGAACACCCGACCGGACGGCGTCGTCGCCGTCGGGCCGGACTCGATCGTCTCCAGCCGCCAGATCGCACCGCTGAACTTCGCCGCATCCGTGGTGGTTCCCGTTCCGGTGCTCACATACACGAGCGTGCCCCCGCCGTCCTTGTGCAACGTCAAGGTGTTTCCGCGCAGCGTCCATTGCACGGCGCCGTCGAGGATTGCGTCGACGGCTTGGCTCTCTTGCCCGTCACCGGCATTCTCCGTCGCGCTGGGGATCTGCGAGCACGGCACGACGTCGATTGATCGACTGCCGGTCAGCGTCATCGTGCCATCGGCGATGCTCGACGCGCCGGTACGTGTGTAGCAACGATGCGTTGTTTCGTAGCTACTTCCGAAGAACGTCAGGTGCGACTGGGTGACCGGTCTACCTGCGTGCGCATACACGTCGTCGCCGAACTGCACGCTAGTCAGATTCCACGTCTGCCCCGTCAGGTCGCGAGGTGCCGTTCGGTCGTTGGATAAGGCGGACGCGGGCACGTAGATCAGCAAGCCGTCATAACCGGCCTTGCTGAGGATCAGCTCGTCCCCACGGATCGCGTAGCGCACCGTGCCGGACAACACCTTGTCGATCACAGTTGTTGCGGGCGACGGGTCTACGCAGTTCCGTTCGGTCTCGGCCACCCTGCTGAAGTCGATCGAATCGAGCGTTGACGTAGCGGTTCCGCTGAGCTCATTGCATAGATCATCTGCAGTGAACCCACCGCGGCTGTCGAAGATCAGCGACGCTGCCGAGACGGAGCCGTTCAGGTCGTTTGCGGTCGCATCAGTGACGCGCTCGAGAGCCCAGCCTTGATCGATCACCGCCAAAGCGGGAGTCCCGTCCGTAGTTAGTTTGATCGATGTTCCGGCTGGCCTGCTAATGGTTAGGGTTCGACCGTTCACCGACCACGTCGACGGCCCGCGCAAAGCCTTGTAGAACTCGTGGAGAGCGCGCTCTTGAGGCGTCGGTTGCTGCCCGGGAGGGCGCACCGTTCCGCCGCAGGTGCTCGCGGGACCAATTTGCTTGCCGAGGCTAATTTTGTCGCCGTCGATCGTCAGTGCGCTCACGCCGTTCGAGCATCCGTCATAAGTCCGGGCTGCACCGTTCAAGAACACAACGGTGGCGTTCGCCGAGGTGTCCGTCCAAGTGACGCCCTCCAGAACGTTGATTGCGTCAGGAACCTTCGCGTTTGCCGCGGGATGGTGTTCGCCAGCGCCGTGACCTGACATCAGGACGATCCCGCCGATTACGAGCGCTGCGGTGACGACTGCTGCCGAAGCCATCGCCAGCCAACGGCGATGATGCGATTGCTTCCCCGGCGCGAACAGAACTTCGTCGGCCTCGCGATCAGCGGTGGCAGTGTTCGCGCCGCGCCAGCGCTCACCGGCGTCGCGCAAGCGTGCGTCCATTCGATCGTCAGTCATCGTCGTCTCCTAGCAGCACTCGCAACCGACGGCGCGCGTCGAACAGCGTCGACTTCACCGTTCCGGTCGTGCAGTCCATGACGGAAGCCGTCTCGTCGACACTCAGCCCGACGAAGTAGTGCAGGTGCACCGCGAGCTGTTGCCGATCAGCCAGTTGCCCGATCGCGCGCTCGAGATCGACGTCGGCATTCGCGTCTTCGACCGCGACGTCCGGGATCTCTGCCGAGTCATCAACAACGCGCAGCCACCGATTGCCGCGCCGCCGTGATGCCCGCGCCTGATCAGCGACGATGGCGAGCAGCCATGTCGTTGCCGTGCCGCGCGCGGCGTCGTACTGACTGCGCTTCTGCCAGGCGCGGCTCAGTGCGTCCTGGACGAGATCGTCGGGATCGGCGCTCGGTGCAAGGCGTCGCGCCAGTCGAGACATCGGCAGCAGCGCCGGACCGGCCCACGCCGCGAACAGTCCGGGATCGTCCACCCAGCCAGCGCGATCACGCGCCGGCTCGGTTTCCACATCCACACCCTGTCTACGTCGCGAGCGCCGCACAAGGTTGGGTGCCGGGCCGCTTTGCCCCGCGTACGCACGCAAAATCGCGCTGGCAGCCTGGATACGCGGGGCAAAGCCGTGCACGGCCGCAGCCTCGGCCGAGTCCTGCGGCAAACTGGGGTGATGCCTCCCGCGGTCACCGTCGTCGGCAGCGTGAACCTCGATCTCGTCGTCGGCGTGCCGCACCTGCCCGGTCGCGGCGAGACCGTCGTCGGCACGAGCACGGCCACCGGTCCGGGCGGTAAGGGTGCCAATCAAGCCGCCGCGGCCGGCACGCTGTGCACCGATGTCGCCATGGTGGGACGGGTCGGCGATGACTCCGTCGGCCGGCGCCTGGTTGCCGATCTCGCCGACCGCGGCGTGCTGACCACAGCCGTGCTCGTCACCGACGGCGTGCCCACCGGGACGGCAACGGTCGCTGTCGAGGACGGCAGCGGCGAGAACCTGATCGTCGTCGCACCTGGCGCCAACGGCGCGGTCATGCCGGCCGACGTCGAGATCCGCGCAGTGCACGAAGCCGATGTGCTGCTGATGCAGCTGGAGATCCCACTCGAGACCGTGCACGCAGCGGCCCGGCACGCGAGCGGACTCGTGGTGCTCAATCCCGCACCGCCGACGAAATTGCCCCGCGACCTGCTCGAGCGCGTAGACGTGCTCGTCCCGAACGAATCGGAACTCGCCCGCCTCGCCGATGTCGAGCCTGCCGAACGAACGCCGGACGAACTGGCCGCGCTCGCCCGACGCGTCACCGACCGCGACGTGGTCGTGACCATCGGCGCGCGCGGCGCAGTGGTGATCACCGAGTCGGCAGTCGAGCTTGTTGAGCCACCCAAGGTCGACGCAGTTGACACCACCGGTGCCGGCGACTGCTTCTGCGGCGCGCTGGGCGTGGCGCTGGCACGCGGCGACGAGCTGCCCGCAGCCGTCCGGTACGCCGTCACCGCCGCCGCGCTGTCGACGACCGCAGTCGGCGCGCGCGGGCTGCTTCCTGACGACCACGCGGTGCGGCAAGCGATGCGCGGCTGATCAGAACGCGCGGATCAGCAGCCAGATACCGACCGCGACGCCGAACACGACCACGCAGATGCGCAGCACGCGCTCGCTGAGCCGGCGTACCAGGCGTCCGCCGATGACGCCGCCCAGCAACGACAGAGGCGCGATGAGCACCGCCGACACCCAGTCGACCGGACCGAAGATCGCGAACACGATCAGCGACACCGTGGCGACGAGCAGTTGCAGCACACCCTTCAGCGCGTTCACCTGCGTGAGCGGTGCGGCCACGGTGAGGCCGAGCAGCGCCATCAGGATCACGCCCAGCCCGCCGCCGAAGTAGCCGCCATAAACGGCACCGGCGAACGCGCCGGCCACCAGGTGTGAATGCCGATCTTGAGCGTGCCCGCCCAGCGCCTGTTTGATGCGCGGTTGGAACGCGAGCAGTGCGCTCGCTCCCAGCACGAGGAACGGGACGACCACGTCGAACGCGCTTGCCGGAGTGAGCAGCAGCAGCGCGCAGCCGGCTCCCGCGCCGATGATCGCAGCGAGCAGCACCTGCCACTGCCGGCGGCCAGGACGATCCGCCGGACCGAGGGCGACCACGTTGCCGAGGTAGCCGGGCCACAACGCGACGGAGTTGGTGACGTTGGCCGCGACCGTCCCCATACCGCTTGCGACGAGAGCGGGGAA
>DASRSG010000221.1:0-6355 GCA_035656595.1 Jatrophihabitantaceae bacterium | reverse complement strand
GAGGAGCTGGCCGTCGAGGTACGTGCGGTTGCGCGCATCGGTGCTGCGCACGACGAGCGGATCGAGCTCGTCCTGTGGCAGGTTGCGCTCGGGTCCGGCGACCCGGTCGCGCTGCACGATCACGACGAGCTGCGCTGGTTGGCGGCCGACGAACTCGACTCGGTCGAGTGGCTGCCCGTTGATCGGGAGCTGCTCGACGCGGTCCGTCCGCTGCTGTCCTGACGAACTGCGCGATGCTATTCCGCTGTCATCGGAACTCGGACATCGCGTTCGGCCGCGGCCTCGACGGCGCGGTCGTAACCGGCGTCGACATGCCGGATGACGCCCATACCCGGATCGTTGGTCAACACGCGTTCCAGCTTCTGTGCAGCCAGTTCCGTCCCGTCCGCCACGGAGACCTGACCAGCGTGGATCGAGCGTCCCATCCCGACTCCTCCGCCGTGATGGATCGATACCCACGACGCGCCGCTGGCCACGTTCACCATCGCGTTGAGCAGCGGCCAGTCGGCGATCGCGTCTGACCCATCAGCCATGGATTCCGTTTCGCGATAAGGCGATGCGACTGAGCCGCAGTCGAGATGGTCACGTCCGATGACGATCGGCGCGCTGATCTCGCCGGTCTGCACGAGCTTGTTGAACTCGAGACCGGCGCGGTCACGCTCGCCGTAGCCGAGCCAGCAGATCCGCGCGGGCAATCCTTGGAACTGCACCCGCTCCTGCGCCATAGGTATCCATCGGGCGAGTGACTCGTTCTTGGGGAACAGATCGAGAATTGCCTTATCGGTACGGGCAATGTCCTTCGGGTCGCCAGACAACGCCGCCCAACGGAACGGTCCCTTGCCTTCGCAGAACAACGGCCGACTGTACGCGGGGACGAACCCGGGGAACGCGAATGCCCTTGAATAGCCGGCTAATTGTGCCTCGCCGCGGATCGAGTTGCCGTAGTCGAAAACCTCCGCGCCCTTGTCCTGGAAGCCCACCATCGCCTCGACGTGGCGCGCCATCGACGCGCGCGCCCGTCCGGTGAACTCTTCCGGCTTCTTCGCGGCGTACTCGTGCCAATCGTCGAACTCGACACCGATCGGCAGGTATGACAGCGGATCATGCGCTGAGGTCTGGTCGGTGACGATGTCGATCGGTGCATCGTTTGCGAGCAGTTGTGCGAACAGCGACGCGGCGTTGCCGAGCAGTCCGATCGAGAGTGGCTTGCGGGCATCACGTGCTTCGACGGCGCGGTGCAGCGCGTCGTCGATGCTGTCGGCCTGGACGTCCAAGTAGCGGTGCTCGATGCGGCGGGTGATGCGCGACTGGTCGACATCTATGCAGATCGCGACGCCATCGTTCATCGTGACGGCGAGAGGTTGCGCGCCGCCCATCCCGCCGAGGCCGGCGGTGAGCGTGATCGTGCCGGCCAGCGTGCCGTTGAACCGTTTCGCGGCGACGGCTGAGAACGTCTCGTAGGTGCCCTGCAGGATCCCCTGCGTGCCGATGTAGATCCATGACCCAGCCGTCATCTGGCCGTACATGATCAGGCCCAGCGCCTCGAGGCGGCGGAACTCCTCCCAGTTGGCCCAGTCGCCGACCAGGTTCGAGTTCGCGATCAGCACTCGCGGTGCCCATTCGTGCGTGCGCATCACGCCGACCGGGCGGCCGCTCTGCACGAGCAGCGTCTCGTCCTGCTTCAAATCGGTGAGGGTGCGGATGATCGCGTGGTAGCTGGGCCAGTCGCGGGCCGCCTTGCCGGTGCCGCCGTAGACGACGAGCCGCTCGGGATGCTCGGCGACCTCGGGGTCGAGATTGTTCTGGAGCATGCGCAGCGGCGCCTCGGTCTGCCAGCTGCGGGCGGTCAACGTGGTGCCGTGCGGTGCGTGGATCTCGGGCATGGGCCTATCTTGCTCGCTGTCGGTGGGTTGGCAGAAGATCGGCCGCGTGGTGACTGTCGAGGACGCAACTGCCGAGCGCTGGGACGACCTGGCGGTGGTCATGGGCACCCGCGGTGACCCGTCGCGGTGCTGGTGCCAGTGGTTCCGGCTGCGCAACTCCGAATTCCGCGCGGCGTCAGTGGCGCAGAACCGCGCGGCCTTGCGCGTCCAGGCCGCTGAGTCGCCGCCGCCGGGCGTCCTTGCCTACGACGAGGACGGCGCACCGGCGGGCTGGTGCGCCGTCGCACCCCGCGCGGCGTACCCGCGGCTGGCCACCTCGACCTTGGTGACCACGCCGGACGAGGACGGCCTGTGGGCAGTCACCTGCTTCGTGGTGCGCACCGCGGTGCGGCGGCGAGGGCTCGCCGAGCCGCTGCTCGACGGCGCGATCGAGTTGGCCCGCCGGCACGGGGCACGAGCCATCGAGGCGTACCCGGTCGATGTCGCGGTGAAGAAGCCTTCGTCGTCCGAGCTGTATCACGGACCGCTGTCGGTGTTCCTGCGCGCCGGCTTCACCGAGGTCGGCAACCGTCCCAAACCGGCCCGCACCACCGTCCGGCTGACCCTCTAGCCTTTGTCCCGCTTGTGCACGCTGCGACCGGGCTGCCAGCGTGCGTACGCGGGGCAAAGCTGGGTCAGGACAGCGGCTTGGCCAGTGCCGAATCGGCGGCGGCCACTGCACCGCCGGACTGGACGAACTGCACCGTCGCTTCGATCTCCGGCGCGAGGAACCGATCCGGTCCCGGACCCGGGACCGACGCCCGCAGCGCCCGCACCACCGCCCCGGTCGCCGGGCCTGGCTGCAGCGGCGCCCGCATGTCGAGCGCCCGCGCCGCGGTGAGCAGTTCGATCGCCAGCACCCGTCCCAACGCATCGACCGACCGGCGCAACTTGCGCGCCGCCGACCAGCCCATCGAGACGTGGTCCTCCTGCATCGCGCTGGACGGGATCGAGTCGACCGAGGCGGGCGCGGCGAGCCGCTTGAGCTCCGAGACCAGCGCGGCCTGGGTGTACTGCGCGATCATGTGCCCCGAGTCGACACCCGGGTCGTCGGCGAGGAACGGCGGCAGCCCGCGTGATCGGGCGACGTCGAGCATGCGGTCGGTGCGCCGCTCCGACATCGACGCGACATCGGCAGCCTGGATCGCCAGGAAGTCGAGCACGTAGCCGACGGGTGCGCCGTGGAAGTTGCCGTTCGACTCCACCCGTCCGTCGACCGTGACCACCGGATTGTCGACGGCCGACGAGAGTTCGTAGGACGCGACGGTGCGCGCGTGCGCGAGGGTGTCGCGTGCGGCCCCGGCGACCTGCGGTGCGCAGCGCATCGAGTAGGCATCCTGGACGTACACGCAGTCCGGTCCGGCGTGCGAAGCCATGATCGGCGAGTCGGCGAGCAACGCGCGCATGTTCGCGGCCGCGATCGCCTGGCCCGGCTGCGGGCGCAGCGCCTGCAGGTCGGCGGCGAAGACGGCCGATGTGCCGAGCATGGCCTCGACGCTCATCGCCGCGGTGATGTCGGCGGTGCGCAGCAACAGCTCGAGATCGGTGCAGGCGAGCAGCAACTGGCCGAGCATGCCGTCGGTGCCGTTGATCAGCGCCAGCCCTTCCTTCTCGTGAAGCACGAGCGGCTCGATGCCGTGCTCGGCAAGTACCTCGCTAGCGCGACGTTGTGCACCCGATGGATCGCGCACCGTCCCCTCCCCGAGCAGGGCGAGCGCGACGTGCGCCAGCGGCGCGAGATCGCCCGAACAACCCAGCGAGCCGTACTCGCGCACGATCGGCGTGATGCCGCGGTCGAGCAGCGCGGCCAGGGTCGCTGCCGTTTGCGGACGGATGCCGGTGCGGCCGGTGGCCAGCGTCGAGAGCCGCAGCAACATCAGCGCGCGCACCACCTCACGCTCGACCTCGGGACCGCTGCCGGCCGCGTGCGAGCGGATCAGCGAACGCTGCAGGACGGCGCGCTGTTCGGGCGGGATGTGCTTGGTGGCCAGCGCGCCGAACCCGGTCGAGATGCCGTAGTGCGGCTCGACGTCGTCGGCGAGCGCCTCGACCACGCCTCGGGACGCGGCGATGGCCGCCTGGGCCGCGCTGGTCAACTCCACGCCGGCGCCGTGCCGAGCAACGGCGACGAGTTCTGCTTCGGTGATCGGATCCACGCCGACGGTGATGCGCTGCATGCCGCCACTATCTCGCGTCACGCTACGGTCGGTTGATGCGTGCCGTGGTGGTGTCCGAACCGGGGGAACCGAGCGTGCTGCGGGTCGACACCGTGCCTGACGCCGAACCCGGCCCTGGCGAGGTGCTGATCAAGGTCGCCGCGACGGCGGTGAACCGCGCCGACTGCATGCAACGACAGGGCAACTACCCGCCGCCGCGCGGCGCATCGCCCTACCTCGGACTGGAGTGCTCGGGCACGATCGCCGCGCTGGGTGAGTCGGTGGCCGGCTGGAACATCGGCGACGAGGTGGGTGCGCTGCTCACCGGCGGGGGGTATGCCGAACTCGTCGCAGTGCCGGTCGGCCAGCTGATGCCCGTCCCGCACGGAATCTCGCTGGTCGACGCCGCAGCGCTGCCCGAGGTGTCGTGCACGGTGTGGTCGATGGTCTTCGGCACGACGGCGGGGCGCTTGCAGCCCGGCGAGAGCCTGCTCGTGCACGGCGGCACCAGCGGCATCGGCACTATGGCGATCCAGCTCGCGCACAACAAGGGCGCCCGCGTCTTTGCCACCGCCGGCACGCAACGCAAGCTCAGGGTCTGTCACGACCTCGGCGCCGACATCGCCATCAACTACCGCGAGGAATTCTTCGACAGCCGCGTCCTCGACGAGACCGGCAAGGCCGGCGTCGACGTCATCCTCGACAACATGGGGGCGTCCTACCTCGGCCGCAACATGCACGCCTTGGCCACCGGCGGCCGGCTGATCGTCCTCGGGCTGCAGGGTGGACGCAAGGGCGAGCTCGACCTCGGCGCCTTGCTGACCAAGCGGGCCACCATCCACGCCGCCGGACTACGGGCCAGACCGGCCGCAGAAAAGGCGCTGGTCGTCGCCGAGACCGTGCTCGCGGTATGGCCGCTCATCGAGGCCGGCGCCGTCCGTCCCGTCATCGATCGCACGCTGACTCTGGACGACGTGGTCGAAGCGCACGAGCTCGTCGAATCCAGCGAGCACATCGGCAAGGTGCTGCTGCGCGTGAGCTAACCCAGCGCGGCGAGACCGGCGAGCAGCTGGTCCACCTCGGTGATCGTGGTGTGCGGCATGAAGCCGGCGAAGGTTGCTCCGCCGAGCTCGTCCGCGCCGAAGGCGGTCATCAGCTGGGTCAGCCCGGACGGACCCGTCCACACCGAGAGGCCGCGGCGCGCGAGGAACTCACCGACCTGCGCAGGACGGCGCCGCGCCACGGTGAATGCCGTCATCGGCAACCGGTCGGTCAGGCCGCCGAAGACGGTCACGTGCGGCAGCTCAGCAACCCCGTCCACGAAGTGCTCCCAGAGCGCGGTGGTGTGGTTTCCTGCCGCCGCCACCGAGGTCGCGAGCCGGTCGCGTCGCGAGCCCGCCGCGTGTTCGTCCATGCCCGCGAGGTGATCGATCGCGGCCGTGGCGCCGCCGAGCAGCTCGACCGGCAGCGGGCCGAACTCGAAGCGGTGTGGCGCGGGCGGGTGCGTCCCGCCGTCGATCTCCAGGAGCAGGCCGGGACGAGCGATGAGCGCGGCCAGGGTCGGACCGCCGAACGACGGCGCCGCCACCGAGATCAGATCGGCACCGAGCGCGGCCATGTCGAGCGGGATGTGCGGCGCTGCCGAGCCGGATGCGACGAGCACCAGCGCGCCGACCTCGTGGGCCAGATCGGCGATCGCACGGACGTCCGGAATCGTGCCGGTGGCCGGGTTGCCCAGCGCCACCGTGACCAGCCGGGTGTGCGGTCCGATCAGGTGTTCGTACTGCCAGGTCGGCAGCTCGCCGGTCTCGAGGTCGACCTCGGCCCAGCGCACGAGGACCCCGGACGAGCGCGCGGCGCGCAACCACGGTGTCGCCACCGCGTCCGAGTCGAGCCGGCTCAGCACGACCTGGTCGCCGAGTTGCCAATCGCGCGAGACGAACTCGCTGAACTGCGAATGCAGCGCGCCGAGCGTTGCCCCGATCACCACCGAATCGGTGCCGCCGCCGACCAGATCAGCGAACGCGGCCCGGGTGGCGCGCAGCGTCGACGCGGTGCGCTGCGACCGCAGGGAGCTGCCACCGGGTTGGGTCGGTGACGAACGCAGTGTCGCCACGATGGCTCGCACCACCGACTCGGGCTGCAGCGTGCTCAGCGGGCCGTCCAGGCACGCCGGCGCGGTGCCGACGGTCAGGTACAGCCCGCGTACCCGTGCTACGTCCAGTCCGTTCGTCATCGTCGACCGCATCCGCGCCGCACTCCATCGTTTCGAGCTTT
>DASRSG010000220.1:0-5879 GCA_035656595.1 Jatrophihabitantaceae bacterium | reverse complement strand
CGTCGCGCAGTGCTTGACGCCTGGTTCCGTGCCTACGCATCGCGCGTGCTCGCCTACCTGCTCCACCGAACCGACTCACAGACGGCGCAGGACGTGTTACAGGAGGTCTTCGTGACGGCGTTCGGAAAGGCCGACCAAGTGCCGGACCCACCACTCGGGTGGCTCTTCGGCACCGCGCGCCGGTTGCTGGCCAACCGGCGCCGCGGTTTGCGCCGACACGATCAGCTCATCGCCCGCCTGATGTCCGATGTCGGCGAAGAGGCCGACCCGGAGGTGTACGAACTCAAGCACGCGTTCGTGCAAACCCTGGCCACGTTGCCTGTTGGCGACCGTGAGGTGTTGACCCTCACCGGCTGGTACGACCTCACGCCCACCCAAGCCGCCGAGGCGTTGGGATGCACACCAACCGCCTATGCAGTCCGGCTGCATCGGGCGCGCAAGCGCTTGGCCAGTGCCCTGAATACCGCGGGTTACCGCGGTGACACGCCGGCCGGACAGTTCGCGGAGGCTCTTCGTGGGTGACAACATCAATCGCTGGCTGCGCTCTGTGCGACCGAAGACGGCGGCCGACGACGACTGGTCTGACACGTTCGCCGCGGATGAGTTGCTTGCAGCGATACACAGCACGATCGAGTCCGACGGTCAGCAGCGGATCGGCAAGGTGTCAGCCGGCAGGAGCCGCACCCGACGGCACTTCACCCCCGGCCGGCGGGTGTCACTCGCGGTTGGCGGCCTAGGATGCGCCGTGGCCGTGTTCGTCATGTCCACCGTCAACGGTGGGAACGATGTGACGCCGCCGGGCGCGGCCGCTCCGCAGATTCCGACGACCGCACCGGGGATGCGTCCCGCCGCGTTCTTGCTGCACAACTACTCGTCGTGCGCTGACCTGCTCGCCGGACTGCGCAGTCATACGGCCGCGAGCGTCACCCGCTTCGGGTTACCCGGACAACAACTGATGTACGCGGACTACCGGCCTGGTTTGGCCGGGGCGCCCAGCGCTGCCAAGGCGACAGACGCGGCCGGCGGCACTAGCAACATCTCGACGACAAACGTCCAGGAGGCTGGCGTCGACGAGCCCGACATCGTCAAAACCGATGATGGACGAGTCGTGGCCATCACCGACGGGGTGCTGCGAGTCGTCGACATCGAAAGCAAGCAGGTCACCGGCACGCTTGACCTGACTCTGTACGACGGGTGGCAGAGCGCGCAGCTGCTCGTCGATGGTGATCATGCACTGGTCATGCTCGGTGGTGCTGACGACGGGTACCTCGCAGAGCGGTTCGGACCGGTCTCGCTAGCGCGCCCAAATGCTCGCTCGACGTACCTGTTCGTCGATCTGGCCGGCGCGCCCAAGGTCACCGGTTCGATGCGGGCGGCCGGTTCGTATGTCGACGCCCGCCAGATCGGATCGACCGTGCGGCTGGTCGTGAGCAGCACTCCGACGATCACCTTTCCTGACCGACGTGTTCGCGGGCAGGTGAGTATCGCGGCGAACCGGCATCTTGTGCGCAAGAGCCCGATGTCGGCATGGCTACCGAACTACTCGATTACGAACGGCGCAGGCACCACCAATCACCGGGTGCCGTGCAGCCAGGTCAGCCATCCCAGCCGCTACTCCGGCGCATCGCTGCTGACGATCTACACGCTCGATCTGGCGCATCTCGGGTCGGCTTCCGAGCCGGTAAGTGTCGCAGCCGACGGCGATACCGTGTATGCGACGAGCTCCAGCCTGTACGTTGCGAGCAATCCCGACTGGTACTGCTGCATGACGGGCGAGAATCCGCAACGTACCGAGATCCACCGCTTCGACATCACCGGCGCTGCACGACCGACCTATCTCGGTTCGGCGAGCGTGCCCGGACGGCTGTTGAGCCGGTACTCGATATCGGACTATGACGGCTCGCTTCGGATCGCCACGACCACCGGTCGCTTCGGATCTGCCGGGCAATCGAGCAGTCTGTACGTATTGAACTCGGACACGTTGAAGATCACCGGGCAGGTCAGCGGCCTGGGCGCCGGCGAGCGGATCTACGCCGTTCGTTTCCTGGGCCCGGTCGCCTACGTGGTCACGTTCCGCGAGACCGATCCGCTGTACGTCATCGATCTGAATGACCCGACCGTACCCAAGCTCGCCGGAGAGTTGAAGCTCACCGGTTACTCCGACTATTTGCACGATGCGGGCGACGGCCGAGTCATCGGCGTCGGTCAGGAGGCGTCGGACGAGGGTCGAGTTGCTGGTCTGCAAGTCTCGCTGTTCAACGTCAGCAATCCGGCGGCGCCTGTTCGCACCGGCCACGTGGTGCGCCCCCGCGATCGCGGGGAATCGACGTTGGATCCACACGCCTTCCTCTACTGGCAGCCCACCGGTTTGATCGTCACGCCGATCGACTCCTGGGCTCGTGGGCAGTCGGGCAGGGTCCTGGTGCTCACGGTGTCGGGCGACTCGCTGAAACCTGTCGGTGCCCTGGCCAACCCGCGTACGTCCGGCTCGACCGAGGACGGGCTGGGCATTCAACGCAGCCTGTTCGCCGATGGGTCGCTATGGACGTTGTCGGGCAGCGGTATCCAGGTCAGCGATCCTGCGACGCTCGACCGGCAGGCCTGGATCCCGTTCCGGTAGATCGACAGCTCGGTCTACTGTTCGCCTTGATCGGGGCGCACTTGTGCCCGACGATCATGCTGACGAGTCGTGGAGGGGGCCCGAATGGCGCGTGGCAAGGAGATCCTGTCCGCCAGCTGGCAGATGTTGCGTCAGGACAGGCACCTTCTGTGGCTTCCGGTCATCTCGACCGGGGCCGGTATTCTCGCGGCTGCCGTGTTCTTCCTTCCTGCTTTCGCGCTGAGCCGGGCTGTCTGGCACGACGGCCAGGTCGGCTTCTACATCGGCGGCGTGCTGGCAGCGTTCGCCCTGTCGATCGTCACGATCTACTTCCAGGCAGCGTTGGTCATCGGCGCGTACGCCCGGGCCGACGGTCACACGCCGACCCTCGGCGGCGTGCTTCGCGAGACCTGGACGTTGCGCCGGCAGGTGCTCGGCTGGGCGGTAGTCACCACGGTGGTCGGAGCCGTCCTGCGTGCCGTCGAGGAGCGGTTGAGCATCGTAGGCAAATTGCTCGGCCTGCTTGCCGGCATCACCTGGGCTATCGCATCGTTCCTTGCGGTGCCCGTGCTCGTCGCTGAGCGGCTCGGCCCGATCGCTGCGGTCAAGCGTTCGTCCCAATTGCTACGCCAGATCTGGGGCACCGGACTGCGCACGACCGTCCGGTTCGGCATCGTGACCGTCCTGATCGGCCTGGCCGCGCTCGGACTAGGTATCACGGCGGTGGTCATGGCGTTCAGCGCCGGACCAGCGTTCGGCATCGCGGCAGCGGTCGTCGTCTGCGTGGCAATGATTCTGATCGGCTCGATCCTTTCCGCTGTGTTCAGCTACGCGCAGGCATTGATCTACCGGTACGCGACCGGACGGCCCGTGCCAGGCGTGGCGCCGGTGATGCTTGCCGCTGCGTTCGCCAAGAAGCGCCGCTGGCGCTGATCAGACCGCACGTATCAGAGCCATCTCGGTTTACCGCGGTCCGACCAGCTGATCAACGGTGCGTTGTAGTCGCATTTGGGGGCACAACGCTCTGTTGATCAGCGATTTGCGTTGCCACCGCGCATGATCTCGGCGAGCGCCGCCGCGCGCTCGCTGGTGAACACGTCTTCGAGCAGCAGCGGCTCGCCGGACGGGCCGGTCAACGGCACCTGCCAGTTGGGATAACCCTCGGTGGCGCCGGGCTGATTCTGCGTGCGCCGATCGCCGACCGCGTCGGTGAGTGCCAGGCAGCGCAGCCGCGCCGGCGCGAACGTCAGCGCACGGTGCAACGCCCGCGCCGTCTCGTCCGGATCGGCGTCCTCGCCGAGCAGTCCGCGCGAGCGCAACCAGTCCAGCCACGCCGTCTGCTCGACCCGATCCGCCTCGAGCTCCTCGTCCAACGAACGGGTGAGCAGGCCGAGGTCGTTGCGCAGGCGCACGTGATCACCGGCGAGGTACCCGGCCGTCGGCGGCAGGTCGTGCGTCGTCACCGACGCGAGGCAGTACTCGCGCCAGCGTTGCGGTGCGAGCGGACCACCGCCACCGTCGTAGTCGAACTCGAACCACAGGACGGAGGTGCCGAGCAGGCCGCGAGCGCGCAAGTAGTCGCGCACCCATGGCTCGACCGTCCCGAGATCCTCACCGACGATCACCGCGCCGGACCGCGCCGCCTCCAACGCGAGGATGCCGACCAGCGCATCGTGGTCGTAGCGAACGTAGGTGCCCTCCTTCGGACCGGCGCCGGACGGGATCCACCACAACCGGAACAGCCCGATGATGTGATCGACGCGCAACCCGCCGGAATGGCGCAGCACGCTCGCGATCAGCTCGCGGAACGGCGCATAGGCCAGCTCGGCCAACCGATCCGGACGCAGCGGTGGCTGCTGCCAGTCCTGCCCGGTCTGCGCATACGGATCCGGCGGCGCGCCGACCGTCACGCCGCGCGCGAATTCGTCCTGCCACGCCCACGAATCCGCACCGGTCGGACTCACGCCGACGGCAAGGTCGTGCATCATCCCCAGCGCCATCCCCGACCGGCGCGCCAGCGACTGCGCATCGGCGAGCTGATCGTCGAGCAACCATTGCAACCAGCGGTGAAAGTCGACGGCCGCAGCGTTCGCCGTGACGAAGTCGGCAACTGCCGATGAGCGTGGATGTTGATAAGGCTCAGGCCAGTCGTGCCAGTCCGGTCCGTGCACCTCGGTCAGCGCGCACCATGTCGCGAAGTCGTCGAGGGCGGCTCCTTCGCGGCGGCAGAATGCGTGATAGGCCAGCTCGCGTCCCGATGATCGTTCCTGCTGATAAATGATTTGCAACGCCGCGCGTTTCGCTGCCCACGCGTTGTCGCGATCGATCAGCGCCCCCATGGTGACATCGGATCGCATGGCGCCTACCGACCATCTGGTGGCAATGTCGAGCGATGCGCACTCCGGGACGCGCTCGATGCGCAGGTAGAGCGGGTTCGCAAAGCGCCGTGAGGTGGGCAGGTACGGCGAGGGCTGCATCGGCGCGACCGGTTCGGCGGCATGTAGCGGGTTGACCAGGACGAACGCGGCATCGTGCTGCGTCGCGGCCCACACCGCGAGATCGGCGAGATCGGTCAGATCGCCGACGCCCCACGACCCTCGCGAGCGCACGCTGTAGAGCTGGGTTGCCAGGCCCCACACCTTGCGGTCACCGAGTCGAGCAGGCAGGCCGAGCCAGGCCGGCGTCACGATCAGCGACGTTTCGTGCTGCTCGCCGGCACTGGACGCGTGCACGCGGTGATACCCAGGCGGCAGTTGCGGGATCTCGAAAGTGGCCTCGCCGACCCACCGTCCGTCCACCTCCATGGGCGGCGTGTGATTGTCCAGCTGGCGCAGGTTCGAGTGATAGCCGCCGTCCTCGAGGGTCAGCCAGACGTCGACGGATTCGCCGGCGGTGACGTGCACGTCGACCGTGCACAGCTCGTCCTCGCGCAGGACGTGGCAGGAGGGCAACATGCGCCGCCAGCGTGCCGTGCGCAGACCCGCCAGCGCTGCCCGGCATGACTCCGGTGTGCTTGCGTCGACCTCCAGCGCACGCAGGACAGCGACAAGAGTCTCGGTGCGCACTTGCACGTGCTCGTTGCGCCAGTCCCAGTACTCAGTCGCCACGCCGTGCGCTGCGGCCAGCTCGCGCAGCTGTGCGTCGGCGTCGGTCATGTACCCATACAACCCGACCGGTGATGTGGCCCATAGGCTGGTCCGGTCATGGACGCCGCCGACCTCACCCTCGTCTGTGGCGCGGGACTTGTCGGCGGGTTCGTCAACTCGATCGCCGGTGGCGG
>DASRSG010000219.1:0-23208 GCA_035656595.1 Jatrophihabitantaceae bacterium | reverse complement strand
CAGGGTCGCGACATCCTCCTCGTCGACCAGCTTGTGGTCTACCGCCGGCACCGGGTCCTGCCAGAGCTGCGGCTCGGCTATCCACGGTCCGAGATAACGGGACAGCGGACCCATGTCGCGGTGCAACAGCTTGTACCAGGCCTTGGCGAAGGCCTCGGACAACTCCGCGGGGTGATCCAGCCACCGCTTGGTGATCTCGCGGTAGGTCGGGTCCTCCCGCAGCGAGATGTCGGTGACCAGCATCGTCGGCGCGCGACCCGGCCCGCCGAACGGATCCGGGATGGTCCCCGCGCCCGCGCCGTCCTTGGCGGTGAATTGCCATGCTCCGGCGGGGCTCTTGGTCAGCTCCCACTCGTAGCCGTACAGCGTCTCCAGGAAACTGTTGTCCCACTTGGTCGGCGTCGGTGTCCACACCACTTCCAGCCCGCTGGTGATGGTGTCCTCGCCCTTGCCGCTGCCGTAAGTGCTCTTCCAGCCCAACCCCTGCGCCTCGATCGGCGCGGCCTCGGGTTCGGGACCGACGTGGTCGGCCGGGCCCGCGCCGTGCGTCTTGCCGAAGGAGTGTCCGCCGGCGATGAGCGCGAACGTCTCCTCGTCGTTCATCGCCATCCGGCGGAACGTCTCGCGGATGTCGCGGGCCGCGGCAAGCGGGTCGGGGTTTCCGTTCGGGCCTTCCGGGTTGACGTAGATGAGCCCCATCTGCACGGCCCCGAGCGGACCGGACAACTCACGGTCCCCGCTGTACCGCTCGTCGCCGAGCCAGGTGTCCTCTGGACCCCAGAACATCTCCTCCGGCTCCCAGATGTCCTCGCGGCCGAAGGCGAAGCCGAACGTCTCGAAGCCCATCGACTCGAGCGCGCAGTTCCCGGCGAACACGAGCAGGTCAGCCCACGAGATCTTCTGGCCGTACTTCTGCTTGACCGGCCAGAGCAGGCGGCGGGCCTTGTCGAGGTTGGCGTTGTCGGGCCAGCTGTTGAGCGGCGCGAAGCGCTGCGCGCCCTCGCCGCCACCACCGCGGCCGTCGGCGATGCGGTAGGTACCGGCCGAATGCCACGACATCCGGATGAACAGCGGCCCGTAGTGCCCGAAGTCGGCCGGCCACCATTCCTGCGAGGTCGTCATCACCTCGATGACGTCGCGCTTGAGCGCCTCGACATCCAGCGAGGCGAACTGCTCGGCGTAGGAAAAGTCGGCGCCAAGCGGGTTGGCCTGCGGGGCATGCTTCTTCAGAACCTGCACATTCGGCTGGTTCGGCCACCAGTCCTGGTTCGTGTGTGGTCGGTGCGCCGCCGGCTGCGGCGCCGGGATGGCAGGGTTTTCGCTCTCGCTGGCTGACACTTCGGTCGATCTCCTATCTAGATGATTGGACGGGCAGTCGCGCTCTGACGGGCCGGTGCCGGCTCAACCGGTGGACGTGCCGGCGATGCAATCGGGGCAGCGCCCCCAGTACGTGACCTCGGCCTCGTCGATGGTGAAGCCGTGGTCGTTGGCTGCGGTCAAGCAGGGCGTCTCGCCAACTGCACAGTCGACATCGGCGATGACACCGCATGACCGGCAGACGATGTGGTGATGGTTGTCGCCGACTCTCGACTCGTATCGAGCCACCGACCCGGCCGGCTCGATGCGCCGGATCAAGCCGGCAAGGGTCAACGCGCGCAGCACGTCATAAACGGCCTGGTGTGAGACCTCGCCGAGTTCCTGCCGCGCGACGCCGATGATCTGGTCGGTATCGGCGTGCGGATGGGCGTGTACCGCGGTCAGGACGGCAACGCGGGGACGAGTCACCCGCAGCGCAGCGCCGCGCAACAAGTGCTCGGCTGCAGAGCGGGTGGGCACGGTCGCAGTCTGCCGCCCTATTCTGGAATCAGTCAAGAGCACGCCCGCAGCCTACTGGTGCGTTTGCACCATTGCGCAGCATTGCAGCTGGATCTGGCAGCGCTGTGGTGCGTCAGACAGGCTTACCTGAGCAAGCAGAAGCACGGTCGCCGACCGTGCGGCAGCGCACAAGTTTGGGAGCGGCATCTTTATGAACCGGATTCTGATCGTCGACGACGACGCGGACATCCGTGATCTGCTCGCCTTCGCGATGCGACGCCACCGCTACGAGACCATCGTCGCCGCTGACGGCGTGGCCGCGCTCGAGGCGGTCGAACAGGTGACACCCGATGTCGTGTTGATCGACTGGGTGATGCCGCGGATGGGCGGCCTCGGGGTCTGCGAAGAACTCCGCTCCCGTGCCCGCTTCGACTACACCGGCATCTTCTTGATCACTGCGAATACCGACGCCGGCGATCAGCTGCTCGCGCTGGCGGCCGGAGCAAACGATTACATCTGCAAGCCGTTCAAGATCAGCGACGTTGTCGCCCGGGTGGGGACGTTCCTGACCAGCAGGTCTGCGGCTGCCCCGCTCATCAGGGCGAGCTGACCGCCTTAGCGGTCGCGGGTGCGCGAGAGCAGGTCGAGCTCGGCTGCGCGACGCACCGCCGCCCGGCGATTGTTCACGCCGAGCTTGGCGTAGATGTTCTTGGTATGCGTCCGCATCGTGTTCAGCGACACGAAGAGCCGACGAGCGATGTCCGGACCATCCAGGTCGGTGCCGAGCAGCCGAAGCACGTCGAGCTCGCGCGCACTCAGTGGCTCGATCAATCTCTGTGCGACCAACAAGCTGCCCTCGGTCTCATCCATAGCCGCCAGCAGTAGGCCGATGTAGTCCGACGCGACGTCTTGATCTGCTAGCGCTTTGAGCAGCGCGGCGATCGATGTGCGTTCGTCGGCGAACAGGCGGATGTAGCGATCCGGCTCGGCCAGAGTTACAGCACGGTGCAGCGCGGCGAGTGCTGCCGGAGTGTTGTCCCGCGCCCGGTGGGCAACAGCCTGCAGGACCAGGATCTCGACGACACTTCGCGTCCGCTGTCCTTCTTCGGCTGCCGCCACAAGGCGTTCCAGCAGGCGGATGGTGTCGGCAGCCGAGGGGTCGTTGGCCAAGAGCACTCTGGCCAAGGTGATGTGCTCGAACTCGCGCAGGTAGCTGAGCTCGTCATCGACGGATACGCCTCGCGCGCGCACCCAGTCACACGCTTCGTCCAACATCCCCTTTGCGAGGTGCACTCGTGCCTTCATAGCCGAGATCGGCCGGACCTCGGGGAAGAAGTCACTGACATACACTCGCTCGGCGTCGTTGAGCAGCTCGAGCGCGGCGCCGAGATCGCCTTCGGCCTCGCGGACCCGTGCCATCGCGACTCGCCAGCGGTGCCGGTTCTGCGGCATCCCGGCGTACTCGCCCAACTCCTGACTCCGCAGCAGTTGCTGCGTGGCTGCCGGTAGATCATTTCGCTCGCGGTATATCTCGCTCATCCCCACGTACATGTCTGCAGTGCCTCGCAGCGCCGACCCGCCGTGCTCTGCACCGAACTGCAACGTCTGCTCGTAGGTGCGCATCGCTTCGCCGGGTCGACCTTGGGCCAGCCGGATGTCGGCCAGCGCGATCGCGCATCCGAAGACGTCGACGACATGCCCGGCCCGCTTCAGCCCTGCCACGCACTCGCTGTATGCCCGGTGCCCGCTCTCGAGATTCCCGCTCGCCCAGAACGCGAGTCCCATCAGTCCCGCTGCGGCGGCGCGTTCGAGGTGGTTGCTTTCAGGGGAGAGTTCGAGTGCGCACTGGGCGTGCGCAATTGCCTCGGGCAGTTGGCCGGCCGCCAGGGCGAGGGCGGCGCGATAGAGCTCGATCAGCCCTGGCAGATGCCGAAACGCTTCGTCGTCGGCGACGACCATCCGCGCCGACGGCGCTGCCAGCCACCGCTCGGCCGCGCGCAGCCGGTCTTCGATGTCATCGAGCTGGCCGAGTAGCAGCAAGGTGCCGGCATAGCCGACGATGAGCACCGGACGGACGCGGACCACGTCGTCGGGCAGCAGCTTGAGCCAGCCATGTAGCGCGCGTTCCTGCCTGGTCCTGCTCATCACCGGAACCGCGAGCTCGATCAGGTCAGCCGCGTGCGCGAAGTCCTCGCCGGCCAGCGCATGCCGGATCGCCTCCGCCTGCTCGCCGTTCTGGTCGTACCAGTCGCTCGCGCGCCGGTGCAGGGTAGCGAGCATCTCGGGCTGCTCATCGTGCAAGTGCGCCCGCAACACGTCGGCGAACAGTTGGTGATAGCGATACCACTGGCGCCGGTCATCAAGCGGTACCAGGAAGAGGTTCGCCCGCTCCAACGCCGTCAGCGTCGCCTTGCCATCGTCCTGGCCGGTGACGGCATCGCACAGCGCGCCGCTGAGCCGGTCCAGGATGGCGGTCTGCAGCAAGAACTGCTGGACGTGCTCGGGCTGGCGCTGCAGAACCTCTTCGGCCAGGTAGTCGACGATGTAGCGGTCGTCGCCGGCGAAGCCTGCGATGAAGGCGGCGACGTCGTCTCGGCCCTGCATGGAGAGCGCGGCCAGTTGCAGGGCTGCGATCCACCCTTCGGTGCGTGCCTCCAGCGCAGCGATCTGCGCTGGCGTGAGGACGAGTCCCATGACCTCGTTGAGGTATGCGGCCGCCTCATCGGGGGTGAAGCGCAGATCGGCGGCGCGGATCTCGACCAGCTCGCCACGGGCTCGCAATCGCGCTAACGGCACCGCCGGGTCGGCACGGCTGGCGATCACCAGATGTACCTGTGCCGGCAGGTTCTCCAGCAAGAAGCCCATGCCGTCCTGCACCTCGCGTGACTCGATGAGGTGGTAGTCGTCGAGCACCAGCACGACCTCGCCTGCGACGGCGTCGAGATCGTTCAGCAAGCTGGCGAGGACGGTGTCGATTGCGGGCTGCGGCGCCTGCAGCAGGGACGCACCGACACCGATGGCCTTGTTCAGCGCGGCGACCACGTAGCTCCAGAACACCGCGGGATCGTTGTCGCGCCGGTCGAGCGAGACCCACGCGACGGGCCGTTGCGCGGCCGTGGCGGCCAACCAGTCCGCCAGCACTGTCGTCTTCCCGAAGCCGGCCGGGGCCGACAGCACCGTCAGTGTCGACTCGGCCCCGCGGCTCAGCCGCTCATCCAATCTCGGACGCGAGATGAGTCCCCGCCGGCGCCTGGGCACATGGAGCTTGGTCTCGAGCAGGGCCATGACCACTCCCCTCAGGTGCCACGGGTTCCGCGATGGTCAGGGTATGGGGTCGTCGGCGACGTCGTCGGAATAACAGGTGATCGCGCCCCGCGCCGGCGATGTGCGTGGATACGCGGGGCAAAGGCGCGGTTCGCACCCGCCACGCAACCACTACGGGTGCAGATCGGTCCCGCCCACCGCGAGATATATCGAACGAGTGTGTACGGGTGGGTTCACATCGGTTTGACATTGCCCCTGCCTGGGAAGACTCTGTCCTGGAAGAGATTGAAAGCAGTACAGATCTTGCCACTGTCGGATCTGCCCATAATTGGAAGGCCCCGCCATGTGGCGTCGTGCTCCCGTCCACCCGTCCGAGCGCAATCGACATCACGAGGGCAGCCGTCGCTGGGTGGCCTTCGCCGCCTCCGCCGCCGCGGCATTGGCTTCGCTGGTCACCATGACCGCCTTCGCCGGATCGGCCAGTGCGCATGACGCGCCTCCGCTCGGCAATGCCAGCTGCCAGACCTCCGGCCCGACCTACCTGTGGCAAGTGAGCAACGGTACGACCTACGTCGAGAACACCAGCGGCGAGGACTGGTCGGTGACCTCCACCTCGTCAGCAGGCACGATCAGCGGCGGCAGCGGCATCGGAACGGGCGACACCAACCCAGGCCCGTCGTTCACCGTTGCCGACATCTCGGACAGCGTCGCCTCCATCACCGTTACGACGCACCTGGTGTGGGGCACCGCGCCGACGTACAGCATCGGATCGTCCACCATGCAGACCACGATCAACCGGCCGACCGGCGGCTGCGTGCAGTCGGTAGCGATTCCTGGCGCCCCGACGGTGACGCCGCCGACCTGTTTCGCCGTCGGATCGCTTGCTATCCCGGCCGATACCGCTTCGGTGGTCTGGTCATCCGTCCCGGCCTATCACGCCGGCGACACCGGTCCCTTCGCGGTGACCGCGACCGCGCAGAACGGCTACATCTTCACTCCTGGCGGCAAGACCACCGAGACGTACAACGTGTCCGTTCTCGGGAAGGTCACCGGCGCGGCGTGCGACACGACCACCACCCCGGCCACTCCCTCGGTCTTGTTGGGATCATGCACCGGCCCGGGCACGCAGTCGAACGGGACGCTGACGATCCCGTCGACACCCGGCGTCATCTACACGATCCAGGGCCTGGTCGTCTCCGGTACCACCGTCACCGGCCTGCCGGGCACCTCGGTAACCGTTGTCGCGAAGCCGGCTAGCGGATTCAAGTTCGTCGGACCGCAAGAGGTCGACTACACCGAGACGTTCACCAGCGCGGGCAACTGCCTCGTTCATGCGGCGCCAGTGACACCGGCATCGACGAACGGCGCGTGCACCACGCCTGGCCGGCACTCGGACGCAACGCTGACCATCCCGACCACACCGCACGTCCTCTACACCATCGGTGGCATCGGCCCGGACTTGTCCGGCCAGACGCTGACCGAGCTCGTCGGCTCGACCGTCGACGTGGTGGCCACGCCGGCGGCGGGGTACAGCTTCCGCGGGCCGCAGTCGGTCACCGACTCGATCACGTTCACCGATCCGGGTGACTGCAACGTGACCGCTCTGCCGGTCGTTCCGTCGATCAGCCAGTCAACCTGCACCGGGCCCGGTACGAACGCGACCGCCACGTTGGTCATCCCGACCACGCGCGGCGTCAGCTATCGCATCAATGGCAAGACAGTCTCGGGCACGATCAACGAGACCGGTGCGAAGACCGTGACCGTTACGGCAGTCCCGGCCGCCGGGTACGCGTTCGCCAAGCACGCGGTGACCAGCTGGACTGAGACCTTCACTGAGGTCGGTGCTTGCTTCGTCGATGTCACTGTCGCCAAGCCGGGCTTCACAAACGCGGAGTGCACCACGAGCACGACGGCAACCACGGCGACCTACACGATCCCGTCAACCAGGAACGTGACGTATGAGGTCAACGGGAAGTCGGTCGCGTCGGGTAGGCACTCGGCTACGAACGGCTCGACGATCACCGTGACGGCGATCGCCAACAAGGGTTATTCGATGGGTAAGAACGCGTCCACCTGGACGCACACCTTCGCAACTACCCCGGCGTGCCACGGCACAGCGTCGCACCACGTGCATCGCACGCCCGGCGGCTTGGCCAGCACTGGCGTGGCTACCGCGTCGCTGATCGTCTGCGGCCTGTTGCTCGCCATCCTCGGCCTGGTGTTCCTCGCGGCCGGTGGCCGCCGGACCCGCAAGAACCGCGCGTAACCAGCACCGCCGCTGATCTCGCCTGAGCAATCCACGATCGAGGCCTCGCCGGCTGCAACATCGCCGGCGGGGCCTCGATCCGTTCGCGACGGAGTAGCGTCAGCTTCGCTGAGAGACCAGCCGCCCGGAAACGCTCCCGCACGCGTGAGCGTCGAGTACCAGCTCGGAGTCGGGACATCGGGCAAACGAGCCTTTGGCGCACCTGTGTCCGAAATGATGAGCTCGGCGCTCAACACCCACCACATTCACCTGCTCAACCACGGTGATGTGTTCAGCGCAAGCTGCAGCTGTGGTTGGGCATCACCCGACGATCTCGCGCGGTCCGTTGCGGCGCACTATGCGGTCGCGCACAGCACGATCTGTGTGGGGGACGCGAAGATGGGCGCCACCGCAGACAGCGACGCGCCTACCATCTGACGCGCGAGCGGCGTTAGTCCGCGGCCGCGAAGTCGATGCGCTTGACCGCAGTGAACGGGATGATCGAGATGCTGCCGTCATTTGCGCGGAAGCCGACGTAGCCATCCTCCTGAAGCCGCCTGGCCACCTCGCGAGCGAACGAATCGATATCAGGTCCGAATCGCGAGTACGCGCCGTCCATCGGCCATAGCTGGGCCGCAGAGAACGACACGGTGTTCTGCTGGATGAGGTGGACGACTGCCTGCCCACGATGCTCGCTTGCCCCTGTCATCACCTACCGCCCTAGGACTTTTGTCCGCGCTGCCGGCGCAGCCGAGTCGCGTCGACAGAGGCTTTGTAACGGATCCCGTAGTGCGTGAACGTGGCCAGCTCCGCACCGGCACCGACACTCTCGCCGGTGCGCATCTTTGGCGCCTTGAGTGCGAGCTTGCGTCCACATTTGACCTGTACCGAATGCGGTTTGACCGTTGCGTCGGTGAGCGGCACGAACACGCAGCGCCGGTGGAGCAGATGCCCCACCCGCACCGCGGCGAAGTCGCAATGTTCGTCGGTGGTGTCGCGATAGACGTCGACGAGCCGCCCGATCTTGGTGCCGAGAACATCCAGGACGGCGCTGCCGATTACCGGAGCATCAGTCACGCGGCCACACTACGTGCCGATCGACGATGCGGACGCGCCCGGCCGCAAGGATCTGCCGACGGAGTTGAGATGCCGCAGAACTATGGCGTAGGAGTTGATCAGGCCGGTCTCGGTGTAGGGGATACGTAGATCGGCGCAGTATGCCTTGACCATCGGTTGCGCCTTGCGCAGGTTGTTGCGCGGCATGTTGGGGAACAGGTGGTGTTCGACCTGGTAGTTCAGGCCCCCGAGCAGCACATCGGTGAACCGGCCACCACGGATGTTGCGAGAGGTCAGCACCTGACAGCGCAGGAAGTCGAGCGTCTGGCCGGCCGGAATCGTCGGCATGCCCTTGTGGTTCGGCGCGAACGAGCAGCCCATGTACACACCCCATGCGGCCTGTTGGATCGCGATGAACGCGAACGCTTTCCCAGGTGAAAGCACAACGAATATCGCACCGAGATAGGCAACGATGTTGACGACGAGCAGGATCAGTTCGGTGCGACGGTAGCGACGGTTCGGCGCGCGACGCAACCAATCGATGCTCTGGACGTGCAGGTTGATGCCTTCCAGGGTGAGCAACGGGAAGAACAACCAGGCCTGGTAGGCGGCGATGAACCGCTCGATCGGCCCGGTTCGCGCGCCGGCCTGATCGGGCGTAAACGTGATCACGCTGTCGCCGATGTCGGGGTCGCGCCCTTCGTGATTGGGATGCGCATGGTGCTGGCTGTGCTCGTCCACCCACCAGCCGAAGCACAGGCCGACGAGCAGGTCGCCGGTGATCAGGCCGAGAACGTCATTGACCCGCTTGGTGCGAGCGACCTGCTGGTGGCCGCCGTCGTGTCCCAGGAACGCGATCTGGGTGAACGCGATCCCCATGATCGCCGCCACGATCATCTGGTACCAGGAATCTCCGAGCGCGACGAAGACCCACCACGTGGCGGCGTAGCCACTAACGGTGAGCGCGATTCGCAGCGCATAGCTCCAGCGGCGCCGCTCCAGAAGGCCGGCCGAGCGGACTTGACGTGACAAGGCGGCGAAGTCGCTGCCCTTGCGGCTGAGTGTTGTGTTAGTCATTTGCGGACTGTCGACCCTTCGTGGGGTCGGCATTGGCACGCGCGTACGTCGATCATCGGACGTCTGTCCGATACGACGACTGTCACCTAGCCGAGGCACCGTTGAATACGTGGTTCTACCGGGACCGGCATTCCTGATACATGGTCTGCGGGAACAGCCTCGATGACCTCAGTGTGCCCGTCCCGACCGTGAAAGTCACCTGCCCCCACAGCCGGTGCGCAGTTGTGCCGGTCAATTAAGTCAATTGAGCGCGCCGAGCGCGGCGAGTATCCCCACAGCCGCGATCGCGACGGTCAGCCAGCGCAACACCGGCGTGGACACGGTCGAGTTGCGATAGGCGGCCCGCCCGCGCCAGGCGAACCCGGCCGCCGCCAGCAGCGCGATGATCGCACTGAGGATCTCGAGTACCGAGCTGCGCTCGAGTCCGAGCCGCAACAGCAGCGCGCCCAGACCGGCCGCGGCGAGGGCGGTCCGTCCCCACCCGATCGCCGTGCGCTCGGCGCTTTGTCCGGGGTAGGTCATTTTCGCTCGACGATGACGAGGGCGAGGATCACGATCCCGACTAGTCCGAGCGAGGCGGAAAGTAACGGCAGGATGATCGAATAGGTCAGCCTGCGCGACGTGCGCATGGCCCGCTCATTCGCCTCCCACCGGATATAGGCGAAAATCGTGGTCGCGACGCCGAGTATCGCGAGCAGGATGCCGAGGACGGTGCGTGCGCCGGCGATCCGGAACGGCGGAAGCAACTGCACTACCGCAACCGCACCGGCCAGCAACGACAGCGCGGTGCGGATCCACGCCAGGTAGGTGCGCTCGTTGGCCAGCGTGAAGCGATAGTCGGGATCTTCGCCTTCGTCCTGCCATTGTGGACGCCGTCGCGGTTTCACATGTCCTCTTCTACACCGTGCCCGCCCGCCGGAGCGGGCGCTAGGCAACCAGCCAGGCGGATCCGTCGAGCGGCGGCGCGATAATGGCACGATGAGGCTGCCGCAACGGATACCGCAGGACGGCCTGCCCGCCAGCGTCACCGTTTATGAGGTCGGCCCGCGTGACGGGTTGCAGAACGAGTCGGCGATCGTCGCGGTCGAGGTCAAGGCCGAGTTCATCGACCGCCTCGGCGACGCCGGCCTGCAGGCCATTGAGGCGACCAGCTTCGTGCATCCCAGGTGGGTCCCCCAGCTCGCCGACGCCGAAGAACTGCTCGGCCGGCTGACGCTGCGCGAAGCGGTGCGCTACCCAGTTCTCGTTCCCAACGACCGAGGCCTCGATCGTGCGCTCGACCTCGGCGTGCGCGACATCGCCATCTTCGGCAGTGCCACCGAGACCTTCGCGCAACGCAATCTCAACCGCTCGGTCGACGAGTCGATCGACATGTTCACACCGGTCGTCACGCGTGCCCGCCAGCACGGCTGTGAGGTGCGGGCGTACATCTCGATGTGCTTCGGTGACCCGTGGGAAGGCGACGTGCCGATCGACCAGGTCGTCGCCGTAGGCGCGCGTCTGCTCGATCTCGGCTGCACCCGACTGTGCCTCGGCGACACCATCGGCGTCGGCACGCCGGGCCATGTCACAGCGCTGCTGAACGCGTTGGCAGGTAAGGGGATCGGCGCCGATCGGCTTGCTGTGCACTTCCATGACACCTACGGACAGGCGCTGGCGAACACGTTCGCCGCGCTGCAGCACGGCATCACGACCGTCGACGCGTCGGCGGGCGGGCTCGGCGGGTGTCCCTATGCGAAGAATGCCACCGGCAACCTCGCCACCGAGGACCTCGTGTGGATGTTGCACGGCCTGGGCATCGAGACCGGGATTGACCTCGAGAAGCTGGTGACCACCAGCCTCTGGATGGCGGCCAAGCTCGGCCGGCCCAGCCCATCACTGGTTGTGCGCGCGCTTTCCTCGGACATGCCGTAATTTTCGATCATGTCCGGACCCGAGGGCACGCGTTCGGTGCTTCGAGTCGCGTTGTCGATCATCGATGCGTGAACAGCAGCGCGGTGGCGCGCGTGACGATGAACGTCGGCGCCTGGCTGTTGGTTGCGTGAGGCCGTTCACCGCGCCCAGCAGCCGCACAGCACGACCGTGGCGACTGTAGCGAGCCACGGGTTCCAGCCGTGGTGGATCAAGTCGGCGCCGACCACGATGCCGAGCGCGAAATTGCCACCGACGCACAGGTCGACATCGCGCGTCGCGAGCGGGAAGACCATGCCGCAGGCCATCAACCCGACGTCGGTGGTGCCTTGCACGGTCGAGAGCAGGTTGCCCTGGTTCATGAAGCCGGGTGCACGATGCCGACCACCGCGACGATCACCACGAGCACGATGAGCATGCCGAATTCGTCGCGCAGCAGCCAGCGACGCCACCAGCTACGGTGCGAACTCCGCGCCCGCCGCCGCAGGATCCGCTGCGGTCCCTGCGCTGTTCGTTCTCCGGAGCCGGCCGCGGGTTCGACCCGTGCCGGGTTGCTCGCTGGCCCACCATCAGGCGGAGCCGGCCTCAGACGAGTTCGCGGTCCTTGTCCGGCAGCGGTGGCGGGGTGATGTCGTCCTCGTGCTCGCTGCCGCCTCCGCCACTGCTGCACCACGGGCACCAGGGCTGGAACCGGCGATGCGTCACGTGGCTCATGATCAGGTAGACCATCGTGCACTGGACGATGGCCCACACGATGCGGCCCCAGGTGCCCGGCGCGAAGTTCGAGCCGACCAGCACTGCGAGGTAGGGCACGAGGAAGCGGGGCTCGGCGCCGGTGTGCGCCACCCAGAACCGGCGCTGGTAGCGGGTCGCCTTCTCCGAGGCGTTCAGCGGCATCGCGGCGACGCATTGCTCGCACAGCCGGCGGTCGTGGCGGCGCATGAGCAGCCAGCTGGTGATCACTACGGCGATGAGTGCGAGCGGCACCGTGAGCGCGAGTGCGCCGGGCGGCGGACGCAGGCCGACGATGATCGCGGCCACGATGGACACCGAAAGAATCTCCGGTGCGAAATGGCCCCACGAGTCCGCGACACGCGCCGTCCACCGATATTCGGCGTATCCAGACACAGCAGAGCACCCCCGTTTTCCAGCCTAACCCGCGGAATTGGCGAACGAAAACGCTGCGGGTTATCGCGGCGGGATCTGTCCTCAGGGCGACGTCAGGAGGGCGACATCAGGCGCCGTGCCGTCCGGGGCGGACGCGCCATGCGATCGCACCTACGCCGGCCATCGCCGCGCCGAGTGCCAGCAGCACGAGCGGCAGGCTAGGCGAGCCGCCGTGCGTGCCCTCGCCGGCCGGGACACCGGTGGGGATGCGGGTGGCCGGCGGGCCGGCGGGGTGGTGCGGCTGGGTCACCGGCGGTGCCGCTGGCTTGCCCGGAGTGGACGGACCGGCCGCGGCGTTGCCGAGTGCCAGGGTCGCCGCCGGGCTGCCGCCCGCCGCCGGGATGAAGTTGATCTCGACCGCGCGAACGATGGTCTGTCCGGCGATCACCGGCGTGGCCTGGTCAGGCGTCGCCTTGAGCGCACTGGCGAACGTGCCGGCCTTGCCGTTCGGCTGCACGTTCACGCCGATGTCGAGCGCCTGCTTGAGGCCGTCCGCGAGCGGGGCCAGCGGGTTGGCGCCACCGGCGCTGGCGAGCTGGTCGACGCCCTTGTTGATCGCGTCCTCGATCTGCTGCTGGCCGGCGGTCAGCGCGTCGAGCACCGACTGCAGGGCGTTGCTGAGCGCGCCGGGAAACTTCTTGGTGAACGCCGCCAGGCACGTGGTGAACTGCGCCTGCAGCGGGTCGAAGATGCCGTGCAAGGCGTCCTGCGCGCCGGTCGCGAGGCCCTTGGCGCTGGTCAGGTAGTTGAGCAGGTAGGCCAGCACGTCGGTGTTGGCCGGCAGGGTGTTCAGGTCGACGCCGAGCTGCTTGAGCAGTGCAGCGAGGTCGACGCCTATCGAGCCGTCCGCCGGGTTGATAGTCACTGCGCCGCCGTCGAGCTCGATGGTCGAGAGCGTTTGTGAGTTGACCGAGCATGACTTGGGCACCGTGGGTACGCCAGCCGGTAGAGACGGGACGGCGGGCAGCTTCAGCGCGTCGGCGAGCTGGCCCAGGAAGGCGCCCAAGGCGGGCGAGCCGAGGGTGAGGCCGAGGCCGGCGATGTTGTAGTCGGTGCGGCCGGGCTTCTTGAAGCCGGCAGGGGTCGATGCCAGCCCGGAGACCGCGCCGACCGTTGCGCTCAGTCCGCCGAGCGCGGCCAGATTGCCGGCACCCGGCAGTGGCAGCGTGCCGGGGCTGGGGATCGCCTTGGGCGAGAGGTTGAACGTGGCGTTGGCGGGATGGCCGTTCTGGCCACCGGCCGACACGCCGCCGGAGTTCGAGACCGCGCCGGAGGCGCCGTACGCGTAGCCGTTCGACTGGGCCTTGGCGACCTGGTTGGCCGCGCCGAAGTGCACCGTGTTGCCACTTCCGGGCACCTGCGTCTTGTGGCTGAGCGGCACGTCGCCCTGGCCGCCGGCCTTGATGTCGAGCGGGTTCTGGTCGGTGACGGTGCCCGGGTTGGACGCGCGCGCATCCGTCACGTCGATCACGGATTCGAGGGTCTGCGGGCCGAGCTGGCCGTCGAGGAAGCGGCCGACCGACTGCGCGCGCGGTCCGGTCGCGGCCGCAGCCGGTCCGGCCTCCACCAGCAGCAGCGCCGCTGCGGCGCTGAGCGTCAGCGCGAGGGTGGCGGCCAGCGGGCGACGGGCGGATCGCGATGAAGCCTCGGACATGCCACTCCTAGTTCAGCGTTGTGCAACCTGCTACCGGTTGCGCAGGCGGCGCAGACGAGTGCGCTTGCCATGGACAACGAGGGCCTGGACCTGAGGTTGCGCCGAAATGCGAAGTTCGTGATCGACTCCGGTCACATTTCTGCCGTGGTTGCGCCGGGTAGGGCGCCTCCGGATTTCCCCGCTGCCGTCCGGTTTCGCGGCCACCAACCGGACGCGCCCGGGGAAAACGGCCGGCCTCAGGCGGTGCGGATCTCGGGCATGCCCAGGTTCACGCGCAGCGCACCAGGCGCGTCAGCGGGGACGACCGGCGAGGACGGCGCGATCGGGTCGAGCCGCTGGTAGGCACTGCCCAGCGGGGGCCGCCGGTCGACCTCGCCGCGGTTGGGCCACAGCGCGGCGGCCCGCTCGGCCTGGGCCGTGATCGACAGCGACGGGTTGACGCCGAGGTTCGCCGACAGGGTCGAGCCGTCGATGACGTGCAGGCCCTCGTAGCCGTAGAGCCGGTGGTACGGATCGATCACACCGGCCGCGACGGAATCGCCGATCGGGCAGCCGCCGATGAAGTGCGCCGTCATCGGAATGTTCATCAGGTCGCCCCAGGTGCCGCCGGCGATGCCGTCGACGTTCTGCGCGAGTTGCTCCGCGGCCCGGTTGGCGGCCGGGATCCAGGTCGGGTTGGGCTCGCCCTCGCCCTGGACGGTCGTCAGCTTGCGAAAGCCCAGCCGGGTGCGCTTGCGCAGCACCGTGATCGAGTTGTTCAGCGACTGCATCACCAACAGGATGATCACCCGCTCCGACCACCTGCGCGGCACCAGCAGTCGCGCCGCCGCTGGCTTTTGCAGCAGGAGGCGCACGAACTGCGCCCACCTGTGCCGCCGAGTGCCACCGTCGGTCATGATCGTGTTGAGCATGCCCATCGCATTGCTGCCCTTGCCGTAGCGAACGGGTTCGATGTGCGTGTTCTCGTCCGGATGCCACGACGACGTGATCGCCACGCCCTTCGTGTAGTCGTCGGTGGGCTTGTCGATCCGCACGCCGAGCAGCGATTCGGAGTTCGTCCGCGTGAGGTAGCCCAGCCGCGGTGAGATCTTGGGCAGCGTTGAGTCGCGCAACTGGTGCAGCAACTTCTGCGTGTTGTACGTGCCCGCCGAGAAGACGACGTGCTCAGCGGTGAAGGTCCGGTCGGGACGTCGCGCGAACCAGCGTCCGGTGCGCACCGTGTCGACTGCATACCCGCCGCCGGGTAGCGGCCGGACTCCGGTCACCGTCGTGAGCGGACGGACGACCGCGCCGGCCTTCTCGGCCAGCGCGAGGTAGTTCTTGACCAGCGTGTTCTTCGCACCGTGACGGCATCCGGTCATGCACTCGCCGCAGTCGATGCAGCCCGTTCGTTCCGGCCCGGCTCCGCCGAAGTACGGATCGGCGACGGTGCGGCCTGGTTCGAGCTCACCGTCGCGTCCGAAGAACACGCCGACGGGCGTCTTGCGGAAGGTGTGCCCGACGCCGAACTGGTTGGCCAGTCGCTCCATCTCACGGTCGCTGGGCGAGTCGCCGGGGTAGGTGACGACGCCGAGCATCCGCTTGGCCTGCTCGTAGTGCGGGGCCAGTTCGGTGCGCCAGTCGGTGATGTGCGCCCACTGCGGGTCGTCGTAGAAGGGTTGCGGCGGCTCGTAGAGCGTGTTCGCGTAGTTCAGCGATCCGCCGCCCACGCCGGCCCCGGCGAGGATGACGCAGTCCTTGAGCACGTGGATGCGCTGGATGCCGGTGCAGCCGAGCTTCGGGGCCCAGACGAAGTCGCGCAGGTGCCACGAGTTCTTCGGCAGCGTGCCATCGGTGAACCGGCGGCCTGCCTCGATGACCCCGACCCGGTAGCCCTTCTCGGACAGCCGCATGGCGGTGACGCTGCCGCCGAAGCCGGAGCCGATGACGAGCACGTCGAAGTCGGTCATCGGTCCACACACTCCCGTTATTGAGCAGCGATCAATAGATCCGGCGAGTCTACGCCGCACCGGCCGACGTCCGCGACCGACCAGAACTGACCACTGCGGGCGGGGACGAGCGGTTCCGTCCGGGTCCGAGCAATTGCTGGGACGGCGTTCATCTTGGGTTCATGTCTTGGCCAGGAGCTGGCAGGACCGCGTCCCTAGCGTCGCCCTCGACAACAGGTCCTACACCAGTTCAAGGATGGTGACGTAGTGAGGCGTGCTCGCCTTATCTCCATCGCAGCGCTGATCGCTGCGGGATTGCTCGCCCTGGCCGCTTGCGGCTCGAGCGGCGGTAGTGCCACCCCCGACACGAACAGCAACTCCACGCCGGCCGCGACGAACTCCTCGCCAGCCGGCGGCGGCGGATCGTGTGGCAGCGGCAAGCTCAACGCGGACGGCTCGACGGCAGAGCAGAACGCGGTCAACGCCTGGATCAAGGCGTTCAACGCACAGTGCTCCGGCGAGCAGGTGGTGTACAGCGGGGTCGGCTCCGGCCAAGGCATCACCGACTTCACCACCGGCAAGGTTGACTTCGCCGGCTCCGACGCCGCGCTCGACCCGACCCAGGGTCAGCTGGCTGCGGCCACCAAGGAGTGCGGCTCGCCGGCCCTCGACATCCCGATGGTGACCGGCCCGGTTGCGGTCGCGTTCAACGTCAAGGGCGTCACCGATCTCACGCTCACGCCGTCGGTGATCGCGCAGATCTTCAAGGGCAAGATCAAGACCTGGAACGACCCCGCGATCGCGGCTTTGAACAAGGGCGCCAGCCTGCCGTCGTCGACCATCACCGTGTTCTTCCGCTCGGACGAGTCGGGCACGACGCAGAACTTCGAGACCTACCTGAACACCGCTGCGCCGAAGGACTTCCCGGACACGCCGAGCAAGGACTGGGCCGGAACCGGACAGGGCAAGACTGGTTCGCAGGGCGTGCAGGCCGCGATCAAGAGCACCGACAACTCGATCGGCTACCTCGAGTGGTCCTACGCGGGCAGCGGTGGACTGTCGATGGCCAAGGTCGACAACGGCGGCGGCCCGGTAGCGCTGACTGCCGAAACCGCAGGCAAGGCCGTGGCGGCAGCCAGGATCGCCAGCCAGGGCGGCGACGACCTCACCCTCAAGCTCGACTACGCGACCAAGACGCCGGGTGCGTACCCGATCATCCTGGTCACCTACGAGATCGTGTGCAGCAAGTACAAGGACGCGAGCGTCGGCACGAACGTCAAGTCGTTCCTGACCTACACCAGCTCGTCCGCCGGCCAGCAGGTGTTGCCGACCGTCGGCTCAGCACCGCTGCCGCAGTCAGTGCTCAGCAAGGTGCAGCAGGTCGTTACCAGGATCGGCTGAGCGCGGATCCTGCACCAATCGCTCGAAGTTGCGGGGCCTCGCCGGGCGTTCGGTCGCACCGAAGCCGGCGGGGCTCCGCGCTAGCGCTACTGCGGTACCGCAGCTAGCCGTCGTTCGTTGCGGAGAACTGACATGCCGGAGCCAAAGATCACCATTGAGAAGCGTCGGCCCGAGCACAGCGTGCTGATCGGTTCGGAGCAGCCAGAAGCCATCGTCACCTTCATCGAGGAACCGCCCGTCGCCGGTGCCGGGGTCACCAGCGTGGGTGGCAGCGGGCGCAACCGCCTCGGTGACCGGCTGTTCAGCGGGTTCGCGCGCGGCTCCGGAATCTTCATCATCGTTCTCGTCGCGCTCATCGGGATCTTCCTGCTGATCCAAGCCGCCCCGGCGATCCAGGACGACACCGGCAACTTCTTCGGCCACCAGTGGCAGGTGAGCACCGGAAATGCCGACTTCGGGATCAGTGGGCTGCTGTGGGCCACGGTCATCTCGTCGCTGATCGCCATGATGATCGCGGTGCCGATTGCCGTCGGCATCGCACTGTTCATGACTCAATACGCACCGCGCCGCTTCACCGCACCGATCGGCTACGTGATCGACCTGCTCGCGGCGATCCCGTCCGTGATCTACGGCATCTGGGGCTTCACCACCCTCAGCGGCTATCTCGCGCCGGTGCAGCGCGTGCTCTACCACCTCGGCGGCCTGCCGATCTTCAAGGACCAGGGTTTCATCACCGGGACGATCTTCGACGGCGCCGTCGTGCTCGCCATCATGATCTTGCCGATCGTCACTGCGATCGCGCGCGACGTGTTCGCTCGCACGCCGCGTGCCAACATCGAGGCCGCGTGGGCTCTCGGCGCAACCCGCTGGGAGATGATCCGGCTGGCCGTGCTGCCGTTCGGACGGGCCGGTGTCGTCAGCGGTGCGATGCTCGGCCTCGGTCGCGCGCTGGGTGAGACTATCGCGGTCAGCCTGATCCTGTCGGCCCCTTCGTCCGGTGCGAACTTCACCACGTCCGTGTTCAACGGTGGCGAGACATTCGCCTCGAAGATTGCCAACAGTTCGGGCGAGTTCGCGAACAACCCCGGGCCCTACATCGCGGCCGGTCTCGTGCTGTTCGTGCTCACTTTCGTGGTGAACGCGATCGCTCGCGGCGTCGTCGCCCGGAAGGGAGTCCGATGACTACCGCGACCGCAACATCCAGTTTGCTCTCGGCAGCCCGGGGCTCCGGCCGTCGCAAGTTCAAGAACTCGCTGGCCACCGTGCTGGTGACGCTTTCGTTGCTTGTCGCGCTGGTACCGCTGGTGTGGTTGCTGTGGACCGTGCTGAGCAAGGGCCTGCGCGCAATCACCAGTAGCGGCTGGTGGACCTCCGACCAGGGCGTCCGGACCTTCAGCGATCCTGGCGGTGGCGCGCTGCACGGCATCATCGGCACGCTCGAGCAGGTCGCCATCACCTCGGTCATCTCGGTGCCGATCGCGTTGCTCGTCGCGATCTTCCTCGTCGAGTACGGCGCCGGCGGATGGCTCGCCCGCAGTACGACGTTCATGGTGGACATCCTGACCGGCATCCCGTCGATCGTCGCTGCCCTCTTCATCTTCGCGATCTTCTTCGTCCGCTTCGACGTTGGCTTCGCAGGGGTGTGGGTTTCGCTCGCACTAGTGCTGCTGATGATCCCGGTGGTGGTGCGAACGACCGAGGAGATGCTCAAGCTCGTGCCCAACGAATTGCGCGAAGCGTCATTCGCGCTCGGCATCTCGAAGTGGAAGACGATTCTCAAGGTCGTGTTGCCCACTGCGTTCACCGGCATCATCACCGGTATCGTGCTCGGCATCGCCCGGGTGGCTGGCGAGACGGCGCCGCTGCTGATCCTGAGCCACTACACGCCGCACACGAACGCGAACCCGTTCACCGACGCTCAGGCCGCCCTGCCGCTGATGATCAAGGATCAGGTGGCCAACCTGGGCAGTGTCAACAGCTTCACCGGCGGCGTGCAGGCCAACTTCGCACCCGACCGCATGTGGGGCGCCGCACTCACCCTGATCCTGATCGTGATGGTGCTCAATCTCATCGCTCGCGTCATCGGACGCTTCAACAAGATCGCGAACTGAGGAGCGAAATGGCCAAGCGCATCGATGCCAAGAACCTCGACATCTATTACGGCAAGTTCCTCGCTGTCAGCAATGTGAACTTCACCATCAACCCGCGGTCGGTGACCGCTTTTATCGGCCCGTCCGGCTGCGGAAAGTCGACGGTGCTGCGGACGCTCAACCGCATGCACGAGGTGATCGCCGGCGCGAAGGTCGAGGGGACCGTCGAACTTGACGGTGAAGACATCTATGGCTCCGCCGTCGACCCGGTCAACGTGCGCCGGACCATCGGCATGGTGTTCCAGCGCCCGAACCCGTTCCCCACGATGTCGATCTACGACAACGTGGTCGCCGGTTTGAAACTCGAGGGCAAGAGACGGTCGAAGAACGAGTTGGACGGCGTCGTCGAGAAGTCGCTTCGTGCCGCAAGCTTGTGGGAAGAGGTCCGCAATCGTCTCAACAAGCCGGGTGCGGGGCTGTCTGGCGGGCAGCAGCAGCGGCTGTGCATCGCGCGTGCGATTGCTGTCGAGCCGCAGGTGTTGTTGATGGACGAGCCGTGCTCGGCGCTCGACCCGATTTCGACGCTGGCGATCGAGGACCTCATCCAAACGCTCAAGCAGAAGTACACGATCGTTATCGTCACGCACAACATGCAGCAGGCGGCGCGGGTCTCCGATCGCACCGGCTTCTTCAACCTCTCCGGCGTGGGAAGGCCCGGCGAGCTTGTTGAAATGGACGAGACGGAGAAGATCTTTTCCAACCCCACCGAGAAGCGGACCGAGGATTACATCTCGGGCCGATTCGGCTGACAACCCCGAGGCGGGAGTTTCATGCGCGACATCTATCACGACGAGCTGGACGACATCGGCAAGCGCGTCATCGAGATGACGAAGCTGGTGGCGATCGCGATGGGGCGTGCCACGCAGGCGTTGCTCGACGCGAACCTGGCGCTGGCCGATCAGGTCATCGCGGGCGACGCCCGCATCGATGCGCTGCGGGCCGAGCTCGAAGACCGCAGCTTTCAGCTGATCGCCCAGCAGCAGCCGGTGGCCACCGACCTGCGCGTACTGATCAGCACGATCCACCTCGCTGGTGATCTCGAGCGGATGGGCGACCTCGCGCACCACGTCGCCAAGATCGCCCGACTGCGGTATCCGGACCTTGCGGTGCCTCCAGAGGCGCGTGACGTCATCTCGCAGATGGGCGAGGTCGCCGCGTCGCTGGTCACCAAGGTGTCCGACGTCGTCGATGGGCGCGACATCGCGCTTGCCCAGGCCATCGAGCAGGAGGACGACTCGATGGATGCGCTACGGCGCAAGCTCTTCACACTCGTGCTCTCGCCGAATTGGGCGCGCGGTACCGAGGCGGCCATCGACATGACGCTGCTCGGGCGCTACTACGAGCGCTATGCCGATCATGCGGTCGCCGTCGCGCGGCACACGATCTTCATCGTCACCGGCAAGCGTCCACACGCCGCCGCGTAGTCGGACATACGAACAGGAGGCCATCGGTGTCCGAAGCTGCGGTCCCGGGAACCACGTCCGGACCGGCGGATCGCCTGCACGCCGGAGACATCGTGCTCGATCGCGCCGCGCACCTGGTCACGGTGCGTGGGCACGCGCTGATGCTGGCGATGCAGGAGTTCCGGCTACTCGAGTTGCTCATGGCCAACTGCGATCACGTCGTGTCGAGCTCGGCGATTCTGGCGACGCTTTGGGGTGCAGAGTTCCACGGTGACCCGGGGACGATCGCGGTACATGTCCTGCGGCTGCGCAAGAAGCTCGAACGATGGCCGGGTGCAAGCCGGCACCTGCGCACGGTGCGCGGCATCGGCTACGTGTTCGACACCGAACCTGTCGAGGACTGATTGCTCCACTGCACGTCGAGGTCGTACTGACCGAAGCCGTAACGCTCGTACAGCTGCATCGCCGTCGTGTTCGACCCGTCCACGTAGAGCAGCACGTCGCGCGCGCCCCGGTCGTACAGCGATGCGAGCCCGTGCCGCAGCAGTACCGAGCCGAGCCCGATGCCTTGTGCGGACGGATCTACGCCGATCACGTAAACCTCGCCGGCGCCGTCGGGGTGCATCTTCGTCCAGTGGAAGCCGGCGAGTTCGGCGCGGCGCCAAGCCAGCAGGAAGCCGCTCGGGTCGAACCACTCCTCGCCCTCGCGCGCCTCGAGATCGGCGCGCGTCCAGCCACCCTGCTCGGGGTGGTGCGCGAACGCTGCGGCATTCACGCGCAGCCACGCGTCCTCGTCCGTCCCGGCAACGAAGTTGCGAATCTCGATACCGTCCGGGACGGGCGGCCTGTCGACCGGCGCATCAAGGCGGCGCCGGAGCTGGAACAGCTCACGCCGCTGCGTGAAGCCGCGTTGCGCCAGCGGGGCGGCCAGCCGGCTGTGCTCGCCGTGCGTCCAGATGAGCACGTCGCGGTCAGCGAAGGTGTCGAGCAGCGCGGCGATCGCATCGGGCTGCGCGGCGACCTCGAGTGATTCGCCATCCAGTTGCGCGTAGCCGACGACCTCGTCGTCGCGAACTGCGAGCGCGTGCTGGGCGTTCGAGGAGGTCAGCTGGGTGAGTGCTTGATCGGAGAGCGGGTCGCGACCCTCTTCGCGGCCAACGTGCGCGATGAGCCTTCGGACGCTTGACAACTGTTCGGCATCGGCGACGGGCGGGCGCAGGATCGACAGGCTCACCAGGCCAAGCTATCGGGTCAGCGCCAGGCGTCGTCTCGGTCAGTCGTCGCCGCGTGGACATGTCTGGCGGCTGGCGACATGGTCGGGCAACTTGTCGACGATCCGGTACGCCGGAGCGGCTTGCGGACCGACTAGTTGTGCCGTGGATTCGTCGAACCACAGCGACGCACTGTGCTTGTAGGTGAACGTGGTTGCGGTGCCACCGTCGCCGTAGGGGACGCCGGATCGAACCGTCACTGATGGCACGCGCGCGAGCACCTCGACGAAGGCCGCACGAAGGTCTGGCGGCACCAGGCCTTCATAGTTGCCCAGCGTGTCGGAGATTGCGACGAAGATGGCCTGATCGGTCGAGTTTGATCCCGTGACGTGTGCGCGCAGATAGGCAGCGAGCGCCTTCGGGTCGGTGGGCAGGCTGCGGAGGTAGTCAGTGTTGGGATGGTTCGGGTTCGGCGTGCCGAGGTACGGGTAGTACGTGCACAGCGGCGATCCGCCTTGGTCCTCCAGGAGCCAGTCGTCGCCGTTGGCGGCCACCCAGTTCGCGTTACTGCCCACGATCGCCGGTGTCTTGGCGTGCCCGAGCGGCTGGTAAAGATCGACCTTGTGATACCAGAACTGGCCGTCCTGCGGGTTGCCAAGGGTGGTGCCGCGGGCAGCTTCGGCGAGCCGCTCAACGGGTCCGTGCGGGATCGGCGCTGGTGACGACGATGGGGTGCTGGTCGAGCTGGGCAACGTGCTCGTCGTTGGTGTGCCCGGCCCCTGACTGCTTCCGGTTGGCTCGTGGTGCCCGCTGGTCGGAACAAGCTCGATGACAAGGACCGCAGCAGCCACTGCGGCGACGCTACCGGCGACGGTGAGCCAGCGCCGCCGCCGGTTGATGGACGGATGAGCGATCACCGTTGCCCG
>DASRSG010000218.1:0-10752 GCA_035656595.1 Jatrophihabitantaceae bacterium | reverse complement strand
GTGCAGACCAACACGCCCCGCTTCTCGGCCTACGTCGCGTCGAAGGCCGCGCTCGACGCCTTCTCGCGCTGCATCGCCAGCGAGGTGCTGCAGGACGGCGTCCACCTGACGACCATCCACATGCCGCTCGTCCGCACCCCGATGATCGCGCCGACCACGATGTACGACCGGTTCCCGACGATGACTCCGACCGAAGCCGCGGACATGATCTGCAAGGCGATGATCCGCAAGCCCAAGACGGTCGGGACAACGCTCGGCAACTTCGGCGCGCTTGCCTACCAGCTCGCCCCGCGTGGCGTGGACGTCGTCATGAACTACGGCTACAAGGCGTTCCCCGACTCGAAGGCGGCGCGCGGCGGCGACCGGTCGCGCTCGGAGGAACCGACCAGTGAGAGCGTCGCGTTCGCGCACATCCTGCGTGGCGTGCACTGGTAGCCGTTTGCGAGGCTGTACCCCATGGGCGTGTCGCTGAGCGATGACGACTTCCTGTACTTCGTCGGGCGAGCCGTTCGCGGCATGGCCGCCATTGTTGGCGAACTCGGCGACGGCGTCGCCAACGCGAAGCCGGACGTCCCGGCGCCAACACGCCATACGCGCTGCTGACGCACTGCCTCGGGTGTCGTCGAGTACTGGGCCGGTCAGGTCAATCTCGGACGCGACGTTCATCGCGACCGCGATGCCGAGTTCGTCGCGACCGGCCGCGACGCGAACTCGATCACGCCTCCGGACCCGACTACGACCCGGCAGCAACCGGGTGGGTGCGGTTGAGCTACGCGAACAGTCGCGGGGTGCTAGACGAGATCCTCGACCGCATTGCCAATGCGCTCGCTGCACGGCCCTAATATTTGGCACATGAGCGCGCGCCGGGTCGGCATCATGGGCGGCACCTTCGACCCGATCCATCACGGCCACCTGGTCGCGGCCAGCGAGGTTGCGACGCTCTACGACCTCGACGAGGTGATCTTCGTACCGACCGGCGCGCCGTGGCAGAAGTCCGAGCGCCAGGTCAGCCCGGCCGAGCACCGCTACTTGATGGCGGTCATCGCCACCGCGTCCAACCCGCGGTTCTGGGTGAGCCGGGTCGACATCGATCGCGCCGGACCGACCTACACGATCGACACGATCAGCGACATCGCGGCGCAACGTCCGGGGGCCGAACTCTTCTTCATCACCGGCGCCGATGCGCTCGCTCAGATTCTCTCCTGGAAGAACGCGGAAGACGCGCTGCAGCTGGCCCGCTTCGTCGGCGTGACCCGCCCCGGGTATGACCTTTCCGACGACCATCTGCCGAGTGATTCGGTGCGACTGCTCGACGTCCCGGCCATGGCCATCTCGTCCAGCGATTGCCGTCAACGCGTCGCAGACGGTCGTCCGGTCTGGTATCTCGTCCCGGACGGAGTCGTGCAGTACATCAACAAGCACCACCTGTACCGGGCAGGCTGACCGCACCAGCGGCTGCGCACCGGAAGCTCCTCGCTTTGGCTGGTCCGTACACTCGGACCCAATGACTGCAACCGACGATGCCCGCGAGGCTGCCCTGGTAGCCGCGCAGGCGGCGGCCGACAAGCTCGGCACTGACATTGTGCTCATCGACGTCAGCGAACGACTGGCAATCACGGACGTGTTCGTGCTTGCCACGGGCAACAACGAGCGGCAGGTCGAAGCAATCGTCGACGAAGTCGAGGAAAAGCTACGCCTGCACGGCGTCAAGCCGATCCGGCGTGAGGGACGTCGGGACGGTCGCTGGGTGCTGCTCGACTACGGCGACATCGTCGTGCACGTGCAGCATTCCGAGGAGCGCGTGTTCTACGCCCTCGAACGGCTGTGGAAGGACTGCCCGCCCATCCCGTTCACCGATCGTGCCGCCGGCACACGATGAGGATGATCCTGCTGCGCCACGGCCGAACGGCATGGAACGCGCAGCGCCGCTTCCAGGGACAGTTGGATCCGCCGCTCGACGACGTGGGCCGCATGCAGGCCTACGAAGTGGCCGCGCTGATCGCGTCCCTGCAACCTGATCTACTGGTCAGCTCCGACGCAGCGCGTGCCATGCAGACCGCGGAAGTGGTCAGCTCCGCGATCGGACTGCCGGTCGGTGCCGAGCGGCGACTGCGCGAGCGCTCGCTCGGCCACTGGGAAGGGCTCACCCGCGACGAGGTCGCCGCGAAGTATCCCGACGAGTTCGCCGACTGGATCGCCGGGCGCGATGTCACCGGTCGCGGTGGCGAGACTCGCGAGCAGGTCGCCGAGCGCGCGTTGGCCGCGTTCGCAGAGCTTCCTGCCGTAGATACGGCAGTCATCGTGACCCACAGCGCGACGGCGATGGCCCTGACCACCGCACTGCTCGGTCTCGATCAGGGCGTGCACGTCCTCGGCCCGTTGGCCAACTGCCACTGGTCGGACCTGGTGTCAGAGCAACATGAGGGGGCCAAGCCGGTGTGGCGGTTGCGTGCGCACAACATCGGGACGCCCGGTGTCGTGGTTCCGCTGCCCCTCCTTGTCGATGCCGGCGAGGATGCCTCGGACGCGGAGGCCTAGGACACCCGCGCGGCGCAAACTGGACAGCTCGGACATCCCGTTGCGGGTGAGCAACGCCATAGCCATCCCAGCGCGGTGAGCACGGTCTGGTACCCCTAGAGTCGCTAGATAGGTGCCCCCGCGTCCGGCGGCGACGGACGGCGGACGCGGGGCGTGCACCCATCTCGCTCGGCGTTTCGGGTGTTGGTTGAGTACGATAGGAAACATGCGGGTTCGTCGACTTCTTCTTGGACCGCCGCGCTGATTCGATTCGTCGAGTTTGCCCGGCAGAGCCTCTGCACGACTGCAGGGGCTCTTAGCTTGTCCAAGGCCGAGATTTCTCAGGAGTAGTCACGATGAGCGACGCTTGCGGAGCGAACAAGATAATTTTCCGCGCCGGTAGGCGCGGGGTCGGCTCGACGACGGACCCGAACGCAGTGAGTGGTCCCGAGGAGATTCGATGAGCCATCCAGACGGCGAGGACGTCAACGCAGACGTTCCCCCCTGCCGGTATACCGCCGCGGTCGCCGATTCGATCGAGACGGCCTGGCAGGAGCGCTGGGCCCGCGAGGGCACCTTCAACGCGCCGAACCCGACAGGACCGCTGCACGACGGCTTCGACCGGGTCGCCATCCGGCCGCACGCGTACGTGATGGACATGTTCCCGTACCCGTCCGGTGCGGGGCTGCACGTCGGTCATCCGCTGGGCTACATCGGTACCGACGTCTACGCCCGTTACCTGCGCATGCGCGGTTCGAACGTGCTGCACACGATGGGCTTCGACGCGTTCGGGCTGCCCGCCGAGCAGTATGCGGTGCAGACCGGCCAGCACCCACGCACGACCACCTACGGCAACATCGACATCTTCCTGACCCAGCTGCGCCGGCTGGGTCTGGGCCACGATGAGCGCAGGCGGATAGCCACCACCGACCCGGCGTTCTACCGGTGGACGCAGTGGATCTTCCTGCAGATCTTCAACTCGTGGTACGACCCGATTGCCGGCAAGGCACGCCCCGTCGCGGAGCTGATTGCCGAGCTGGACGACGACTCGCGCGAGCCGCTGCCGGGCACCAACCCGTTCGGCAAGTCGTGGGCCGAGTTGGGCGATGTCGAGCGCCGCCAGGTCGTCGACAACCACCGGCTGGCCTATCGCGCCGAGTCGATGGTGAACTGGGCTCCTGGCCTGGGCACCGTACTGGCCAACGAAGAAGTCACTGCCGACGGACGCAGCGAGCGCGGCAACGTGCCGGTGTTCCGCAAGCCGCTGGCGCAATGGATGATGCGCATCACCGCCTACGCCGATCGGTTGATCGACGACCTGGACAAGATCGATTGGCCGGACAAGGTGCGCACGATGCAGCGCAACTGGATCGGTCGCTCGACCGGAGCGCATATCAGCTTCCCCGCCGGCGACGCAGCAATCGAGGTGTTCACCACCCGGCCGGACACCGTGTTCGGCGCCACCTACATGGTGCTCGCGCCGGAACATCCGTTGGTCGACTACCTGACTCCGGACGCCTGGCCCGACACCACGCTGCCGGCATGGACCGGCTCGCACAGCACACCGGGCGACGCGGTCGCCGCATATCGAAAGTTCGCGGCATCGAAGTCGGAGCTGGACAGGCAGGCCGAGGGCAAGCAGAAGACCGGTGTATTCATCGGTGCGTTCGCGACCAATCCCGTTACTGGGCAGCCGATTCCGGTGTTCATCGCCGACTACGTGCTGATGGGGTATGGCACCGGCGCGATCATGGCCGTCCCCGGTCAGGACGAACGAGACTGGGAGTTCGCGGAGGTCTTCGACCTGCCAATCGTGCGCACTGTGCAGCCGACCGAAGGATTCGGCGGCAAGGCGTTCACCGGTGACGGCCCGGCCATCAACTCCGGCTTCTTGGACGGCATGATTGTCGACGAGGCCAAGGCGAGGATCATCGAGTGGCTGGAGACCAACGGACACGGCCGCGGCGCCGTCACCTACCGGCTGCGTGACTGGCTGTTCTCGCGGCAGCGATACTGGGGCGAGCCGTTCCCGATCGTGTATGACGAGACGGGCCTGCCCATCGCCGTCCCCGAGTCGATGCTGCCGGTCGAACTGCCCGAGACCGAAGACTTCTCACCGAAGTCGTTCCCGCCCGACGACGTCGACTCGGTACCCGAGCCGCCGCTGGGGCGGCTGACTGACTGGGTCACCGTCGAGCTGGACCTGGGCGACGGACCGCGCACGTATCGGCGTGAGACCAACACGATGCCGAACTGGGCCGGGTCGTGCTGGTATGAGCTGCGCTACCTGGATCCGACCAACACCGAGGTGCTGGTCGACCCGCAGGTCGAGCACTACTGGATGGGTCCGACTGCCGACCGTCCACTGGGCGGTGTCGAGCTGTATGTGGGCGGCGTCGAGCACGCGGTGCTGCACCTGCTGTACGCGCGTTTCTGGCACAAGGTGCTGTACGACCTCGGCTACGTCAGCTCGTCCGAACCGTTCCACCGGCTGATCAACCAGGGCATGCTGCAACTGCCGGCCTACACGAACACGGGCGGCTTCTACGTCGAGGCTGCCGAGGTAGTCGAGCGCGACGGGCACTACTTCTTCGGTGACGAAGAGGTCAAGCTCGAGTTCGGCAAGATCGGCAAGAGCCTGAAGAACGTCATCAACCCGGACGAGTTCATCGAGCGCTTCGGCGCGGACACCTTCCGCATGTTCGAGATGTTCAGCGGCCCGCTGGAGCAGTCGCGACCGTGGGATGCAAAGGCGATCGTCGGCCCGTATCGGCTGTTGCAGCGGGTATGGCGGGTTGTCCTCGACGAACAGACCGGTGCGCCGCACGTTTCCGACGATCCTGTATCGGAGACGCTGAATCGCCAGCTGCACAAGGCGATTCACGCCGTGCGAGACGGGTACGAGACGTTGCGGTTCAACACGTCCATCGCGCGCATCACCGAGCTGAACAACGCGGTGACGCAGGCCCACCCGAATGGTGGCGCGCCCCGCGAGGTGGCCGAGGCACTGGTGTTGATGCTGGCCCCGCTGGCGCCGCACATTGCCGAGGAGCTGTGGTCGCGGCTGGGTCACTCGTCGTCGCTGGCGTGGGCGGCGTTCCCGGTGGCCGACGAGGCATTGCTGATCGACGACACCGTCGAGGTTCCGGTCCAGGTCAACGGCAAGTTGCGGTCGGTGATCGTCGTGCCGGCAGAGTCGGATGCCGAAACGCTGGAGGCGGCGGCTCGGGCCGACGCGAAGGTCGTTGCCGCGCTGGACGGCCGCGAGACACGCCGCGTCATCGCGGTGCCCGGCCGTCTCGTCAACTTCGTGGTCTGATCCGTCCGTGAGCGGACTCTGACGTGTCGCGCGTTGCGATAGTCACCGACTCGACGGCGTACCTGCCTGACGATTGCGCTGATGTGCGCGTGGTGCCGCTGCGCGTACATCTCGGTTCGCGTACTGCGGTCGATGGCGTCGACGTCACCCCGGCCGACGTGGTGACGGCGCTGCGCGCCAAGGTTGCGGTGTCGACCTCGCGCCCGTCACCGGCGGAGTTCGCGGCGGCGTATCGGTCGGCTCTCGACGAGGGTGCTGACCACGTCGTGTCGATCCATCTCGCCGCTGCGCTGTCCGGCACGTGGGAATCGGCGGTGCTCGCCTCGCAGGACTTCGGCTACGGCGTGGTGCGCGTGGTCGACTCGCGCGGGACCGCTGCAGGGCTGGGCTTCGCGGTGCGGGCGGCGGCTCGCTCCGCTGCCGCCGGCGCATCGGCTGCCGAGGTGCAGCAGGCAGCGACGAGCGTGGTGGATCGCACCCGCACCCTGTTCTACGTCGACACCCTCGAGTACCTACGCCGCGGCGGCCGGATCGGAACCGCGGCCGCGCTGTTTGCGACGTCGCTGTCGGTGAAGCCGTTGCTGCAGATGGTCGAGGGCCAGATCGTTGCGCTGGAGAAGGTCCGCACGCCGACGCGGGCGCTGGCCCGGCTCGTGGCGCTGACCGTCGAGGCGGCCGGTCGCGACCAGGTCGACCTCGCGGTGCACCATCTCGCCGCCGAGGCGCGCGCGAACACGGTCGCCGATCAGTTGCGCAGTGAGCTGCCCTCGATCGGTGAGCTGTCGGTGGCTGAACTCGGCCCGGTCTTGGGGGCGCACCTCGGTCCTGGGGTGATCGGGACGATCCTCGTCCGGCATTGATGCGGCGCCGCTAGCACGCTGGACCGACGTATCTCGCTGCGCCGTCCACAGCGGTTGCGGTCGTCCACAGTCGGCGGTTGCGCCGCTCGATGTGCGCGTGATCTTCGTAGCGTCCTGGTCGTGCGTGCGGCGGGGCGTCCTGGGCGGGGCGAGCGGGCAAGAGTCGCCGCGCGGGTGCGTGAGTTACTGGCGGTGCGACCTGACGAGCCGTCTGTCGATACACCTGGCCCGGCCTGGTTGCCCGGGCCGGACTTCGATCGACACGTGCCGCGGCACGGGTCGCGCGACGGAGCCGAGACAGGTTGGCGCTCGCGGTTGCGCTGGGATCCGGGCCGGCGCGGTGCTGCCGCGTTGGGCGTGCTGCTCGTCGTGGCGGTCGCGGCGACCGGTTGGTGGCTGGCCGTCTCGCGGCCGCGTGAGGTGCCGATCTCGGGTCCGCCTGGCGGTCCGGCCACGCTGAGCTCGTCGCCGGTCGACTCGATCAGCGAGACTGTGTCGGCTGGCGTCTCGTCTGTTCCGCCATCGGCGTCGGCCTCAGCGTCGGCCTCAGCGTCGGCGTCCGGCGTGCCGCTCGTCGTCGATGTGGCGGGCAAGGTGCGGCGCCCCGGCATCTACGAACTGCCGCCCGGCTCGCGGGTCTACGACGCGATCCGCGCCGCCGGCGGCGCGCGTCCGGGTGTGAGCACGCTGTCGCTCAATCTTGCCGAGCCGTTGCGTGACGGCGAACAGATCGTCGTCGGTCATAGCTCCACGTCCTCCGGTGGTGGCCTGCCGCCGGCGCCAGGGGTCGCAGCCTCGTCCTCGCCGGCGCCGGCGATCGTCAACCTGAACACTGCCACGCTCGAGCAGCTCGAAACACTCCCCGGCGTCGGACCGGTGCTCGGCCAGGACATCCTCGATTGGCGCGATGCGCACGGCCAGTTCGCGAGCGTTGACCAGCTACAGGACGTCTCCGGGATCGGCGATGTGCGCTACGCACAGCTCAGCCCGCTGGTGACGGTATGACCGAGCTCGCGAGGTCATCAGTGGGCACAGCACTTGTCACGCGGCCGCCGAAGGAGGCCGTATGACCGAGCTCGCGAGGTCATCAGTGGGCACAGCACTTGTCACGCGGCCGCCGAAGGAGGCCGGATGACCGACATTCGGCTGGCGATCGCCGCGGCAGCGGCATGGCTGACCCTCGCGCTGTGCGTGCCACTTGCTCCACTGACTACGTTGCTGATCGCCGGGTGGGCGGCCGTGGTCGGCGCGTTCGGCATCGCCGCGCGGCGGCGGTGGCCGAGCGTGGGCGCGACCATCGGTGCCGTTGGGTTCTGCATCGCGCTCGTCCTCGTGCCGTTCGCGGGACGGCTCTGGCAGGCGCGTGCATCACCGTTGATGCAGCTTGCCGCGCAGCATGTCGCAGTCAGCGCCGAGCTGACCGTGTCCGGCGACCCGCACACGTTGGCCGCAACCGGAGTCGCCGGTGCGCCGCGAGTAGCGGTCGCGACCGATGCCGAGGTACTGGACGTGGGCAGCGCGCAGTGGCGGGTATCCGGCCCGGTGCTCGTCCTCGCGCCCGAGTACGGCTGGAGCGATGTGCTGCCCGGGCAACGAGTGCAGATCGACGGCACCCTGCAACCCTCCCTCGACGCGGGTTCGACCGGCGCGACGCTGTTCGCGCAGCGTCCGCCCGAACTCATCGGGCAGCCGCCGTGGTGGCAGCGGCTGGCCGGGCGCGTGCGATCAGGCTTGCGCGCGGCGTCGAGCGTGCTACCGCTCCAGGAGCGCGGCCTGCTGCCCGGCCTCGTGGACGGCGACACGAACGGCCTCGATCCGGTGCTGATCGAGCGGTTCCGGATCGCCGGGCTCACCCACTTGGTGGCCGTCAGCGGCACAAATTGCTCGATCGTGCTGGGCATCGTGCTGCTCTTGTTGCGTCGCGTAGGCGCGCGGCCGTGGGTGTGCGGGGCGTTGGGTGCGCTCGTGCTCGTGGCCTTCGTCGCGGTCGCCCGCCCATCACCGAGCGTGCTGCGGGCCGCGCTGATGGCGGCCATCGCGCTCGGCTCGCTCGCCGCCGGACGTCCGAGGCAGGCTGTTCCGGCGCTGTCGGCGACCGTGCTGGCGTTGCTGATCTGGAGCCCGACGCTGTGCACGGATGCCGGATTCGCCATGTCGGCGCTCGCGACCGCGGCGCTGCTGCTCATCGCGCCCGGCTGGGCGTCACGGCTGCGCCGCTGGCATGTGCCGATCGGGCTTGCCGAAGCGATCGCGGTAGCTGCCGCGGCGCACGCGGTCACCGCACCCGTCATCGCCGCGATCTCCGGACGGGTGAGCCTGGTGGCGATTCCGGCCAACGTGCTCGCCGAGCCTGCGGTCGCGCCCGCCACGGTCTTCGGGTTCCTTGCCGCCGCGGTCGCACCGGTCTGGCTTGGCGGGGCGCAGGCGCTGGCGTGGGTAGCCGGCTGGCCGTGCCGCTGGCTGGTGCTGATCGCCGAGCGTCTCGGCGGCCTTGACGGCGCCAGCCTGAACTGGCCGGGCGGGCTGCCCGGCGGCCTGGCGTTGCTGGCCGCTATCGCGACGCTGGTCTTCCTCGCCCGCCGCCCAGGAATCTGGCGGTTGCTCGCTGTGGGCGCGGTGGTGGCCGCGTTGATCCAGATTCCGGTGCGCGCGCTCACGTCCGGCTGGCCGCCGCCGGGCTGGGTCATGGTCGCCTGCGACATCGGTCAGGGCGACGCGATCGTGCTCCCGGCCGCCGCGCACACTGCGGTCGAGATCGATGCCGGCCCCGACCCGGTCGCGGTCGACCATTGCCTGCGCGACCTGGGCGTTTCCCGCGTTGCGTTGCTGATCTTCAGTCACTACCACCTCGATCATGTCGGCGGCATCGTCGGCGTGTTCCACGACCGCACGGTCGATCGGGTGATCACCGGCCCGCTCGCCGAGCCGGCCAGCGGCGTGGCGCTGGTGCAGGGCGTGCTTGCCCAGCACGGGCTGACGATCTCGACGCCGCCGATAGGCAGCGAGTTCGATGTGGGCCAGGTGCACCTGCAGGTGCTTGCTCCGCAGGCCGCCTTCCACGACACCCGCTCCGATCCGAACAACTCCTCGTTGGTGCTGCGGGCAACGGTCGGTGACACGAGCATTTTGTTGCCCGGCGACGTCGAGGTCGAGGCGCAGCAGATGATGATGGCCGCGCGCATTGACGTCAGCGCAGATGTGCTTAAGGTGCCGCACCACGGCTCGGCGTATTTCGACCCGGACTTTCTCGCGGCCGTGCACGCCCGGGTCGGCGTGATCAGTGTCGGGCTGCACAACGACTATGGGCACCCGTCGCCGCTGCTGTTGACCGAACTCGCCAAGATCGGCGTCCCGGTCCGGCGTACCGATCTGGACGGCGACGTCGCGGTCGTCGGCCCGTCGGCGCGGCTGACCACCGTGCAGCGGGGGACGGCGGCGAGCGAGCTTGCCACGCCGGGCAGGGCACGCCGCGTGCCGTCGGCACCAGGTGCCAGGATGGGCGCATGGCCGCCGTCCGCGCAGTTCGCGCCGTCTCGCTGGACGAGCTGCCCGAGCCGCTGCCGCCGCTCGTGCTGCTCGTCGGCGACGAGGAATTGCTGGTCACCCGCTCGATCAGCGCGGTCACCGCCGCCGCGCGCCGCCGCGACTCCGACCTGAGCGAGACCGAGCGGGCCGGCAGCGACATCGACGGGGGAGAGCTGCACGAACTGCTCGGCCCGTCGCTGTTCGGCGATGCCCGGCTGCTCGTCATCCGCAGCGCGCAGGATCTTCGCAACGCTGCGGTCGCGGTGCTGACCCCGTATCTCGAGACGCCGGCCGACGGCACCACCCTTGTGTTGCAGCACGCCGGCGGCGCGAAGGGCAAGGCGCTGCTCGAAGCGTGCCGCAAGCTCGGCGCGCTCGAGATCCCGTGCATGAAGGTCACCCGGGGCGACGAGCGGGCCGATTTCGTGCGTGCCGAAGTGCGGCGCGCAGGTGGACGGATCGAGCCGGCCGCCGTCGCGGCGCTGCTCGACGCGGTGGGCAGTGATCTGCGCGAGCTGGCGGCGACCAGCG